>NZ_CP047048.1:302158-604316 GCF_030408555.1 Corynebacterium aurimucosum | reverse complement strand
CCATCATCGGCCACGCCCTCGACGGTGCCGATGACGTCGCCGGCCGGGGCTTCGAGGCGGACTTCCTGCCCGATGGAAGAACACACCTTACGGTAATCAGCCAAAAGCTGTGGGTCCTGCTGCTCCCACTGGGTAATGCGGCGACGCAGGTTCTTCAGCACGGTGATGGCCAGCTGCGTGCGGTCGGTCTCAAGGCCTTCGAGCGCGAGCGATGTCGCGGCCTCGATGGGCAGTTCCTCGCGGGTCAGGGTGACGTTGATGCCCATGCCCACGACCACGCGGGCTGAAGGCGGGTTCGCAGACTGGGTCTTGGGGGCGATTTCAGCTTTACTGACCTCGGCTTTGTTGATCTCTGCCTTATTGATCTCTGCCTTGTTGATCTCTGCCTTGTTGATCTCTGCCTTGTTGATCTCTGCCTTGTTGATTTCAGCCTTGGAAACTTCCGTCTTCGGAGCAGATTTGAAGGCCTCGCCCACTGGACCAGCCTCGGCGAGGATACCGCACAGCTTCTTACCATCGATGTGCACGTCATTCGGCCACTTGAGTACCGCACCCTCTACGGAATCAGTCACGGCCAAGCCGGCAGCTAGCGGCAAAGTACCGAGGTGATCCAACGAATCCGGAAGGATGAGAACGGAAAAGATGAGCTGCGAACCAGCCGGGCTCACCCACTGACGGCCCAATCGGCCCTTACCGGCAACCTGCTCATTAGCCAGCAAAACGGTGCCATCAGCCACCTTGCCGGCCTGCATGAGATCGGTATTGGTGGAGCCAGTGGACTCGGTGTAATCGATAACAGCGAAGTCTTCGCTCAGCGCCTCGCGGATTCGGTCCATATCAAGTGCAGTCATGCACCCTAGGTTACCCGCCGGATCACTGCCGCCTCGAAGTAACTAAAAGTAATCCGGATTGGCCAGAATTGTGCGGGCAGTAGCATCGTCAAGACAGGTAGTCAGCACCGCCTGCGGCAACGCATGGGTGACCTGCTCAGGCGTGACGGTGATCTGCCGCGTATCTGCCAGGAAAGAAACAGTATCCCCGATCAACTTGTCGTAATCAGCGCGGTCTTGTGCCCCAAGGCTGTCCGGCTTCCCTTCAGTCACCAGCACATAGCGAGTTGCTGGGGTAACCCATTCACAAACCCACTCGCCGTACTCTTGCAATTCCGAATCCGAGACATCCAGGCCCATCCCCTTCATGCTGGCACGCATGGTGGAGCGATTCACGTGGCCATTGTCCACCAACTGTGAGCGGACGTCAGATGCGTCGACAGTATCGGCAAAAATAGCGCGGAACACGGTATCGCGCTGCGTCTCTGCAGCCGAAGTCGTCGGCGATGTCGCGGACTCCTTCGAGGGCATCGTCGGGGAAGGCTCTTCCGAAGAAGATTTGGTAGTGGAGGTCAATGACTCCGTCGTAGTCTCCGAAGGCGCTGAAGACGCATCAGCAGTCCCAGTAGAAACGGTTGTCAGTGGCGCAAAGGACTCGGCGGATTCCGTACTGGAGCAACCGACCAAGAGCAGTGCGAGGAGTGGAGCGAACTTCTTCATAACAAATTCCAGCCTAATGCACGCACCGCCAGGTGCTAGTGTGAATCCATGGCAAAGGTCACTTTTGAGAACGTCGGCATCACCTATCCCCGTGCCGAGAACCCCACGGTCAAAGACCTCAATCTCGAGATTGCGGACGGCGAGTTTCTAGTCCTCGTCGGCCCGTCCGGCTGCGGTAAGTCCACCACCCTGCGCGCCCTCGCGGGGCTGGAGCCGGTCTCCAGCGGCCGCATCCTTATTGACGGCAAAGACGTCACGGGCCTTGAGCCAGGCGATCGCGATATCGCCATGGTCTTCCAGAACTACGCGCTCTACCCGCACCTCACCGTTGCCCAGAACATGGGCTTCGCCCTCAAGCTGGCCAAGATGCCCAAGGCTGAAATCAAAGCCAAAGTAGAAGAAGCAGCGAAGACCCTTGGGCTGACGGAGTACCTGCAGCGCAAGCCCAAAGACCTCTCCGGTGGTCAGCGTCAGCGCGTGGCCATGGGCCGCGCCATCGTGCGCGAGCCGAAGGCCTTCCTCATGGATGAGCCCCTGTCTAACCTCGACGCTAAGCTGCGCGTGCAAACCCGCGCGGAGCTGGCCAGCCTCCAACAGCGTCTCGGCACCACCACTGTCTACGTCACCCACGACCAGGTGGAGGCCATGACCATGGGTGACCGCGTGGCCGTGCTCAAGGACGGTGTTCTGCAGCAAGTCGCGCCACCGCGCGAGCTCTACGACGCTCCCGCTAACGAATTCGTCGCCGGTTTCATCGGTTCCCCCGCGATGAACATCTTCGACTACAACGGCGGACGCGTCGGCGTTCGCCCGGAAAAAATGTTCATCAATAAGGGGCCGATTGGCTTCCAAGGCACGGTGGAGTTCGTGGAAGAGCTGGGCTCTGAGTCCTTCGTCTACGTCATGGTGGGCGAGCAGCGCTTCGTCGCCCGCGCGAGCGACAACGTTCCGCAGCGTGGTGAGAACGTCGTGCTGACCTTTAACCCCCGCGAGGCTCACCGCTTCGATCCGGAGACCGGCCAGCGTATTGAGGCTTAAGAAACACCACGGACAGGGGTGATTTCACCCCCGTTTGAAGTGAATTAAAAGCCAAAACCACGTGCAGTGTGGGGATGATCCCCTATTTTGTAGTCATCAGAAGTTTTCCGAAAGGTGAATATTCAATGAAGAAGCCCTTCCTCCCCAGCTCGCTGCGTTCTGTCCGCCGCGGCGTTGTCGTCACCACCGCTGCACTCGCACTGACCTTGGCGGGTTGCTCCTCGAGCGACGAGGGATCGTCGTCAAGCACTGGCTCCGATGCCTCCTCGACTGATGGTGACGGCCGCGGCCCCATCACCTTCGCCATGGGCAAAAACGATACCGACAAGATCACGCCCATCATCGAGGCATGGAACGCCGAGCACCCAGATGAGAAGGTCGAGCTCAAGGAGCTCGCCGGCGAGGCCGACGCTCAGCGCGAGACCCTCGTGCAGTCCCTGCAGGCGGGCAACTCCGACTACGACGTCATGGCGCTGGACGTGGTCTGGACCGCGGACTTCGCCGCTAACCAGTGGCTGGCACCGCTAACCGGTAACCTTGAGGTGGACACCTCCGGACTGCTGGAGCCCACCGTGGAGTCCGCCACCTACAACGACACCCTCTACGCGCTGCCGCAGAACACCAACGGCCAGCTGCTCTTCCGCAACACTGAGTTGGCGGACAAGGCTCCGGAGAAGTTCGCAGACATCGCTTCTGCCTGCGAGGCTCTCAAGGATGATGCTTCCTGCCTGACCACGCAGCTCAAGCAGTACGAGGGCCTCACCGTCAACACCGCCGGCTTCATCGAGGGCTGGGGCGGCTCCATCTTGGATGATGAGGGCAACGTCGCTGTTGACTCCGACGAGGCCAAGGAAGGCCTGCAGGCGCTTGTCGACGCCTACGAAGACGGCACCATCTCCAAGGACTCCACCGCCACAACGGAGGAGGAGACCAACCTCGCGTTCACTGAGGGCAAGACCGCTTTTGCCATCAACTGGCCGTACATGTACACCAATGCCGAAGAGGCTGGCGTGAAGTTTGAAGTCCAGCCGCTGGTGGGCAAGGACGGAGTCGGTGTCTCCACCCTCGGTGGCTACAACAACGGCATCAACATCAACTCCGAGCACAAGGCTACGGCCCTGGACTTCATGAAGTTCATCATCAACGAGGAGAACCAGAAGTCCTTCGCTGAGGCTTCCTTCCCGCCGGTACTGGCCTCCATCTACGACGATGAGTCCCTCGTCGAGGAGTTCCCGTACCTTCCGGCTCTCAAGGAGTCCTTGGAGAACGCCGCGCCGCGTCCGGTCTCCCCGTTCTACACCGCCATCTCCAAGGCCGTGCAGGATAACGCCTACGCGGCTCTGACCGCTGACAAGTCCGTCGATGACGCTACGAAGGACATGAAGGCCGCCATCGAGGCAGCCTCCCAGGGTTAATCTTCCCAGCGTGAAATGGGGGCGCGAGTAAGTCCACGTGACTTGCCCGCGCCTCCTTCTTTGATCTGGATTTAAACCAATGGGCATCAAGGTGCTCGCGCGCAGAGGATGTCCAGAGGATGTCTACGCCACCCGCTATGATTTTCCCCAACCCCCGATAACCCCCTCCCCTATAAATCAGAAAGGCAGGCACCGCATGGCTGGAGCACCGCCTACCGCGCAGCCCCGCAGACAGTATCTGCGCGTTGCTGCGCTCATCGCGCCGGCGCTGATAGCGCTGGCCGTGGTCATCGGCTATCCCATCGTGCGCGCTGTGATGTTGTCCTTCCAGGGCAACAAGCGGCTTAACCCGACCACGGGTGTATTCGAGGAAGGCGCATTCGCAGGCCTCGAGAACTACCTGTACTGGATCACTAATCGCTGCATGTCTGCCACCGGCCAGGCCAGCACGTGCCCGGATGGCGTCATCGCTACTGATTTCTGGCCGGCACTTAAGATCACGCTCTTTTTCACCGTGGTCACGGTGACCCTGGAAACGATTTTGGGCATGTTCATGGCGCTGGTGATGAACGGCGAATACCGCGGTCGCGGCCTCGTGCGCGCGGCGGTGCTGGTTCCCTGGGCCATTCCCACCGCAGTCACCGCGAAGCTATGGCAGTTCATGTTTGCACCGGATGGCATCGTTAACGCGCTCATCGGCTCGCGCATCGCATGGACCACGGACCCGTTCTATGCCCGCCTCGCGGTGATTATCGCTGATGTGTGGAAGACCGCCCCGTTCATGGCACTGCTCATCCTGGCAGGCCTGCAGATGATTCCGCGCGATGTCTATGACGCAGCACGCGTGGACGGCGCCTCGCGTATCCAAACCTTCTTCACCATCACCCTGCCACTGGTGCGGCCAGCACTCATGGTGGCCATCCTCTTCCGCACGCTGGATGCGCTGCGTATGTACGACCTGCCGGTCATCATGATCTCCGCTTCCTCCAACGCGCCGACGGCCACCATTTCCCAGCTGGTGGTGGAAGACATGCGCCAGGGCCACTTCAACTCAGCCTCCGCGCTGTCCACACTCATCTTCCTGCTTATCTTCACCGTCGCGTTCATCCTCGTCCGCTTCCTCGGCGCTGATATCTCCGGTACTGCTCGCCAGAAGAAGGAGAAGAAGTCATGAAAAAGCTTGGCCACTACCTCGGCATCCTCTTCATCATGTTCTGGGGGCTCGCGCCCTTCTACTGGATGGTTGTCACCGCCTTGCGGCACAAGTCCCATACCTTCGACACCACCCCGTGGCCCACGCACGTGACCTTGGACAACTTCCGGGATGCACTGGCAACAGACAAGGGCAATGACTTCCTCAACGCACTGGGGAACTCTTTGCTTATCTCCCTAGCCACGACCGCTGTCGCAGTCCTCATCGGCGTGTTCACCGCCTATGCGCTAGCTCGCTACGACTTCCCTGGAAAAGGTATCGTCACCGGCATCATCCTGGCCGCCTCGATGTTCCCGGCCATCGCGTTGGTGACCCCGCTCTTCCAGCTCTTTGGCAACCTCGAGTGGATTGGCACCTACCGCGCGATGATCATTCCGAATATCTCCTTCGCGCTGCCCCTGACTGTCTACACGCTGCTGAGCTTCTTCCGTCAGCTGCCCTGGGAGCTGGAGGAAGCTGCCCGCGTGGACGGCGCTTCCCGCGGTCAAGCTTTCCGCCTCGTGCTCCTGCCCCTGGCCGCGCCCGCGCTGTTTACCACCGCCATCATCGCTTTCATCACAACGTGGAACGAGTTCATGCTGGCCAAGCAGCTATCCACCACTGCTACTGAGCCGGTGACCGTGGCTATCGCGCGTTTCTCGGGCCCCTCGGCCTTCGAGTACCCCTATGCCGCCACCATGGCCGCGGGCGCGCTGGTAACGGTTCCGCTCATCATCATGGTGCTCATCTTCCAGCACCGCATCGTCGCCGGCCTCACCGCCGGAGGTGTCAAGGCTTAATGCGCCGTGAACTGCTATGGGACACCGCGCTGGGATTCGTTGGCTTCTTTGCCTTCCTAGCGCTGGTGCAAGCAGTCCTCAATCTTTTTCACCCCTCCCCCGCCATCTGGCCGGGGCTCCTGGCGGGCGCGCTGTGCCTGGCGGAGTTTCTGCTGTGGCGGGCCAAACGGAAGGATCTCCGATGACCTGGCACGATAACGCCATTTTCTACCAGGCCCTCGTGGGCTCGTACAAGGACACCCACGGCGAAGGCGTTGGCACGCTACGTGGAGTTATTGAGAAGCTGGATTACCTCAAGTGGCTCGGAGTGGACTGCCTGTGGCTCTCCCCCTTCTATCCCTCCCCGCTGCGCGATGACGGCTATGACATCGCCGACTACTACTCCATTCACCCTGACTACGGCACGATGGAAGACTTTGACGAGCTCGTCACCGAACTTCACGCTCGTGGCATGCGCCTCATGACGGATTTGGCTTTCAACCACACCTCTACCGTTCATCCGTGGTTCCAGGCCTCCCGCACCGATCCGGAAGGCCCTTACGGCGACTATTACGTGTGGGGCGATGATCCCCTGCGCTACCCCGAGATCCGCATTATCTTCACCGATACGGAAACCTCGAATTGGGCATGGGACCCGGAGCGCAAGCAGTACTACTTCCACCGCTTCTACTCACACCAGCCGGACCTAAACTACGACAACCCGAAGGTCCACGAGGAAGTATTCAAGATTCTTTCCTTCTGGCTAGATAAGGGCGTGGACGGCTTCCGCCTCGATGCCATCGCCTACCTGTACGAGCGTGATGGGGTGGGCGGCGAGTCTCTGCCGGAGACGGTCGAGTTTGTGGAGAAGGTCCGCGCCTTCATCGACGAGAATTACCCCGAGGCCATCATGATCGCGGAGGCTAACCAGCCGCCCGAAGAAACCATGGAGTTTTATGGCACGGGCAATCGCTTCCACATGGTGTTCAACTTCCCAGTGATGCCGCGGCTTTACCAAGCCCTCGCGCTGGGGGACGCCACACCGGTCTACGACATCATGGCGGAGCTTCCGGAGCTTCCCCAGGGTTGTCAGTGGGGCACCTTCCTGCGCAACCACGACGAGCTGACCCTAGAAATGGTCGACGAGGACCAGCGCGCCATCATGTACGAGCACTACCTGCCGGATGAGCAGATGCGCGCCCACGTGGGCATCGCGCGGCGCCTCGCGCCGCTGTTGGGCAATGATTACCGCAAGATTGAGCTTTTTTATTCACTTCTCATGACTCTGCCGGGTGCGCCCTTCCTGTATTACGGCGATGAGATTGGTATGAACGATGCCCCCGAATTGCCCGACCGCGATGCCGTGCGCACGCCCATGCAATGGGAGCCCGGTGAGGGCGCAGGTTTCACTACATCCGCTCACCCGCGCCGTCCCATCGTCGGCGGCGTAGGGGTCTCAGTGAAAGAGCAGCTTGCCGACGACTCCTCGCTCCTCCACAGCCTCCGCGGTCTAATCCAGCAGCGTAAGGCACATCCGGAACTCGGCACCGCACCTTTCGAAGCCGTGGAAACCGGTCAGACGGGCGTTCTGGGATTCCAGCGCGGTGAGTTGTTGTGCCTGCACAACTTCACGGATCAGACCGTCGACCTAGGCCCTGTGGAGCTCGGGCCCTATGGCTACGCCTGGCTGCCCATTGAGGCTTAAAAGGCGCTCGTTTCTCACCTCATATTTCGCGCTAGGTTAACTGAAAGTTAACTCGCCGTGAACGAAAGCTAGCTTTTAGAGAACTTTACCTATATAGTTGGTTTAACCCCATGATGCGGACGGCCGCATCATTACGACAAGAAATAGAGAGGTGAGCCAAATGAATACCCTGACCGGATTCCTTTCCGCCATCACTAACGAATTCAAGAGTGCCACCGGAATCAACCTTGACACGGTGCACCCGGCGCCGCTGGTATCGCAGATCGCCGAAGATCTGCACAAGCACGGCCTCGTCCCAGCCACCCGCACCGACATCGAAGAGTCCTACGCGGCGCTGACCAACTCCTTTCCCAGCGAAGAGGATCTCACAGAGGTTGAACTCTTCCTTTACAACCTCGGCTGGCTAGCCAACGCTCCAGATAAAGCCGCTTAATCCACGTCACAGCTAGCCCCTCTTGTGCCCTGCCACAAGAGGGGCTATAGTGTCACATATCGGCTATCAGGCCTGTTACTCGCAAGAGGCAAGAACCTGAAGCGGAATCCCCTTTAACGAAAGGGACTTCAGCTTCATTGCTCTCGCGAGTCTTTTTCGTTTTGGGACTTTTCGAAAGCCTAAGAACGAAAGTGAGGACATCATGACCGCCTCGGTGCGTGATTATCCAAAGCTTGCCCACGACATCATCACTTTGGTCGGCGGGCCATCTAACATCACAGGAATTGCTCGGTGCGCCACTCGCCTGCGCCTTGTCCTGAAGAGCACTCCCGAAGACGCCCACACCAAGATTGAGAATCTGCCCGGCGTCATCACAACCGTCGAGAAGGGAGGGCAGTTCCAAATCGTCATCGGCAACCGCGTGGGAGAGGTCTACGAAGCTGCCATTGATCAGCTAGGAATCGATCCTAATGAACAGCAGATTGATGACGAGGACAATAAACCCACCCTCATGAACCGCATCATCGCTATGATGTCGGCGGTCTTTGCCCCCTTCATTTACGTACTCGCCGCAGCGGGCCTTATCCAAGGTGCGCTCATCCTCATCACTGCCGCCTGGCCGGAGTTTGGTGAGACAGGTACATACGAGATTTTCTCGCTCATGAGCTGGGCGCCTTTTACTTTCCTCCCCATCCTCATCGCGATCACCGCCTCGCAATTCTTCAAGACCAACACATTCATCTCTGTCGCCGCCGTTGGCGCTCTCGTCGCCCCAGAAATGGCCGACATTGCCTCACGTGTGGCCGAGGGCGAACACATTTCGCTTTTCGGTTTTGGATTGAGCGAGACCACATACACCTCAACTGTGCTTCCACCCCTTTTCGTCGTGTAGGGATTGTCTTACCTCGAAAGGTTTTTCCGGAAGCACCTACCTGAGGTCATCACGCAGCTGTTTACCCCGCTGTTCTGCCTCATCATCGCCGTGCCACTCACTGTTCTGATTATTGGCCCTCTATCCAACCAGGGCGCAATTCTCATTGCAGACGGTTTCAACTGGTTGGTCGATGTTGCTCCCCCTGTCGCCGCAGCCATGGTAGGTGGTTTCTGGCAGGTAATCGTCATTTTTGGTGTGCACTGGGGCGTTACCCCAATGGTCCTCGCAAACTTTGAACAGTATGGCTCAGACCCCTTCCAGGCCTTCCAGACCGCTGCGGTGATTGCTCAGGTTGGAGCGGCCTTCGGAGTCTTCCTCAAGTCTCGCAGCCCCGAAATGAAGAAGGTCGCCGCATCCGCTTCCCTGACCGGCGTCTTCGGCATCACTGAACCCGCTATTTATGGCGTTACACTCCGCCTAAAGAAGCCATTCATTGTGGGCTGTGTCGCGGGTGCGGCAGGCGCCATTGTGGTGTCCCTCTTCGGTTCCCTGCAATACGTCTATGCAGGACTACCTGGCGTGCTCACCATCATGAATGCCTACGAACCTGGAACGAACTCGCTCATGGGAGAGATTATTGGCTGCGCTGTAGCATTCTTCGGAGCCGTCATCGGCGTCTACTTTGTTGGTTTCACGGATGTGCTCGCCGAGGCCCCTGCCGAAGCAACCGACAGCTCCCCCGACTCCGATGCCGCATCCGCTGAATACCACAACCAGCTCTCCCAAAAAGAGACCGTCTTCCACATCTCAAGCCCTGTGACTGGCACAGTTCTCGCTCTTAACGAGGTGGACGATCCGGTCTTTGCACAGGGCACCATGGGCGAGGGCGTGGCCGTAGAACCGACCGACAACAAGGTTTACGCGCCCTTCGATGGCACTGTTGCGACAGTCCTTCCATCCAAACACGCTGTAGGGATCATTTCAGATGACGGCGTTGAAGTTCTGGTCCACATCGGCCTAGACACGGTCGCGCTCAAGGGAAAGCCATTCACCAGTCACGTTACAAAGGGACAGCGCGTCGAAGAAGGAGACTTATTGGTTGAATTTGATGCTCAATTGATTACCCAAGCGGGCTATTCCCTCACTACGCCAGTGATCATCACGAATACGAAAAAGTTCGCTGATGTCATCATCCATCCATCAACCCGTACCACTCATGGAAACGAGCTCATGGCCGTTGAAGCCAAGTCCTCGAACCAGACTCACGCAGAAGGAGCCAAGTAAATGACCACGACACTCAATCCGGATTTCCTCTGGGGCGGCGCTGTTGCTGCACACCAATTCGAAGGCGGCTGGAACAAGGGCGGTAAAGGCCCCTCCGTCGTCGACGTCCTCACCGCTGGTGCCCACGGAGTTCCCCGCCGCGTCACCGAAACCATCGAAGCCAACGAGTTCTACCCCAACCACGAAGCAATCGATTTCTACGGTCGCTTCCGCGAAGACATCAAACTTTTCGCAGAAATGGGACTCAAATGCTTCCGCACGTCAATTGCCTGGTCCAGGATTTTCCCGCAAGGCGATGAGCTTGAGCCCAATGAAGAAGGACTCAAGTTCTATGACGAGGTCTTCGACGAGCTTCTTAAGTACGGTATCGAGCCCGTCATCACATTAAGCCACTTCGAGATTCCCCTTCACCTCGCTCGTGAATACGGCGGTTTCCGTAACCGCAAGCTCGTGGAATTCTTTGAGCGCTTCGCACGAGTATGCTTCGAGCGCTACCACAAGAAGGTCAAGTACTGGATGACCTTCAACGAGATCAACAACCAAATGAATGTGGATAACCCGCTTTTCCTTTGGACCAACTCGGGCGTGACCATCGCCGAAGGTGAAAACCCCCAGCAGGTGCTGTACCAAACCGCGCACAACTGCCTGCTCGCCTCCGCACGTGCCGTAGCAGTAGGGCACGAGATCAATCCCGACCTACAGATTGGCGCCATGGTTGCCATGGTCCCGGTGTACCCGTACAGCTGCAATCCCTCAGACATCATGGCCGCCGAAATTGCTAGCCGCGATCGATACTTCTTCCCCGATGTACAAATCCGCGGCTCTTACCCGGCCTATGCTCTGAAGAAATTTGAGCGAGAGGGAATTAACCCAGGATTCCAAGAAGGCGACGACGAGATTCTCCGCAACGGCACCGTCGACTACCTCGGGTTCTCCTACTACATGTCCAACACCGTTAAACACGATGCAGTGGCCGACGCTGGTTCCTCGGTCAACGGCGGATTGCCCAATTCAGTAGACAATCCGTATATCAAGTCCTCTGATTGGGGCTGGCCAATCGATCCACAAGGGCTGCGCTACTCCCTCAATTCCCTTTACAACCGCTACCAAAAGCCACTTTTCATTGTGGAAAACGGCTTCGGTGCGGTCGATAACGTGGAAGCCGATGGTTCCATCCACGATGAGGCCCGAATCGACTATCTGCGCAATCACATCGCGGCAGTAAAGGAGGCCGTCCTCGAAGACGGCGTCGATCTCCTGGGCTACACCCCGTGGGGAATCATCGACCTAGTTTCCTTCACCACCGGTGAAATGAAGAAGCGCTACGGAATGATCCACGTCGATCGCGATAATGAGGGCAATGGCACTCTGGCCCGCTCAAAGAAGGATTCTTTCGAGTGGTACCGAAATGTCATAGCTTCCAACGGAGCTGAGCTCTAACAATCTCACCTCCTAAGACAGGGCACGGTCACGTACGACTGCACCTTTCAAGTCTGCGTTACCGTGCCCTGTACCCTAAATCTATGGATGTCATCCGCGCACTTAACAACAACGCTGTGCTCTGTACCGACGCACAAGGTACTCAAGCTATCTGCTTGGGCAAGGGGATTGGTTTCGGTCGAAAGCTTGGCGATGAAATCCAGGATGATGCTGTGGAGCAAGTATTCCGCCCAAGCTCCGCTCACCCCATCGCAAACCTCACCGCACTACTCTCTGATCTCCCGCTAGACATAGTCAATCTTGTTGTAAATTTCGTAAACACGCACTCTCAGGTCAGCGAAACACAGCTTTTAGTTTTAGGCCTAGCAGATCATATTTCTTTCGCAATCGAACGCGAAGAAAGCGGAATCGAATTCAGCTACCCATTGATGTGGGAAGTATCCACTTTGTACCCAGAGGAATTTGAGCTGGGATTAAAGCTCCTCGACCAAGTAGAGAAAGCCACTAGCGTCCGTCTAGCCCGCGATGAAGCCGCCGCCGTAGCGATGCATTTCATCAACGCCCAGTTTGTGGATGGGGATATGACCAAGGCAGAAAACACCACGAAGGAAATCTCTGCTCTTCTCGACTTGGTCTCTTCCGAGCTTCAGTGCCACCTTCGCCCCAGCTCCCCCACGGTCACACGATTCGTTACGCACCTGCGGTATCTCTTCGCACGTTTACATTCCCCGAGCCGGGAAGCTGACGCACCATTGCACTCCATGCTTGCGGCTATCGAACACGATGATGCTGCAGCAGTGCGCATTGCTCGTCTCGTCCGTTCCAAATTGGAAGGTCAAGGTCATGCCATTAATGACAATGAGCTCGCCTACATTGCCCTACACGTTGCTCGCCTGCACAGCGCCCTTGGAACTGAGCAAGGTGGCAAGGACGGTTAGCATGCACCCAACACGCCGTATGCGAGAAAACCCTCACTTTTCCCACCCCATCTACCTGCACAAACGTCAATTGTGAGAGAAATCACCCGATCGCCGCTATACATTCCTGTGCAAAACTTCTCTACACTGTCGAAACATGACTATTTCCTCACATTTGTCGGAGCTTGACTCCCTGAGCGCCGACACCACCGCAGGCAAGATCGCTGAACTGAAGAGGCGTCGCGAAGCAGCGGCGCAGCCCATGGGTGCAAAAGCCCACGACAAGGTCCACGCCCAGGGCCGCCTCACAGCCCGGGAGCGCTTGGACTACCTCCTCGATGAAGGCTCCTTCGTGGAGACCGACATGCTCGCCGTGCACCGCACCACGGACTTCGGGATGGGCAAGAAGCGCCCGCTCACCGATGGCATCGTCACCGGCTGGGGCACCATCGATGGCCGCGAGGTCTGCATCTTCTCCCAGGACGGAACCGTCTTCGGCGGTGCCCTCGGCGAAGTCTACGGCGAGAAGATGATCAAGATCATGGAGCTGTCCATCACCACCGGCCGCCCGCTCATCGGACTGTACGAGGGCGCCGGCGCCCGCATCCAGGATGGCGCCGTGTCCCTGGACTGGATTGCCAAGACCTTCTACCAGAACGTCAAGGCCTCCGGCGTCGTCCCACAAATCTCCGTCATCATGGGTGCTTGCGCCGGCGGCAACGCCTACTCCCCCGCACTGACCGACTTCGTGGTGATGGTGGATGAGAAGTCCAAGATGTTCGTTACCGGACCAGATGTCATCAAGACCGTCACCGGCGAAGAAGTCAGCCAGGAAGAACTCGGCGGCGCCGGCGTCCACATGCATAAGTCCGGCACCTCGCACTACACCGCTTCTAGCGACGAGGAAGCGCTCGATTGGGTACACGACCTACTGACCTACCTGCCCTCCAATAACCGCCAGCTGACCCCGGTTGAGCCCTACGAGGAGCTGGGCGAAGAAACCGTCGACGACCTCGTGCTGGATAGCATCATCCCGGATTCCCCGAACCAGCCCTATGACGTCAAGGAGATCATCGAGGCTCTCACCGATGACGGCGATTTCCTGGAGATCCAAGCCGACCGCGCCGATAACGTGGTCACCGCCTTCGGCCGCATCGAAGGGCGCACCGTGGGGTTCGTGGCCAACCAGCCCCAGGTCTTCGCCGGCTGCCTCGACATCAATTCTTCGGAGAAGGCCGCGCGCTTCGTGCGCACCTGCGATGCCTTTAATATCCCGATCATCATGTTGGTCGACGTCCCCGGCTTCCTCCCCGGCGCCGACCAGGAACACGATGGCATCCTGCGCCGCGGCGCCAAGCTGCTCTACGCCTACGCCGAAGCCACCGTTCCGAAGATCACCGTCACCCTGCGCAAGGCCTACGGCGGCGCTTACTGTGTGATGGGCTCCAAGGGACTGGGAGCGGACGTCAACCTGGCTTGGCCCACCGCCCAGATCGCGGTCATGGGCGCTGCCGGCGCCGTCGGTTTTATCTACCGCAAGGAGATCAAGGCTGCCCACGAGAAGGGCCTCGACGTAGCTGAACTGACCAAGTCCTTCGAGCGCGAATACGAAGACCACATGCTCAACCCGTATAAGGCAGCGGAGCGCGGGCTTATCGACGCCGTCATTCTCCCCTCTGAAACCCGCAGTGCAATCGCCAAAAATCTGCGCTTCTTCACGGACAAGAATGTGGCCCGCCCGGCACGCAAGCACGGCAACATCCCGCTTTAGCGCGCACTCGGATCGGCACAGATTAGTACAGAAGACGCACTGTATTACACTAGTGTCCCATGACTGACTTGAAGACGACCGCTGGCAAGATCGAGGACCTGAGCGCCAAGCTCACCGAGTCCCGAGCGCCGCAGGGAGAGGTTCCTGCGGCCCGCAGCGCCATCGAGGCGCTCTTTGACGCCGGATCCTTCGTGGAGACCGACGCGCTCGCTCGCCACCGCTCCACCGAGTTCGGCCGCGAGCACATCCGTCCTTACACCGATGGCGTCGTCACCGGCTTCGGCACTGTCGATGGCCGCAAGGTCTGCGCCTATGCGCAGGACGCCTCGCTTTTCGACGGCACCATGGGCGAGGTCTATGGCGAAAAGGTCACCAAGCTTTATGACCTGGCCATTAAGACCGGCGTGCCCATCGTCGCACTCGTCGCCAGCGATAAGCCCCGCGCCCAGGAGGGCATTGTCTCCTCCGCCATGCAGGCCCGCATCCTGGCCCGCGCCACCACCGCTTCCGGCCTCATCCCGCAGGTCACGGCAGTCTACGCGGACTCCAAGGAGGCCTCGCTCGTAGCCGCGCTGTCGGATGTCGTCATTGCTCCGGACGGTGACCTGCAGGCGGATGGGGAGCACGAGGTGAACGTCGCCAAGCGCGTGCTCTCCTACCTGCCTTCCAATAACCGTGCCGCCGCTCCCCGCACCGAGGCCACCATCGTTGCGGGCTCTGTGGAGGAGAACATTACCGACGCCGACCACGCCCTCGATACCCTCGTGGGAGATGACGGCGCCGTCGATCTCGCCGACGTGGTCACCGCCACCTGCGAGGATGTTTTCGAGCTCGGCGCCCAGGTGCGCGGTGTCTTCACCGGCTTCGGTCGCGTGGAGGGCCGCACCGTGGGCATCATCGCCAACCGCGACTCCTTCGATGCGGAAGCTGCCGCTAAGGCCGCGCGTTTCATCCGCCTCTGCGATGCCTTCAATACCCCCATTATCGAGTTCGTCGACTCCCCGGCGCTGGATGTGGAGAAGGCAGCGCTGGCCAAGCTGGTGCACGCCTACTCCGCGGCGAGCGTAGGCAAGATCAGTGTCATCGTCCGCCGCGCGCACGGCACCGGCTACATCGCTTTCGGCTCCAAGGAACTCGGTGCGGACCTGTCCTATGCGTGGCCGACGGCCGAGATCTCAGTGGCCGATGCCCCTGCACTGGCCGCAGAGCTAGAGCTGAGCGAGGAGGAGGCCGCCGCCTACCTGACCCCGTACCAGGCCGCTGAGCGTGGTCTCGTCGATTCCGTCATTACCCCGGCAGCCACCCGCGGCTCCCTCATCGAGGGCCTGCGCCTACTGGATCGCAAGATTATTCCAACCCTGCCGAAGAAACACGGCAATATCGTTTTGTAGAGGTTTCCCTATGACCGCTTCCCTGTTTACCGTTCTGCGCGGCAACCCCACCGACGCTGAGGTGGCGGCCCTGTCCACGGTGCTCAGCCAGCTCGACTCTGAGGCGCGCGCCAAGGCCGCCGATATCCGCTCCGAGCGCGACCTGTGGGGCCAGCCGGGTGACGTATTCAACCCGTCCGCCTTCCGCAACGTCCGCTACTACTAAGCGCATGCGCCTGGTTCTAGCTTCCCAGTCCCCCTCCCGCCTGTCCATCCTGCGGGGTGCGGGCGTGGAACCCGTCATCGCCCCGGCCCACGTGGATGAGCGGGCCATCGAGGAGCGCCTGGCGGGTGCTGAGCCCGCCGAGATCGTCTGTGCGCTGGCTACTGCTAAGGCAGAGGCTATTGCTCCTGACTATCCCGAGGACGTCGTGGTGGGCGGGGATTCCATGCTGCTTCTCGACGGCTCCCTCCAAGGCAAACCCCATACCCCCGAGGCCACCGTGGAGCGCTGGCACGCGCAGGCCGGGCGCGCCGCGGAGCTCATCACCGGCCATTGCGTGCTGCGGGGCGATAAGCGCTTCGTAGAAGCCTCGCGCACGACGGTGCACTTTGCCCAGGCTTCGAACGCCGATATCGAGGCCTACGCCCGCACCGGCGAGCCACTCGAATGCGCCGGCGCCTTTACCTTGGAAGCCCTCGGCGGCTGGTTCATCGACCGCATTGAGGGCGATCCCTCCTCCGTTATCGGCCTTTCGCTACCAGTGCTGCGCCGCGCGCTGTATTTCTTTGGGCTCAACGTTTCCGATTTCTGGGCTCAGCACTAATTCTGGGCGAGCCCTTCTAGTTCCGGGCGAACCTTCCAGGTTCGCCCCTTTCAAGGTTCGCCCCCTCTGGTGGCCGTGGCGCCACATGGCTAGAGTGGGGCGGCATGGAAATGAAAGATATGCTCGCTCCCCCGCCCATCAAGCTGCCCGCCGATCCGGGTGCTGACAGTACCTCCGATCTCACCGCAGGAATTGTCACCCACCCGGATTCCCCGCTGCTCTGGGCTCTGCTGGCGGAACAGGAACTAGACAAGAACAAGGGTGCTGAGCCCACCGCTTTCATCACCGCCTACGCCTATGCGCGTACCGGCTACCACCGCAGCCTCGACCGCCTGCGCGGCAATGGTTGGAAGGGCTGGGGCCCTGTCCCCTTCTCCCACGAGCCCAACCAGGGTGTGCTGCGCGCGATTGCCGCTCTGGGCCATGCTGCAAAGGCCATCGGTGAGGACGCGGAGTATGACCGCATCCGCCAGATGCTTTCCGACGCCGACCCCGAGTCCGTCGCCGCGCTGCTGGACTAAGCAGCTCGGCCAGCCCGACTGGCTAGGAACAACGCCACTCTGCTCGCCGCGTAAACCGCGGCGGCCCCTGCATAGAAAAATCCCGCGGACCTCGAATACTGAGGCCGCGGGATTTGTTTGTCTGCCCTACAGCAGCGCGGAGAGTGACTTTTAAGCCTTATCGCCATCCGCCTTGGCAACCAGATCGCCGGTGTTCTGCGCGGTGCGGATGTTTGCCACGAAGAACTCCAAGATCAATCGGAACTGGATGACGTAAAAAAGGAAGGTGATTCCGCCGAAGATCACAGCACCGAGGAACGCAAGGATTCCCAAAAGAACGCTATCAGCGAAAAACGCGAAGGAGAAGAGGATCGTTCCTACCCAGAAGACTGCTGACAAAATGACGAGCAGCATATAAATGAAGGACGAGAACTTCAGGGTGATAAAGTTGCTGAAAGAGAAGTCAAACAGCGCCTTGAAGAATCCCGTGCCCTTGGAAGAACCGCCATTCGGCGCAGCCTGCTGCGGGTACTGATTCTGCGGGGAGGCCGCAAAGGGCGAGTTCTGCTGGCCAAAGCCCTGCTGCTCCTGGGTGCCGAAACCTTGCTGTCCTTGGGAGCCGAAACCTTGCTGCTCCTGTGCACCGAAGCCCTGGTTCTGCTGGGAGTAGCTACCAAAACCGGACGTGGAGTTGGAGTGAGAGGCCTGGCTACCGAAACCATTGCTTGACTGCTGCCCAAAGCCATGGCCCTGGTTGGATTCCGTCTGCGCACCACCGCCAAAGCAGTCGTTGCCATAGCCGTTAGTGCCGTAGCCGTTGTCGCTGTGGCTCTGGTTCGAGTTCGTCGACTCAGCGGCATGCTCGGCGCCAGCACCACTATCGGTGTTGTAGGAAGCATAGGAGGCGCCAAAGGAGTCCTGGGTGGAGTGGGTGTCCTGGTCCTTAGCGGACTCGGATGCGGGCTCAGCAGAAGCAAAGCCTTCGCTAAACGTGCTGTCCTTAGCTTCGCGGTCAGTGTCCGGCTGCGAATCCTGGGAAGAGGCGCTACCAAACGAGGAAGTCTCAGCGGAGTTCTCGGAGTAATCGCCGTATCCTGCCTGGCCACCCCAGCCAAAGCCGGAGTTCGAATCCTGGGCATTCCAGCCAGACGCCGAGCTATCCTTGTTGGACTGGGGGCTGCCGTAGCCGCCAAAGCTACCGAAGTTATCGTTCCCAGAGTTCTCGCCGTGGGAACCGTTAAAGCTGTTATCGCCCACGTTGCTATCGCTGTTGTCGGCGTTCTCACCAAACTGGTTGGGGTTCGTCATTATTCCTTAGACCTTTCGGAGAATCATCGAATTTCGCAGCACGCTACAGCACTACACTGGCGCAATTTTTACCCCTTCGAACGTACCTGAGATCTCGCTCACCGGCAGCCCGGCTCGGGGAATAAGCCCCAAGAAAATGCAAATTTCCCCGGCCGCGGCAGGGGAAACTCGATAAGGCTAGCGCGAAAATAAACGCTTATGCGTGCTTGGCCTCCACGCGCTTGATGGCTTCAGCCGCCACCTTTTCCTGGATGCCCATGTCCAGCTCAGAGGTGAAGCCCACGCAGGAGCAGTTGATCTCACCAAGGACATAGGTGTCTTCGCCGTTCTCACCGTCCGCCAGCATGAAGTCTGCGGTCCAGATCAGTGGGATGTTGTCACCACCGAGCTTCTCTGCAATGACCGGGCGGACCTCAGCGAACATGTCGACGAGTTCCTGCCACTCCTCCGGCTTCTGGTAGGTGTACTTAGCACCGGAGAACAGGGTCGCGGAGAAAGCGTCGCCGCCCTCAGCCGGCTTCTTGTGCACCACGAAGACCGGATCCGGGCCCACGAGAAGAATACGAATCTCGCCTTCAACGATGCGCGGCATGAAGCGCATGTCCACGAGCATGCCGTTGTCACCCACGATGTACTGGTCGCAGAAATCCATAAACTCGCCGAGCTCGCGCTCCTCGGTGTGGTTGTCCACAGCCTCGGTGCACTTGATCTTGGTGTCGAGAGGCAGTGCGGTGCCCGGTTCGACGGACTCGGCCAGCTTCTCGTCGGCAAGGCGCACGCGCCAGATGCCGGAACCAGTGGAACCGCGGTTCTGCTTGAGCACGCGCTCGCCGTAGGACAGGGAGGCCGGGAAGGTCTTGTGGAAGGACTCGACGTCGTAGTAGGCGGCGGTGTCAGCCGGAACCAGGTCCGTGTCATTGAGCTTAACCAGGGCATCCTTGGCGCCGTAAGCCATCATCTCGTACGGGGTGGACATGCCGACCAGGCCGGCGTCGGACAGCTTGGTGAGCAAGTCGAAGTAGCCCTTCTCACCGCCCGGGATGTTGCCCGGGTTCACGCGGGAAATGTAGGCATCGAAGTTCTCAGATACATACTCAAAGAGCTTCTCAGACCACTCGGGACGGTAGAACACGACCTCTGCGTGCCAGCCTGCATCCTTGATGCAGTCGACGATCGGCATGGTGTCCTTACGGTGTCCATTGATCTGCTTGTCGGATCCGCCCTCGACCTCGAAGACGACGATTGCCTTGTGCACAGTGCTTCCCTTTCGCTAGGGGGTTAATGAGTGTCACTTCTTAAAATAACCCAGGTGAGGCCTGTTCGCTCACCTGAAGAAGCGACGCCAAAATGCGATAAAAGTCGAGCTTAACGCAGTTTTTAGCCCCTGACCTGCACACTTGTTATAACCAGTGCACGCGAGCTGGCGCCCTACGGCATAAAAATGTATCCAACACCACAAAGAGCCCTCCCCCGTGACCACTTTTCGGCCGAGCGCGCTAGAGTTGAAGCGAACGTTTCCCCTTAACGAGAAAGGCAGGTGGACCGTGGCCGAATTCGACCCGAATCCCCCTTTCCAGGAGTACGCGCACCCTGAGCGCCTCGTGTCCGCACCGTGGCTATCCGCGCGACTGGGCATCAACGGCCTCCACGTCATCGAGGTCGATGAGGATTCACTCCTCTACGATATCGGCCACATCCCCACCGCTATCCGTATCAACGTCCAGACGGAGTTGCTCGATAACACAACGAGGGACATCATCAGCGCGGAAGATTTCACAGCCCTCCTTCGCTCGAAGGGCATCGAGCGCGATGACACCGTCATCCTGTACGGAGACAAGTCCAACTGGTGGGCTGCATTCGCCCTGTGGATCTTTGAGCTGTACGGCCACGAAGACGTGCGGCTTCTCGATGGTGGCCGGGATGCCTGGATGTCCGAGGAACGCGATACCTCGTTTATGGTCCCTGACCCGACCCCTTCCTCCTACCCTGAGGTTTCCCGCGAAGAATCATCCCGCATCTTCGTCGACGAGCTGCGCGGCTCCACCGCCACGGTGGTCGACACCCGCAGCCCAGACGAGTTCTGCGGCGAAGCTGCCCTCAAGAACGGAACTGGTGAGTCTGCCTACGGCACCACCTTGACCCACGGTCACATCCCAGGCGCCATCAACCTCGAGTGGGATCGAGCGGTCTACCCCAACGGCTGCTTCCGCGCGCTCAGCGAGCTCAAGGTCAACTATGGCGAGCTAGAGCCCGCAACGGAAACCGTCCTCTACTCGCATGTCGGCGCTCAGGCCGCACACACCTGGTTTGTACTCAAGTACCTGCTCGGCTTCGACAACCCGCGCGTCTACGATGGCTCGTGGGCAGAGTGGGGCAACATGGTTCGAATGCCCGTTGAGCGTTAAGAACACACCGAATTAACCCCGCATCCACGCTGGTGCGGGTTTATTTTTTGACACGAAACCAAGATGTGAAGGTATCCTCATGTTTTGGTGTGCAAGAATAGTACGCAGTCCTATCAGAAAAAATGGAGGAGGGTTCCTGCCGTGGCAGTTGAAACCAAGAACATCACCAAGGTCCTCGTGGCCAACCGCGGTGAGATCGCGGTCCGCGTTATCCGCGCGGCTCGCGACGTCGGCATCGCATCCGTAGCGGTCTACGCTGAGCCAGATGCTGACGCCCCATTCGTCACGCTTGCCGACGAAGCCTTTGCACTCGGCGGTCAAACTTCCGCAGAGTCATACCTCGACTTCAACAAGATTCTCGACGCCGCCTCCAAATCCGGCGCCGACGCCATCCACCCCGGCTACGGCTTCCTCTCCGAGAACGCCGATTTTGCCCAGGCCGTCATCGACGCGGGCCTGACCTGGATCGGCCCCTCCCCGAAGTCCATCGCCGACCTGGGTGACAAGGTCACCGCCCGTCACATTGCCGAGCGTGCTGACGCTCCCATGGCACCGGGCACCAAGGATCCCGTCGCCAGCGCAGAGGAGGTCGAGGCCTTCGCCGACGAGCACGGTCTACCGGTTGCCATCAAGGCCGCTTTCGGTGGCGGTGGCCGCGGCATGAAGGTCGCCCACACCCGCGAGGAGATCAAGGACCTCTACGAGTCCGCCACGCGCGAGGCCGTCACTGCTTTCGGCCGTGGTGAGTGCTTTGTCGAGCGCTACCTGGATAAGGCCCGCCACGTCGAGGCTCAGGTCTTGGCTGACCAGCACGGCAATGTCGTCGTCATGGGCACCCGCGACTGCTCCCTGCAGCGCCGCTTCCAGAAACTCGTTGAAGAAGCTCCTGCCCCCTTCCTCACCGATGAGCAGCGCGCCTCCATCCACGAATCTGCCAAGCGCATTTGCCGCGAGGCCGGATACTACGGTGCCGGCACCGTGGAGTACCTTGTGGGCGCCGATGGCCTCATCTCCTTCCTTGAGGTCAACACGCGCCTCCAGGTGGAGCACCCCGTTACCGAGGAAACCACTGGCTTCGACCTCGTTCGCGAGCAATTCCGCATCGCCGAGGGCCGCGAGCTTTCCATCTCCGAGGCCCCGGCTCCGCACGGCCACGCCATCGAGTTCCGCATCAATGGCGAGGACGCCGCCGCGGGCTTCATGCCAGCCCCCGGAACCGTCGCCACGTACTCCGAGCCTTCCGGCCCGGGCGTGCGCATGGACTCCGGCGTGCGCGAAGGTTCCGTCATTGGTGGCCAGTTCGACTCCATGCTGGCCAAGCTCATCGTCTGGGGCCCAGACCGCGCGACTGCCATTGCGCGTGCACGCCGCGCCCTGGCCGAGTACCGCATCGAAGGCCTCCCCACGGTTATCCCCTTCCATCAGGCCATTCTCACCGATCCTGCCTTCACCGCCGAAGACGGCAACTTCACGGTCTACACCAAGTGGATCGAGGAAGAGTGGGTAAACGAACTGCCCGAATACACCGACACCACCGAGGCCCCCGAGGACGAGGAGCAAGAGGCCGCCCAGAAGTTCGTCGTCGAGGTGGGCGGCCGCCGTATCGAAGTGGCCCTGCCGGGCAACCTCCTCTTGGGCGGTGGCAATAAGCGCAAGAAGTCGAAGAAGCGTCGTGGCAAGGGGGCGTCGGCAAACGTGTCCGGCGACACCGTGACCGCGCCGATGCAGGGCAGCGTCATCAAGGTCGCCGTCGAGGAGGGCCAGGAAGTGGAAGAGGGCGAGGTCGTTGTCGTCCTCGAGGCCATGAAGATGGAGAACCCCGTCAAGGCCCACAAATCCGGCACCGTGACCGACCTCAAGGTGTCCACCGGCACGCAGATCAACAAGGGCGAGCCGATTCTGGAGATCAAGTAGTTCGCTAATGCGTCTCTGCCGGCAGAGAACAGCGCAAAACTGCGACAAACCTTGCCTCGATTAGCACTGTTAAGTACTCTTTGACGTGATACCCCGGTGGAGCTCTGCTCCGGGTTACTTACCCGCTGAGTACTACTTACCGGGGTGCTGTTTTGTCGCTCCGGGGGGATGCAGCAATGGCGCATCAGGATTGCGCCACCAACTCCCCTCGAGTCACTCAGTTAGTGACTAAATTCAGAGATCAAGTAGCCTCGGAAGGCATGAGCGTTAACGATTCCGAGTTCGGCGTACGGTTGGCCAAGGAGCACGACCGTACCTACCTCTCCCGCCTTCTTTTCCTCGCCGATGTCCTCGGTGACGAGGACGCCCATATCGGGGACTTCCACACGCCTGACGTGGGGCTGTACGTCGATGAATGGTCTCCCCATGTCGACGGCGGCGTCATCGCTGTCTCCAGCCACCGCGTGCCCGTTGGTGGCGCGTGGCTGCGCTACTACACCACTGAAGCGAAGGGTGCTGCTTACACCGGCAATCCAGAGGCCGATCCTTTTGATGAGTCCCAGTGGGCCACAGACCTCGATCCAGAGGAGATCCCCGAGCTCTTCATTGCTGTGGAATCCCGCTACAGGGGCTTAGGCGCTGGGCGACGCCTCCTGCGCAACGCCTGCGACCTCGCCGAGGCGCAGGAAGCCCCAGCCATTTCGCTGTGGATTGAGCCGGAGAACACCGGCGCCCGCAAGCTTTATGAATCCGAGGGCTTCGTCGACATCGACGTCCCGGGCCGCCCGGATGCCCACGTGATGCTCAAGCGTTTCTAGCACCGGGGCCTGACCCCCGGAAAGTAGACACGTCGGGGGTTAGCTATGCTGCTTGGGTCAGTGTAGCTGATGTGAGTGCTTCGAAGTCATCGGGGGCTAGAAGGTTGCACCAGGAGTGCCGTCTGCGCGTGTTGTAGCGCATGCACCATCGGAAGACTTCTTGGCGGCAGATGATGGGATTGTCAAAAACTTTCCTATCTCGCAGAACTTCACGCTTTAAAGTGGCGTTAAACGATTCTGCCAGGGCATTATCGGCACTCGTTCCCACTGCTCCCATGGATTGGCGAACACCAAGTTGGGTGCAGTGGTCTTGAAAAGCCTGTGAGGTGTACACACTGCCATGATCAGAATGGAAAATTACCCCTTTAAGGCTTCCGCGAACCTTGCTGGCATGGGACAAAGCTTCGATAACCAGCGATACCCGCATGTGATCGGCGAGCGCATGACCGACAAGTTTGCGCGAGTAGACGTCGATGACTGTGGCAAGGTACATGTTCTTGCCTCCCTTACACGGCAGGTAGGTGATATCGCCTACATACACCTGGTTCGGCTTATCAGCGGTGAATTTGCGGCCTACTAAATCTGGCATGACTCGATGACCAGGCTTGCGCCTGGTAGTGACACATCGACGTTGTTTAGTAAAGCCTTTTAGCCCCATGGATTTCATAATGCGTGCGACCTTCTTGTGATTGATCGGAGGAAAGTCCGTATCGGCTTTAAGGCTTGCAGCGATGCGTTTAGCACCATAAAGCCCGTGCTCATCATCGAAGATGCTCTTGATTCGTGCACCAATAAGAGCATCCGAACACATCTCTAACCTGCGTTTTTCGCGGGTGTTGACCCATTTGTAGAACGAGGAGCGATTGAGCTTTAACACGTGGCACATCCGCTTGACCGAGTACTCGGTTCGATGGTCATAGACAAACTGGAAGCGGATTACCAGCGTGTCTCTTCGGCAAAATATTTCGCGGCCTTACGCAGGATATCGCGTTCTTCACGAAGCTTAGAGACTTCTTTTGTCTCACTGGCGGATCCGCTCAGAATCAGTCGTCGCCTGTGCCTTGTCGCGCATGCTTTTTGTGCGGACACGCTTGCCGGTGCCGTACTGCTTAAGCCAGGAATAAAGTGAGGAACGATTGATTCCTAGCTCTGCTGAAGCCGCGTGAAGTGAGAGGTCCTCATTGTTTTCGTAGAGGGCCACAGCATCACGTTTGAACTGTTCGGAGTACCTAGGCATGGTGGTAGATTACCTTTCTTCCCAACCCAACAGGGCTGGATATCAGGTGTCTACCTAACAGGGGTCAGGTCCCCGCAAGCCGACAAAAGATGTCGACTATACTCGACACTTCCTCGGTTTCTTCTAAAAGTGTCGACTATACTCGACACCTTTCGCGGCGCGCCTACGGCAGCGCGAAGAGCGACGTTGCTCACCCACCGCGGATCCAAGTCGGGCCACAACGACGGTTTCCGTATAACGCTGCACGTATCTTCGCGAAAACGCGACTAGCTTCTTCGCTCCCCTCGCAACGCGCAACGTCTACGTGCCTCCATCGACATGCGGGAGGCGTCTGATAAAAGGCATCAGTCAAAAGGCGTTTTCACGGCTGAAAACGCCTTTTACTCAGTGCAGATGGCGTTTTTGGACCCAAAGATGCCTTCTGCCAGATGCCTTTTGCGAGGCGCCCTCCTGGCTTAGGTCAATGTAGTGAGGAAGAATCCCATCCCACCGCCAAAACCACCAGGGAGCAGCGCCAAGAATGACGCTGCTCACCCATCCATGACCTAAGTCGGTCTTTAGTTGATGACCGCGATGAGGTCGCCGCCCTCAACCTTGGTGGCGGCGCCGATGGCGACGCGCTCGATGGTGCCATCCTTGGTGGCGGAGATGGAGGCTTCCATCTTCATGGCCTCGATGACGGCGATCTGGTCGCCGGCCTTGACCTCGTCACCCGGCTTGGCGGTCGGGTTCACCACGCCGGCAAACGGTGCGGCCACGTGGCCCTCGTTGGACGGGTCAGCCTTCTCCACGGTGGCGACAGTGGACTCAACGTTGTTGTCGCGAACCTTGAGCGGGCGGATCTGGCCGTTGACGTTGAGTACGACGTTGCGGATGCCCTTCTCGTCCGGCTCACCCATAGCATCAAGACGCAAGGTGATGGGCTTGAGGTCTGCGCGGTCGTTGGAGCCCTCCGGGAAGTGGTGGACAATGTAGTCCTTACCTTCTTCCAGTCCGTAGAAGAAGACGGTATCCGTCAGCGCCTCGGTATTGCCGTAGGTGCGGCGGAACTCGTTGAACTCCTCGAACTGCTTCGGGAAGAGCAAGCGGTTGAGGGAGGCACGGCGCTCGGTGGAATCATCCGAACTCAGGTGCTTCTTCTCCTCTTCGGGGACGGGCTTGACGGCGACGTCGCCAGGCGCGCGGCCCTCCAGGACCTTGTCGCGCAGCGGCGGCCAGCCACCCGGAGGCGTACCGAGCTCACCGCGTAGGAAGGCGATGACGGAATCCGGGATGTCGTACTTGGTGGGGTTGGCCTCGAAGTCAGCCGGGTCCACGCCAGCACCCACGAGGTGCAGAGCGAGGTCACCGACCACCTTGGAGGACGGAGTCACCTTGGTCGGGCGGCCAAGCATCTCGTTCACCGCAGCGTAGGTGTCCTCGATAACCTCGAAGCGGTCCTCCAAGCCCAGCGCAGTAGCCTGCGCGCGCAGGTTGGACAGCTGGCCGCCCGGAATCTCGTGGCGGTAGACGCGGCCGGTCGGTCCAGGAATGCCCTTCTCGAACGGCTGGTAGAGCTGGCGTACTGCCTCCCAGTAGGGCTCCAGGTCAGAGACTGCCTTGAGGGAAATACCGGTGTCACGCGAGGAGTTGGAGAATGCCGCGATGATGGCGGACAGCGATGGCTGAGAGGTGGTTCCCGCTAGCGGTGCGGAGGCACCGTCGACGATGTCCGCGCCAGAGAGGGCCGCCGCGTAGTAGGTAGCCAGCTGGCCACCCGCGGTATCGTGCGTGTGCACGTGAACCGGCAGATCAAACTCCTTGCGCAGAGCCATGACCAGCTTGGATGCGGACTCCGGACGCAGCAGGCCTGCCATGTCCTTAATGGCCAAGACGTGGGCGCCGGTGTTGACGATCTCTTCGGCCAGCTTGAGGTAGTAATCCAGCGTGTAGAGCTTCTCATCCGGGGAGCACATGTCGCCGGAGTAGGCCATGGCAACCTCGGCCACGGTGGTGTTGGTCTCTAGGACGGCGTCGATAGCCGGGCGCATCTGGGTGACGTCGTTTAGCGCATCGAAGATACGGAAGATATCCACGCCGGACTTAGCAGCCTCCTGCACGAAGCCGGTGCACACATCGTTGGAGTACGGCGAGTAGCCCACGGTGTTGCGGCCACGCAGCAGCATCTGGATGTTTTGGTTCGGCATGGCCTCACGCAGCAGATCCAGGCGCACCCACGGGTCCTCCTTGAGGAAGCGCATGGCGACATCGTAAGTAGCACCACCCCACGCCTCCACGGAGTAGAGTTCCGGGGTCATGCGGGCGACGGCTTCAGCAGCCGTGACCAGAGCGGTACCGCGCACGCGGGTAGCCAGCAGGGACTGGTGAGCATCGCGGAAGGTGGTATCGGTGACCGCCAGAGCATCCTGCTTACGGATCTTTTCTGCCCACTTCTTCGGGCCCAGCTCCAGCAAGTCGTCACGGGAACCGCGCGGCAGCTCGGAGTTAAAGTCCAGATCCGGCAGCTTATCGAAGGGGCGCAGGGTGGTCGGACGCTCACCGTTCGGCTTGTTGACGGTCACGTCAGCGATGTAGTCGATGATGCGGCCAGATTCGTCCACAGCCGGCGGGGCCTTCAGCAGGTCCGGGTGCTCCGGAATGAAGCTGGTGTCCACGCGAGTGTTGACGAAGTCCGGCTCGCGCAACAGAGCGCGCAGGAAGCCGATATTGGTGGCCACGCCGGCCACGGTGAACTCGTTGAGCGCGCGCTGCGCACGGGCCACGGCTTGCTCGAAAGTGACACCGCGGCAGGTCATCTTCACCAGCAGCGAGTCAAAGTTCGGGGAGATCTCCGCGCCGACGGCCGTTGCACCGTCGAGACGCACGCCCGCGCCGCCCGGCGAGCGGTACTGGGTCAGCGTGCCGGTATCTGGGCGGAAGCCGTTAGAGGGGTCCTCAGTGGTGATACGGCACTGCAGTGCCGCGCCGGTGATGTGGATATCCTCCTGCTTGAGGCCCAGCTCCTCCAGGGAGAGGCCCGCGGCAATCTGCATCTGAGACTTCACGATGTCCACGCCCGTGACCTCCTCGGTCACGGTGTGCTCGACCTGCACGCGCGGGTTCATCTCGATGAAGACGTGGTTGCCCTTCTCATCAACAAGGAACTCGACGGTACCAGCGCCCTCGTAATTGATGTGCTCGCAGAACTTCACGGCGTCCGCGCAGATGCGGTATCGCAGTTCCGGGTCCAGCGTCGGCGCCGGGGCAATCTCCACAACCTTCTGGTGGCGACGCTGCACGGAGCAGTCGCGCTCGTACAGGTGCATGACGTTGCCCTGGGAGTCAGCCAGAATCTGCACCTCAATGTGCTGCGGGCGAATGACCGCGGTCTCGAGGTAAACATTGCCATCGCCGAAGGCGGCCTCCGCCTCGCGGGAGGCCTCAGCGCACTTGGTCTTCAGTTCTGCTTCGTTCTCGATGAAGCGCATACCGCGGCCGCCACCGCCGGCCACTGCCTTCACGAAGACGGGGAACTCAAAGTCCTTGGCGTACTCCGCCAGCTTGTCGACGTCCGTCGAGGGCTTCGAGTCCTTCAACGTAGGCAGCCCTGCTTCCTCAGCTGCAGCCACAGCGGCGGCCTTATCGCCGGTCAGGTCGAGGGTCTCAGCCGTGGGGCCGATGAACTTGATGCCGTTGTCACGGCAGGCGCGAGCCAAATCTGCACGCTCTGAAAGGAAGCCATACCCCGGGTAAATGGCATCCGCACCGGACTTCTTGGCGGCGCGAATAACCTCATCGATATCGAGATAAGCCTTGACCGGCTGACCCTCGGTACCGATACGCACGGCTTCATCCGCGAAGGCGCGGTGGAAGGAGTTGCGGTCTTCTTTGGGATAAATTGCAACGGTCTTGGAACCGACCTCAAAGGCGGCGCGGAAGGCACGCACGGCAATCTCACCGCGGTTGGCCACCAAGATCTTGGAGAAGGACTTGTGGGCGGTATCAGACACTAGGAGTGATCCTTTCAGATAGGAACAATACGAAGACAAGGATAGTGTCCGAGGCGACAACGCGGGCGAGAATCGGCTTATATGTCAACAGGAATCCACACGCTGCACATAGTCGGACAAAGAAGAAAACCAGCCCACGAGAAGAAAGTTTCGTGCGCTGGTTTTACGCTGACTAGGTCCGCTTCTCTTAGATCTGCTTCGGAGGAACGGAGCGCTGCTCCTTGCCGTTGTAAGCAGACAGCGGGCGAATGAGGGAGTTGTTCTCGTTCTGCTCCACGATGTGTGCGGT
The DNA here is from genome assembly GCF_030408555.1 of Corynebacterium aurimucosum. NCBI lineage: Bacteria > Bacillati > Actinomycetota > Actinomycetes > Mycobacteriales > Corynebacteriaceae > Corynebacterium > Corynebacterium aurimucosum. The sequence continues at coordinate 575,261 of NZ_CP047048.1, read as the reverse complement.
CCAGCCAGTGATGCGGGCCATCACGAAGATCGGGGTGAAGAACTCGATGTCGAAGCCCAAGATGTGGTACGCGGGGCCAGCCGGGAAGTCCAGGTTCGGCTGGATCTTGATGGAGGTGTTCTCGTACATGGTCTTAGCCATCTTCTCGTACATCTCCACCCACTGCTCCTGGCCGTGATCCTTGGCCAGCTCGCGGAAGGCAGCCTCCATGGTCGGAACACGGGAGTCACCGTTCTTGTACACGCGGTGACCGAAACCCATGACGAGCTCCTTGTTCTTGAGCTTGTTGAGCGTCCACTCCTCTGCCTTGGCCGGGTCACCGACCTCCAGGAAGTTCTTCATCACGGCCTCGTTAGCACCACCGTGTAGCGGGCCCTTCAGGGCGCCGATGGCGGCGGTAACAGCGGAGTAGGTATCGGACATCGTGGAGGTCACCACGCGGGCAGCGAAGGTGGACGCGTTGAAGGAGTGCTCCGCGTAGAGGATGAGGGACTTATCAAAGGCCTCAATATCGGAGCGCGACAGGGCTGGGGAGCCTTCCTCCTCACCGAAGACCATCCACAGGAAGTTCTCCGCAAAGCCCTTCTTGCGGGAAGGCTCGAGGTATCCCTCGCCACGGCGGCGACGGATGTCGAGTGCGACGATGGTCGGCAACTTCGCCATAAGCTCCAGCGCGGTGCGGCGGATGTGCTCGGAGTCCTTGGTGTACTCCTCCGGATCCTGGGAGCCGATGAAGGAGACTGCGGTACGCAGCACGTCCATCGGGTGGCAGGACTTCGGCATGGAGGTGATCAGGTCGATGAGGTGGCGGTCCAGGTGACGCAGTGCCTTCTCACGGGCGGAGAAGCGGACCAGCTCATCCTGGGTCGGCAGCTCGCCATTCCACAGCAGGTAGGCAACCTCCTCGAAGGAGCAGTAGCGGGCCAGCTCCTGCACCGGGTAGCCACGGTAGGTCAGGGAGTTGGTCTCCGGGACAACCTTGGACACGGCGGTCTCGTCGACGACAACGCCGTACAGGCCCTTGCGGATCTCTGGGGTTTCAGACATGGTGTTTCTCCTTAAGTGGGGGGCCTAGCGTGTGGGCTAGGCCGGGGGGATTAGTCAAAGGTGGGCTTGTAGCTGTCCTTGGAGTACGTGAACACGCTCTGGTCGAAGGCGTTGTACTCGTCGTAGCGCACCAGCTCGTAGAGGCGGGAGCGGTGCTGCATGCGCTCGAGCCACTCCTCGGATTGCAGTCCGGTCTCCTGCATGTCGCGGAGGAATTCTTCGGTAGCACCCATGGCCACGCGCAGGGTGGATACCGGCCAGATGACGGCGTTGTAGCCCAAGTCCTCAATGCGCTTAGCCGACAGCAGCTCGGTCTTGCCGAACTCCGTCATGTTGGCCAGCAGCGGGGTGTCCACGGCGGCGCGGAACTTTTCAAAGTCCTTCGGCGAGTACAAGGCCTCGGTGAAAATGAGGTCCGCGCCGGCATCGGCATAAGCCTTGGCGCGCTCGATGGCCTCATCGATGCCGTGGATGCCGGCGGCATCGGTGCGGGCACAGATGATGAAGTTCTCATCGCGGCGCTCATTGACGGCGGCGGTAATGCGGCGAACCATGAGATCCGTCGGCACGACTTCCTTACCATCGAGGTGACCGCAGCGCTTCGGGTTGACCTGGTCCTCCAGGTGGCAGCCGGCCAGGCCAGCGTCCTCCAGCGCGGCAACCGTGCGGGCGGCGGACATGGGTTCGCCGAAGCCGGTATCGGCGTCGACAAGCACCGGCAAGTCCGTGGCACGGGCAATGTGCCCGGCGCGCTGCGCTACCTCGGTGAGCGTGGTCAGGCCGATGTCCGGCAGGCCCAGGTCATTGGCCAGCACCGCGCCGGAGACGTAGACGCCGCCGAAGCCACCGAGATCCTGGATAAGGCGCGCGGTCAGCGGGTTGAAGGCGCCCGGCAGCGTGGTGATTTCCGGTGCATTCAGCGCCTCGCGAAAGCTCTTGCGCTTGTCTGCGTTGCTGATAGTGGAGCCAAATAGGCCAGCCATTTAGAACAGTCCCTTCGGGGTCTCGGGTGCGGTGGCGATAGCCTCGTCGGTGAGGCGAACGTTGAGTTCGTTCAGGTCGGTGAGGTTCTCCAGGTTCTGCGCGGCAGCGAGGAAACGCTCCTGCTCCTCCTCCGAGACCTTGCCGGCAGCGAGCTTCTTGAACTTGTTGATGTACTCCTCGCGGCCGAAGGGGCGGGCGCCGAGCGGGTGGGCGTCGGCCACCGCGCGCTCATCCTCAATGACGGTGCCGTCCTTGAAGGTGATGACGGCCTTGCCGCCGAAAGCCTTCTCATCCAGGTCGTTGGAGTGGTAGCGGCGGGTCCACTCCGGGTCCTCGACGGTGGAAATCTTGTGCCACAGGTCGATGGTGTCCTGACGGTGCTTGCGCCCGTCAGAGTAGGAGGTCTCGTAGTCCCACTCGCCGTCCTGCAGGGCCACGGCGAAAATGTACATGATGGAGTGATCCAGGGTCTCGCGGGAGGCGTTCGGATCCATCTTCTGCGGGTCGTTAGCGCCGGTGCCGATGACGTAGTGGGTGTGGTGCGAGGTGTGCAGGACGATGGACTCGATGTCCTCCGTCTTCAGGCCCTTCTCCGCGAGGGTCTTCTTGAGGGCAAAGGCCATGTCGATCGGGGCCTGTGCCTGGTACTCCGCGGAGTGCTCCTTGGTGTAGGTGTCCAGGATGGCGCGCTTTTCTTCACCCTCCGCCGGAAGGGGGACGGTGTAGGTGCGCTCCGGGGAGTGCAGCATCCAGGCGATGAAGCCGTCCTCACCTTCCCAAATCGGGGCCGGGGCACCCTCGCCGCGCATGGAGCGGTCCACTGCCTCGATGGCCATCTTGCCCGCGAAGGCTGGGGCGTAGGCCTTCCAGGAGGAAATCAGGCCCTTGCGGGACTGGCGGGTGGCGGTGGTGGTGTGCAGTGCCTGGCCGATGGCCTGGTAGATGGTGTCCACATCGAGGTTCAACATGGTGCCGATACCCGCGGCGACGGACGGACCAAGGTGTGCCACGTGGTCAATCTTCCACTCGTGGAGGCAGATGCCCTTGACCAGGTTAACCTGGATTTCGTAGCCAGTAGCCAGGCCACGGATGAGGTCCTTGCCGGTCAGCCCCTTGTGCTGTGCCACGGCCAGAATCGGCGGGATGTTATCGCCTGGGTGGGAGTAGTCGGCAGCAAGGAAGGTGTCGTGGTAGTCCAGCTCGCGCACGGCGGTGCCGTTGGCCAGCGCAGCCCATTCGGCGGAGTAGTTACCGTCCACGCCGAAGATGGTGGCGCCGCCTTCCTGCACCGGGTGGGCCTGTGCAATGACGCGGGCGGAGGTAACCGGGCGGCGCGTTGCGGAAGCGACGGCCACGGAGGCGTTATCGATGATGCGGTTGATGATCATCTCGGTGGTCTCGGCCGGAACCTCGACGGGATCGGCAGCTACCTTGGCAACCTTGTAGGCCAAGTGCTCTTCAATAGGAAAGTCCTCGGCGGACTTGTGGGTACGTACTTCGTGGTTAATCAACGGGATTCCCTCCTAGACCAGAACAACGATTGCGATAGGCATCACACTAACCTCGCTCCGTGTGACCTGCCACATGTGTAAACTGTGACTATCTGTTGCAAGACTTTGCGTTGTTTGCAAAACTTGTGGAATTTCCAGGTGGGATGGCTTTTTAGGAGGACGCAGACGGTGACTAAGCACTACGCGGGGGCGAGAATCCACGCACTACGCAAGGAACGCAAACTCACACAAGCCGCCATGGCGAAGCAGCTGGGGCTATCCACCAGCTACCTCAACCAGCTGGAAAATGACCAGCGCCCCCTCACCGTCACCGTCCTCCTGCAGCTGACCCAACGCTTCGGCGTTGACGCCACGTACTTTGCAGGGGACCGCGATCTGCGCGCTCTCGCCGAGCTGCGCCAGCTCTTCCCCGAAGCCACCGAAGCCACCCTTACTGACTTAAGCGGGCGCTTCCCCGAACTTTTACCCCGGCTTGTCGACGCCGCCGCACACACCCCCGCCGAACCCGGCCCTTTCGAAGCGGTCCGTGACTTCTTCTACGACGCCCACAACTACGTCCATAGCCTCGACACAGCCGCCGAGGAGCTCTCCGATTCGCTCGGAGACCGAGTCCTGCGCCGCGGGCGCTTAGCTTCCGTCTTGCAGGATGAATTCGGTGTCACGACGCGCTTTTCCTCCTCGTCCCCGCGCCGCCGCACCTTCCACGACCGCGAGTTGCACCTGCGCGCGGGCCTTACGGAATCCCAACTCGTCTTTGAAATGGCGCTCCAGTACTGCCTGCTGGCCTACCCGGAGCATTGCGCGGAACTCGTCGCCGAATTGCCGGGCGAGGAAGCACAGACTATTGGCACGCTGGGCCTCGCGCAGTATTTTGCCGCCGCCGTGACCATGCCTTATACCCAGTTCCTCGCCACTGCGGAGGAAACGCGCTATGACATCGACGTCATCGCGACGGCCTTTGGCACTGGTTTCGAGACCACCGCGCAGCGCTTGTCGACGTTACAGCGACCCGGCCACCAAGGCGTTCCCTTCTCCTTCATCCGCACCGACCGCGCAGGAAATATTTCCAAGCGCCAGTCCTCCACCGCTTTCCACTTCACCCGCAGCGGCGGCTCCTGCCCGTTGTGGGTCGTGCACCGCGCTTTTGAAACGCCCAACCGCATCACGAGGCAGGTGGCCTCGATGCCCGATGACCACACCTACTTGTGGATTGCGCGCTTCGTCCAAGGCCAGGCCCAGGCCTGGGGCACGCCGCGCAAAGAATTCGTCGTGGGCTTAGGCTGCGATATCGCACAGGCGGATCGCGTGGTCTACGCGGATGCGCTCAACCTCTCCCCTTCTGAGGCGACCCCCATCGGCCCTGGCTGCGCCGCCTGCCCACGTCCAGCGTGCCCGCAGCGTGCCTTCCCACAGGTGGGGCGGCCCGTCAGCCTCGACCTCAATGCCACGCCGGTTTCGGCTTATGCCACCTCATAGTTCTTTCATTTTCGCCTAGGCTTTCGAATTTCCTACTGCGATGTCCGGTGGGCTTGCCAGGATAGGACGTGTTCGGCACCACGCCGAGTTCTCTTCCCTCACCTACGCAGGAGGTTCTCTCTCATGTCCACCCCTTATGCAGCTCACCAGCGAATACGGCGAGCAGTTCACCATGGAAGAAGCCCAGCATGCGGTGAGCACACTGGGCTTATAAGAGCGGGCCGTAGATAAATCAGACCCGGGTCTGATTTACGCGAGGTCTTTACTCAAGGTCATCGTGAGCAACGAGGCGGCGGGCCGCCTCCGTGATGGTGCCGGACAGGGACGGGTAGACCGCCAGGGAATCCGCTAGCTGGTTCACGGTGAGCTGGTTGGTCACGGCGACCGCGATGGGCAGAATAAGCTCGGAGGCGGTCGGAGCAACAATCACGCCACCGATGACGCGGCCGGAGGTCGCACGGCAGAAGAGCTTGACAAAGCCGTGCTGCAGTGAGCGCATCTTGGCGCGCGGGTTGGTATTCAACGGCATCGTGATGGTGCGGGCGGCAACCTCACCGGCCTCAATCTCCGCCTGGGTAAAGCCCACGGCTGCGATCTCCGGGCGGGTAAACACGGCGGTTGCTACGGTCTTCAGGCGCAGCGGGGACACGCCCTCACCCAGGGAGTGGTACATAGCGATACGGCCCTGCATCGCGGCAACGGAAGCCAGCGGGAACAGGTCGGAGCAGTCGCCGGCGGCATAGATGCCAGCGACATTGGTGCGGGAAACGCGGTCAACCTCGATGTGGCCGGACTTCGTGGTAGCCACACCAACGTGCTCCAAGCCGAGGTTCTTGGTATTCGGGATGGAACCGATGGACATGATGACGTGGGAGCCGTGGATCTCGCGACCATCCTGGGTCTTGACCACCACGTTGCCGTCCTCAGTACGGGAGACGGTCTCCACGCGGCAGTTCTTCTCCAGCTCCACGCCGCGCTCGGCCAGGACGGTCTCGAGGACGTCGGCAGCGTCGGCGTCGTCGTGCGGCAGAATGCGGTCGCGGGAAGCCACCATGGTCACGCGCACGCCCATCTCGGCGAAGGCGGAAACGAACTCAGCACCGGTCACGCCGGAGCCGACCACGATGAGGTGTTCCGGCTCCTCCTTGAGGTCATAGACCTGCTGCCAGGTGAGGATGCGCTCGCCGTCCGGCTGCGCGCCCGGCAGAATGCGCGGGGTGGCACCGGTAGCAACGAGGACGAGGTCCGCGTCGAGGGTCTCAGTGGTGCCATCCTTATGGGTGACATCAACCTTGTGCGCTGCACCCTTCACCCCATGCTGATCCTCGGAGAACGCCGCGCGGCCATCGATGACCTTGACGCCAATCTTCTCCAGGCCCGCACGGACGTCACGGGACTGGTTAGCAGCCAGCGCCTGAACACGGCCGTTGAGGGCCTCCAGGCTCAGCTGCAAGGAGCTGAGCTGGTGGTTCAGGCCCATGTCATCGGCGCGGCGGAAGTCGGTGCGAATGTTGGCGCCAGCGATGAAGGACTTCGAGGGCACGCAGTCCAAGAGAACGGAGGAGCCACCGGGGCCCTGTTCCTCAATCAACGTAATGTGCGCGCCGTACTTGGCGCCGGCGGTCGCAGCCTCGTAGCCTGCGGGGCCACCGCCGATGATTACGATGCGGGGGGCTTCCTGTGACACTGTCGCTCCTTTTTTAAAATTCTGCCTATAAGAACTCTGGGAAATCCTTGTCACAGTGTAGTGCTTAGGCGCTTAATCCTCCACGTTGGCAAACTGCTCCGCTACGGAGCCAAAGAGTTTGACGCCCACGCCGATGGCTCTCTCATCGGGGGCCAAATCACCCATATGCAGATCATGCTGCTCGCCTTCACCGGACCAGCAGCCAAGGCGAGCCATGGAGCCGGGCACCTTTTCTAGGTACCACGAGAAATCCTCGCCGCCCGAGGATTGCGGGGCCTGAACCACAGCCTGCGGGTCAATGGCCTGGGCAGCGCTGGCAAGGAGGGCGGTAGAGACGTCGTCGTTAAGCACGGGCGGAACCCCACGGTGGTAGACCAGCTCATGCTCCACACCCAGGGGCGCTAGCACCTGTTCCACCAACTCGGAGAAGAGCGTTTGCATATCCCGCCAGATTCCGATGTCTGCCGTGCGCATAGTGCCAGACACAGAGCCGGTCTCAGGGATCGCGTTCGGGGCATAGCCGGAATTCACCTGGCCGAAGACCAAGACGGTGCCGGTGCGCGGATCGACGCGGCGTGAGAGCAAACCTGGCAGGTCCGTCAGCAGCTTGCCCAGCGCATAGACGACGTCCGCCGACAAGTGCGGGCGCGAGGTATGCCCGCCGGGGCCGGAGACGTTGATTTCCACAACATCGGTCGCGGAGGTGATCGCCCCAGCGCGAACGCCGATACGCCCGACGCGCAGCTTTGGTTCGACGTGCACGGCAAAGATGGAGTTCACGCCTTCGAGCGCACCCCACTCGATGACATCGGTGGCGCCGCCTACCCAGACTTCTTCGGCGGGCTGGAAAATGACACGAACACCGAAATCTAGCGGATGCTCGCGATTAAGGTCCGCCAGGGCGCAGGCCGTGGCCAGCGCAATGGTGGTATGTATGTCATGCCCACACGCGTGCATGACGCCGGGGACCTCGGAGGTGTATTCGAGTCCGGTGACTTCGGTGACGGGCAGCGCGTCAATATCGGCGCGGAAGGCCAAGCGCCCAAGTTCCGTATCGGGGCCAATATCCACCATGAGGCCGGTCTCGGGGAAAAGATGCGGCTCCAAGCCGTACTCACGCAGGGTGCGGGACAGGAAGCGGGTGGTTTCCACCTCGTTATTGGAAGTCTCCGGGTGGCGGTGAATATGGCGGCGCCACGCGATGACCTCCGCGCGGTGGTTGCTGAACCACTCACTGACGTAGTCCGAGATCAATGCTTCCTCCTCCGTGGTTTCCTCCTGGGAAGAGTCTACAACTAGACCATGCGGTTCAGTTAGCCGGGCAGGTCACACGCTAGATATACTGAGCGGTCTGCCCTGACCGACGGTTTCGCTACAGGTCGATATTGCGGGGGCCATAGAGGCGATCGCCGGCGTCACCCAGCCCCGGCACGATATAAGCGTCCTCGTTGAGGGCCGGATCAATCACTGCAGTGACCAAGCGAACTGGCAAGCCCGAGTTAGCCAGCGCATCAACGCCCGGCTGGGCGGAGACCATGCAGATCGCCGTGATGTCGGTAGCGCCACGGTCCGCAAGGAGCTTCAGGGAGTGCAGGAGGGAACCACCCGTGGCGAGCATCGGGTCAACCACGAAGACGCTGCGGCCGCTGAGATCCTCCGGTAGGGCCTCCAGATAAGGCACCGGCTCGTGGGTTTCCTCATCTCGCGCCATACCGATGAAGCCGACCTGGGCATCCGGAATCATGGACAGGGCCGGGTCAATCATGCCCAGACCAGCACGGATGATGGGCACGATAATCGGCGGGTTTTGCAGGCGGGTGCCCTCCGCCGTGGCGACGGGAGTGACGCAATCAAAATGCTCGACGGGCAAATCACGGGCTGCTTCATACACCAGCATGGTGCCCAGGTCTCGCAGGGCGGCACGGAAAGCGGTGTTATCGCTGCGGGCATCACGCATCAGCGTGAGCCGGGAGGCGGCGAGGGGGTGGTCTACTACGTGGATATCCATGCCCTTCACTGTATAAGAATCCGCCGGGAACCGATCAGCGGGCGGCGCAGTCTAAAAAGGCATGACTAGCTTTGACACATTCACTATTGACACCGAATACACCCGCCGGCTGGCACACGAACTGGCCACCGTCTCCCAAGCCTCCGCCACTCCCCCTCCTGCGTTACCTATAGATTCCGTTCTGGGTGGCTTCACCGGCGCATTTAACTCCGCCATGGAAAACCTCGCTGCCCGCCTTGCCCAGGTCAGGGCGGATGCCGGAGCTGTGGCGGACTCCAGCTTCCGCATGGCCCGCGAGGCCGAGGACGCTGACGGTGCTCTTGCTAGCGCCTGTGGGGGTCTGTGATGTTGGAGTCAGCAATCGCTCACATCGCTCGGATGCAGCCGGCACAGCTTCCCGATGTCTCCCTGCCCACTGTGCCCGATCTCACTGCTGCCGGGCCCTTAGCGGAGATAGCGCACGGAGATCCGCGGGCGCTTTTCGCCACCGCACGCCAGGCCACCGAGGACCTTTCCACGGCGCGCTCTGCGCTAGATTCCGCGCGCGGGCTCATCTCGGCGGCCGTCAGGGACCTCATCGGGCTGGGATTCGAGTTGCTCCAGCGCGGACTGCCTTTAGCCTTGGGCTTGCTCATCCCCAACCCAGCCACACAGGCCGCAGCCCGCTCGGCTTTGCAGGCCTTGGCAATGGAGTACGTCGGCAAGGCGATGCTGCGCGTAAAGCAGCTGGCCGGGGAGCTCCTTCAGGCGGCCGCGCCCCTCGTGCCCATTGCACAACGCGCGGTGCGCCCTTCAGTGCGCGGTCCGCAGGAGGAAGGCGGAGCACGCCACGCGCTGACCACGTCCTCGTCCTCTGATAGCAAAGGAAGCGCGCAAGGCCAGGCCGCGGTGCAAGCCGCACTCTCCCAGCTGGGCACACCCTATGGATGGGGCGGCACCGGCAACGGCAGCTTCGATTGCTCGGGGCTAACCCAATGGGCTTGGCGCCAGGCTGGGGTGGAACTGCCGCGCACCGCTGAAAGCCAGACCGTGGGCCGCCAGGTGAGCGCGGATGAGCTGCAGCCCGGCGACCTCGTTGTGTGGGATGGGCATGTGGCCATGTACTCCGGTGACGGGCAGATGGTGGAGGCCGGCAGCCCCGTGCAAACCAATCCACTGCGCACCAACAACATGGGGATGGCTTTCAAAGGCTTCTGGAGGCCCACAGGGTAGACTATTTGCCCATGAACACCCGCGCTATTGTCCCCATCAAGCTCTCCCTTTCTGAGGGCGATTTTTATACCCTATGGGCGCCAAAGTGGCGCCAGAACGGTTCCGAGTGGCAGGCCTTTCTCGGTGACGACGAATCCGTCCTGCTCTTTAACACCGAAGCCGAGATGCTCTGCTTCCTCGAATCCGGCACGAAGCACGACTTGCTCGACCACCCGAAGTGGGAAGCCTTTAATTCCCAAGCGGCGGACCGTGTCGTGCCAGAAAAGAAACGCGTCTACGACCTCATCGGCATGCCGAAGCACCTGGCCGGCCGCCCCAGCCACGAGAACGTGTCCACCGTCGCACGCTGCCTGGAGATTGCACAGGCACTAGCGGAGGTCTGCGCCGCGGAACACACCGTCATCTTCTTCGCATCGCACTCCATCCTGCGCAACCCTGCCCGCGGAGCCGATCACTACGCCGGTGAACAGGGCATGAGTGAGTGGTCCGGCGTGGGCCGCGTTATCCACAGCAACTGGCGCTCGGTCATCGAAGACCTCGACAAGGTGGTCAAGGTCGTTCCTTCCTCTGACTTCACCCAGGATGCAACCACCAACGCCGCCACCCGCATCTCCGCCGCCAGCGAAGCAGCAGAGGAAGCCCGCAAGAAGGCCGAGGAAGAGCGCAAGGCCGCCGCAGAATCCGCCGATCCTTATGACAGCTCCCCCTGGGCAGCCGCGGGCATCGACCCGGTGAAGATCACCGCCGATCAGAGGACGGTCTACACCCTGCGCACCTACCTCGACGGCAAGCCGGTTTTCTTGGGCAAGTGGGGCGAAATCTTCACCTTCCCCAGCTCCAAGGTGCTGGTGCGCTGGATCATGGAAAACGATGACCACGACCTAGCAAAGGTATCCACCTGGGAGGAAGTCGTTGCCGCAGCGAACGCTGGTGAGCTCGAGGTCACCGTTCACCCGGATAACCAGTACAGCTTCTACGGCATTGTCCGCGATATTGAAAAGGGCCCCGAATCCGTTGATACGGACCAGATGAGCCGTTGCTACGAGGTCTGCGCAGATGCCGCCGACTGGGCCGGGGATGACTCCATCAACTCCTACATGCTGCAGAACCCGCGCTTCCAGGACTACCTGGGCTACATGCTGGGTTCCACCGAGCACGCAGGCTACGTGCCCTCCAAGCCCTACACCGAGCACGCGGAGTCCTGGAAGGGCCTGGAGGAAATGCTGACGAAGCGCTTCTCCCGCTTCTAGTTTTTACTCGGAAGACTCGCTGTCTTCTTCCGCTTCGGAAGCGTTCACATCAGAAGCGTCTTCCGCGAATTCCGGATCCGCTAGCTCCTCGTAGGCGGGTAGGATTTCCTGCTCGATGAGGCGCTGGCGGTCTTCTTCACTGGCAAAAGAGTTCTCAATCGCCTTGATAGTGAGATCGAAGAACTCCTCCAGCCCATAGCCGAAGGTCTCGCTCAGGGCCAGGAAAACGTCACTGAGCTTCTCGCCTGCCACGGTGCAGGTAAAGCCAAGCTGCTGCAGCAGCGGCAGAGGATGGTCAGCCAGCTCCTCTGCGGGCAGCTCCTCCAGCGGCGCGAAGGTCAACGCGATGCGGCGATCCCGCACCCACGCGGATGCCTTGCCAGGGCGAACGCCGTCGAGATCAGCGCTGAAGTCATCGACAAGATCAGTGGCGTGCACAAGGCGTGTCGCACCCGCCTGCACAGCCACCACGGCATCCTCATAGGAGGCAACGTCCCGCTCCCACGGGATGAAATCTGCGCGGAGCTTCTCAGCCGCAGACAACTTTGTCAGCGCAGCACCAGCAACGCCTTCGCCTACATCCCAGCTATTGGCATCGCCCTCAACGAGGAGGCGAGCATCAATTCCAGGAACGTCGAGTCCTTCCCGCGCCGCAGCGAGCGCCTCGGCGGCACCGAAGGAGAAAGCACTGGGGCACAGGCGGAGCTCGGCGTAGACCACGTGGTCGCTGGCAAGCGCCTGCACAACAGCGTGCGTGGCCGCGCGGAGCTCCTCTGGGGTGGAAGCATCCGTGGGCAACGGCGCCAAGAGCGTCACCTTGGGCAGACCGGCGAAAATCTCAGCGCCGGAGTCTTTATTTTCGGGGCTAATCAGAGGTGCGTCATGCATGAGGATCATCCTAGGACGCGGTCTAGGATTAAGCACGCTATGAAACATGTCCCCGCGATCCTCACTGCCCTCGCCTTAGCCGCGACGCCGCCCGCGTTTGCAGAAGAGGAAGAGTCCTCATCGCCCACGCGCACCACCGCGCCGGATACCGACTCCTGCCCGCATTCCCTTGTTCCCGAGGAACCGACGACCACCTCTGAGAGGTTGGCACCTGGCCAGGAAGCGCCCACTCCCCTTCCCGCGGTTGAGGGCGCTGCGTGCGGTGTGACAGCCCCGCGCGGTTTTCGGGTCAATAAGGACGTTGTGGCTTCGGCGTGGATGGTTAGCGACCTGGATACTGGCGAAATCATCGCCATGAAGGATCCCAACGGGCGCTACCGCCCAGCCTCCATCATCAAGGCGCTGCTGGCGCTCGTGGTCATCGAAGAGCTGCCCCTGGACCAGCGCATCACCGCCACGCTTGACGACGCCTCCGTCGAAGGCTCCGCCGTCGGCCTCGGCCCCGATGGTGTCTATACCGTGGAGCAGCTTTTACAGGGTCTACTCATGGCTTCCGGCAACGACGCCGCGCACGCCCTCGCGCAGGCTGTTGGCGGGGATGAGAAGGCGCTGGAGAAAGTCAACGCGAAGGCACAGGAGATTGGCACGCGCTCGACGGTGGCGGCGAGCTACTCCGGTTTGGACGCGGCAGGCATGTCGACGTCCGCGGCGGATATCTCGTTGATCTACCGCGCGGCTTTTGCCAACGACACCTTCGCGCGCATCGTCGATACCGAGCACGTGGAGTTTCCCGGCTGGGGTGACATGCCCGGTTATGAGCTGTGGAACGACAATGGGCTCTTCCTCAACGACCCGGATGGTATCGGCGGCAAGACGGGCTATACCGAGGACGCGCACCATACCTTCGTCGGCGCGATTAATCGCGGCGGGCGCCGCCTGCAGGCGGTCCTCCTCGATACAACCGTCGAGCATGGTTTCCGCGCTTGGGAGCAGGCGCAGATGCTTCTCGACGAAGCCTCCGACGTCCGCCCCGGCGATGGCGTAGGGCTTGTGGATGATTTCGCGGCTGGACAAGAGGAGCCCTCGGAATCTGCACCAACCACCCCGGCTCCTACCACGCCGTCCACGCCCGCCACCCCGGAGGCGACTGCGGGGTCTTCATCCTTTGGGGACTCGCAGGGCTGGATTGGGTGGCTCGTGGCAGGGCTCGTCGCTCTCCTGGTCGTAGTGGTTGCTACTTTTTCACTACTTCGGCGTTAGCCATAATGTCGTGCTGGCCGCGCAGCGCATTCTTCGGACCAATCGTGGTCACCACGTACAGGGCACCAAAGAAGGCAATGAGCGGGCCGATGAGCGGCACGAGGGAGGCCACGCGCCACCAGTTGCGCTTGATGCTCTGCTGCCAGGTGAGCTTGTTGTGGGTGGTGACATCGCGCACCGTGTATCCAGCTATCAGCTTCGCCGGCGTTGCCCCAACTAGGACTTCGAAGCAGATGTAATAGGCCACCGTGATGATCCCCGAGAAACTGGTGAGCCAGACCTCATTGAGAGTGGAGTTGTATACCCCGACGCTTAGCAAGAGGGACACACCAATCGCCGCAATGACGTAGTCGATGACGGCCAAAAGCACTCGGGTGCCAGGAGTAGCGCGCGGGGCGTCCTGAACAGGCGCGGCGGGTGTGGCAGCATGATAGCTCTCGCCCCAGCGGCCGGTAGTGGCGTAGTCATCGAGCTGCGCCCACGTGAGCCGAGCACCTGATTCCATCATTTGGTCATAGCTGGCTCGGGACGAGGGCTCGCAGAGAATGCGGGCGGCAACGGCGAGTTCCTCGCGTTCGGAGTCCTCGGGGAGGTAGCCGAGGCCTTCGAGGTGGGCGTCGGCAGCCGCTAGCTGCACGCTGAGCTCGCGTGAGGTCGCGCGCGAATCCAGGGTGAAGTGCGTATAAAGGTTCGGGGCAAAAGACGCTGGTAGCATCCCGCCCTACTTTCGCCGCAGCAGGGCCCACGCACCCGCGGCGGCCGCACCAAGGGCAGCACCGGCGCCCAAGGTCACGCCCGTGTTCGGGCCCTGGCGGATCTCGTTGCGGACGCGGATGACTGCCTGATCCGGAACCGGCGGAACCAGCAGCTCGAGGGACTCCTCGGTGGTGGCTGTCCAGGCGGAGACGTAAAGCACGACGCGCCAGACCAAGTACATGACCACCATGAGGACGATCACCGGGCCAAACACGGCGCCGGCCGGGTTGCCTGCCGCGGAGGACATGATGATGGTGGACAGCTGTTTGATGGCCTCAAAGATCACAGCGCCGATAGCCGCGCCCTTCAGACCAGACTTGGTGGGCACCTTCGTGCGCGGCAGGAAAGCCACCATCCACCAGAAGACGAGGAAGTTAGCGATGAGACCGATCACGATGCCGGCGATAACCAGCACCGTTCCCATTCCTGGGAAGGACTCGATACCAACCCACTCGAAGATCTTTTGGGTCAGTCCGGAGGAACCCGCCGCCGTCACGCCGAAGGCGATAACCATGGCCACGAGCAGGCCGATGAGCCCCAGCAGGTCGCTGAGCTTCTTGGTCACAAAGTTGCCCGGGGCGTCAGTCGGATCCTGCATCCACATCGCCGAAATGCCGATGCGCAGGTTATTCATCCAGCCGAGCCCAGACCACAGGGTGGTGAGGCCACCGATGCCGTACATCGCACCGCGCTGTTCAATCGCGGTATGGAGAAGCTCCGTAATCGAATCCCCCAGATCGCCCGACACGGCGTTCGCGATCTGCTCTTCCAGTTGTTGCATGAGATCGGGGCGATTGGCCAACACGGTGGCGATGGCTGCCACCGTGAGCATGAAGATGGGGAAGATAGCAAGAACCGAGAAATACGTAATTCCGGCCGCGAACTGGTTGCCGCCTTGGCTACCGTAGCGATCCAGCATCTTCATGATGTGGTCGATAAAACCGGACTTCTCGCGGACCTTATCTACCGCTCCCGGCTCATCGGCATATGCACGCTCGATGCCGTAATCATCAGTCTTTTTCTCATCGGGTTGAGTCGTTGGCGCCACAGGCTTTCCCCTTTTTATGAATTACAGAAATAAGTTACAGAATCCTCTACACAGTCTTCATCATGCTAGCCAACTCAGCCGCGACGCGCGGGGAGAAAGCCCACCGCCTCGTAGACCTTGTCCACGAGCGGGGTGGCAATCTCCGTGGCGTGCTCGGCGCCCTTGGCCAAAATACGCTCCAACTCGCCGCGGTCTTCCATGAGCTCGTCGTAGCGAGCCTTCAGCGGAGTGGTGAAAGCCTCAAGTGCTTCCGCCGTGTCCACCTTCAGGTGGCCATAGCCCTGGCCCTCGTACTTGTCCACGAGGTCCGGGATGCTCTCGCCAGTCAGCGCGGACTGAATGGCCAGCAGGTTGGACACACCGGGCTGCTTCTCGCGGTCAAAGGCCACCACGCCAAGGTCATCGGTCACCGCGGACTTGATGCGCTTGGCGGAGGTCTTGGGAGCATCGAGCAGGTTTACGATGCCCTTCGGGTTAGCACCCGACTTCGACATCTTGGCCGTTGGCTCCTGCAGGTCATAAATCTTGGCCGAACCTTCCGGAATGAAGGCCTCCGGCACACGGAAGACCTCGCCGTACTTGTTGTTGAAGCGCTCCGCCAGGTTGCGGGTGAGCTCAAGGTGCTGGCGCTGATCCTCCCCCACCGGCACATAGTGCGGGGAATACAGGAGGATATCCGCGGCCATCAGGACGGGATAGGTAAATAGGCCCACGGACGTGCGGTCCTGGCCCTGTTTGAGGGACTTGTCCTTGAACTGGGTCATGCGGGAAGCCTCACCGAAGCCGGTCAGGCACTGCAAAACCCACGTCAGCTCCGCGTGTGCGGGGACGTGGGATTGTACGAAGAGGGTGGATTTCGCCGGGTCAATGCCCAATGCGATGAGCTGCGCGGCGCCCGCCACGGTGCGGTGGCGCAGCTCCTCCGGGTTCTGCTCCACTGTGATGGCGTGCAGGTCCGGGATGAAGTAAAAAGCCTCGTGGGAGTCTTGCAGGTCAATCCACTGCTTGAGCGCTCCAAGGTAGTTACCCAGGTGGTAGGAGTCCGCCGTGGGCTGAATACCAGAGAGGACTCGAGAAGCGGAGGTCGATGCAGAAGTGGAGTCAGTCATGGTTGATCACTCTACTCTGCCGCCTCCGCCGGGGAGGCGCTGCGTCGGTTAAATCTTGCGGGAGGTCGGGCTAATAACGTCCATCATCACGGCGAAACCGGCCACCATGAACGCGCCGCCAACACCCTGGAGGACGATCGGGCCAAGGAAGGCAAAGGACGGTCCGACGATGGTCCACCACCAGATACCCAGGGCAAGCAGAATAGCGCCGAGGACAAAGTAGATGATTGCGCGGGTCATGAGCATCTCCTGCGAAATAGAAAAGGACGTTAAGACGGGATTATCGTACCACTACTTGATGTGGGCTACTTGTACTCCACCAGAAGCGGAGAGTGATCGGACCAGCGCTCCTCCACCGTCGGCGCCTTCTCCACCCACGTGCGCTGCGCGCGCTCCAGCATGGCCTTCGTGGCAGCCTGATAGTCAATGCGCCACCCGGCGTCGTTGTTGAAAGCCTGGCCGCGGTAGGTCCACCAGGTATAGGGCCCCTCGGCCTCCGGGTGCAGGCGCCTGGCGACGTCAAACCATTGCGGATCCTTGGCCGCCTCCCAGGCGGTCTTGGTTTCGTAGTCCACCACGCCGAGCCAGTCCCCAAGCCCCTTCTTCTCCTGGGGCTCATCATCCGGGAAAGAGCCAAAAACGCGGTCCATGAAGGCTCGCTCCTCCGGCAAGTGTCCGGACTTCTTCTCGTTGGGCTTGTTGTTCTTCAAGTCCTGGGCGCGGTGGCAGATGTTCCAATCACCGCCGATAACAGACTCCGGATACGTCGCGGCCATCTCATCCAAAACTTCAGAGAATTCATCCAAGAAGAGGTACTTCTCATCCTGCTTCGGGGAATCAGTATCGCCGGAGGGCAGATACAAAGAGGCCACGCGCACGCCTTCCACGGTGGCGGCGATGAAGCGGCCGGATTCGGCGAAGGAGCCGAAGCCTACGGAGACGTCGCCAAGCGCATGCTTCGATAGGATGCCCACGCCCGCGCGGCCCTTGGCGGCGGATTCGGCCTGCACCAGGTTCCATCCGGCCTCCAGGGCTGGGGCCAGGGCCTTCTGGGTCTGCTCGGGGTTGGCGCGCACCTCCTGCATGAGGACGACGTCGGCCGGCGTGGTCTCCAACCACGCGTTCATACCCGGGTTGTTCTCATTGCGCTGTTTGCAGGCCGCGCGGATGCCGTTAACGTTGACGGAGGCGATGGTGAAACTCATGCCGGCCAGTCTAACTCTGTTCAATAATCTTCACGGAAGGGGCTAGGCGGCGCTTGTCCCACATGGTGATAACCCAGGTGATGCAGCCGGCCACCGCCAACCCCGCACCAGCGAGGGCGGTGGAGTTATAGGAATAACCTGCGCCCACGACCGCACCGCCGATAGCAGCACCCGCCGCATTGGCGATATTGAGGGCCGACTGGTTCAAGGCCGCCGCGAGGCTCTGCGCATCCCCCGCCACGTTGACGAGGCGAAGCTGCAGAGAGGGCACGAGAATGGAGCCAAAGAAGGCCAAGACACCAAAGGCAATCGTGCCCGCCCACGCGTTGTGCGCCAGGAAGTAGAAGGCCACGGACACACCGACCATGCAGATGAGAGCAAAGATGATGCCAAATTCCAGGTTTCGGTCTGCCAGCGCACCGCCGGCGACGTTGCCGACAGTCATACCGATGCCATAGGCCATGAGCACAATCCAGGTGTGGTTCGGGTCCATGCCGGCGACCTCCGTCATGGTCCACGTGATGTAGGTGTAGACGGCGAACATACCGCCGAAGCCGACGGTGCCGAGGAACACGGTGAGCAGGACCTGGCTGTTCTTCAACGCGCCGAGCTCGGTGAACATATCCGTTTCCGGCATACGCGTCATGTGCGGGAAGAGGAAAAAGAGCAGCACCATCGTTAAGGCTGCAAGGACCACGACCAAGTAGTAGGCCGAATGCCAGCCCAGTCCCTGGCCTAGGGCTTGGGCTGCCGGTACACCGATCACGGTGGCAACGGAAAGGCCCATGCCCACCATCGACATGGCAAACCCTTGCTTGCCCGGTGGGGCCATCGAGGCCGCCGCCAGATTAGCTACGGAAAAGTATGCGCCATGCGGCAGACCGGCGATGAAGCGCGCCACCAGCAGAACACCGTAATTCGGGGCCAAGGCTGTCAGCAGGTTACCCACGAGCAAGAAAGCGATCAGCAGGATGATGAGGCGGCGGCGTGGGAGCTTGCCCGTGAGTGCAGCGATGACCGGCGCGCCCACGACGACGCCGAGCGCGTAGACGGAGATAACCACCGACGCCGTGTCTTCCGTAATACCGAAATCATCCGCGATGAGCGGCAGCAGGCCCATGGAGGTGAACTCCGTGGTGCCGATGGCAAAAGCGCCCAGCGCCATGGCGATCATCACGATGGTGCGGCGCGTCGCGGAGATTTCCGTCTGGCGCGGGACGGGGCGGCGTTGGATACTGGTATTCATCGGTTTCACGGGGGCAGACCTTAGTACTTCCCTTCCCGAGCTCGTAAGTCCAGCCGGAAAGGTTGTGCCAAGTACACAGACCCCTCCCGCGGGTGGCGCGAGTCACAGGGGGACCGGCACCGCGAGAAAATAAGACAGGTATCCTGTGAGGTTGAACAGTTTTCAACTTCTTTAGGAGAACCATGGCAAAGATTATCTGGACCCGTACCGACGAGGCGCCGTTGCTGGCGACCTACTCCTTCAAGCCCGTCGTGGAGGCCTTCGCGTCCACCGCAGGCATCGAGGTGGAAACCCGCGACATTTCCCTAGCCGGCCGCATCCTGGCCCAGTTCCCGGAGCGCCTTGGTGACAAGAAGGTCTCCGATGCCCTGGCTGAGCTCGGCGAGCTGGCCAAGACGCCGGAAGCCAACATCATTAAGCTGCCGAACATCTCCGCTTCCCTGGTGCAGCTGAAGAAGGCCATCGCTGAGCTGCAGGCAGCCGGTTTTGATCTCCCGGAGTACGAAGAGGCTCAGGAGAAGTACGACGCCGTCAAGGGCTCCGCTGTGAACCCGGTTCTGCGTGAGGGCAACTCCGACCGCCGCGCCCCGATTGCAGTCAAGAACTTTGCTAAGAAGAACCCGCACAAGATGGGCGCGTGGTCCGCTGATTCCAAGACTAACGTGGCCACCATGGACGCTAACGACTTCCGCCACAACGAGAAGTCCGTCATCATGCCGGAGGAGGACACCCTCTCCATCGTTCTGAAGACCGCCGAGGGCGAGCAGCCCCTGCTGGAGAAGCTGCCGGTCCTCAAGGGCGAGGTCATCGACGGCACCTTCATGTCCGCCAAGGCACTCGACGAGTTCCTCAAGGCTCAGGTTGCCCGTGCCAAGGAAGAGGGCGTGCTCTTCTCCGCTCACCTCAAGGCCACCATGATGAAGGTGTCTGACCCCATCATCTTCGGCCATGTCGTCCGCGCTTTCTTCGCTGATGTCTTTGAGAAGTACGGCGAGGAGCTCGAGGCTGCTGGCCTCAACGGCGAGAACGGCCTGGGCGCTATCTACGAGGGTCTGGACAAGCTCGAGAACGGTGCTGAGATCAAGGCTGCCTTCGACGACGCGCTTGTCGACGGTCCGGACCTCGCCATGGTCAACTCCCACAAGGGTATTACCAACCTGCACGTTCCGTCCGACGTCATCATCGATGCCTCCATGCCGGCTATGATCCGCACCTCCGGCCACATGTGGAACAAGAACGACGAGGAGCAGGACACCCTCGCCGTCATCCCGGATTCCTCCTACGCCGGCGTTTACCAGGCAGTCATCGAGGACTGCAAGGCTAACGGCGCCTACGATCCGACCACCATGGGGACCGTCCCGAACGTCGGCCTCATGGCACAGAAGGCTGAGGAGTACGGCTCCCACAACAAGACCTTCAAGGTGCCGGCTGCCGGCACCGTTGAGGTCCGCAACTCCAAGGGTGAGGCCCTTATCTCCCACGACGTGGAGGAGGGCGACATCTGGCGCGCTTGCCAGACCAAGGACGCCCCGATCCAGGACTGGGTCAAGCTGGCCGTCAACCGTGCCCGCCTGTCCGGCATGAAGGCCATCTTCTGGCTCGACCCGGAGCGCGGCCACGATGCCAACCTCATCGAGCTGGTCAACAAGTACCTGCAGGATCACGACACCGAGGGTCTCGACATCTCCATCGAGGATCCGGTTACCGCGACCAAGATCTCCGTCGAGCGCATCCGCAAGGGCGAGGACACCATCTCGGTCACCGGCAACGTCCTGCGTGACTACAACACCGACCTCTTCCCCATTCTCGAGCTAGGCACCTCCGCAAAGATGCTCTCCGTGGTTCCGCTCATGGCTGGCGGCGGCCTGTTCGAGACCGGTGCCGGCGGCTCCGCCCCGAAGCACGTCCAGCAGGTCCAGGAAGAAAACCACCTGCGCTGGGACTCCCTCGGTGAGTTCCTGGCCCTGGCTGAGTCCTTCCGCCACGAGCACAACACCAACGGCAACGCCAAGGCCGGCGTGCTGGCCGCTGCTCTGGACAAGGCCACCGAGACCCTGCTGGATGAGGGCAAGTCCCCGTCCCGCAAGGTCGGCGAGAACGACAACCGCGGCTCCCACTTCTTCCTGACCCTTAACTGGGCCAAGGAGCTGGCTGCACAGACCGACGACGCCGAGCTGGCCGAGGCTTTCAAGCCAGTTGCTGAGTCCCTCGAGGCCAAGGCAGGCGAGATTGAGCAGGCGCTTCTCGACGTCCAAGGCTCCCCCGTCGACCTCGGCGGCTACTACGCCCCGAACGAGGAGAAGCTAGCCGAGGTCATGCGCCCAGTCGCTGCCTTCAACGACATCATTGATGGCCTGAAGAAGTAATTCTGCGCTTCTTCCCTAGCCCCGGAGTCTTAGACTAAGGCTAGGCCACCGCAAAGGCTCGATCCACGATGAGTGGGTCGAGCCTTTTCTTGCTTCATTAATCGCAAACAGACCTGAAACAGCACTCCGCGACGCTATTTATACCCGTTGAGCTGCGAAGACTTTTTCTTGACTGTTTCTTGCTTCTCGCGCATACTTTTACTCATGACTCCCATCAACTCTGCGCCTGAGGAACAACTTGTAGCCCGCGTGAAACGGTTTACGGCGCTTCCGGCTGAGCTACCGTGGCTCGAGTTCAAGGTAAACAAGCTGTCCTCTGGCGCGGAGATCGCAAAGTATGCCTGCGCTTTAGGCAACTCGGCGCGTCTGCACGATGAACCAGCAGGATACCTCATATGGGGAGTAAACGATGACCACGCTGTCGTTGGGACGTCGTTTGACTGGCAACGCGCAAAGGGGAAAGGCAACGAAGACCTACTCCCCTGGCTCAACCGCGTCATTAGTCCAGCTCCTGAACTAACCTTCGACGAGATCACGGTTGATGGGCGCCTCGTTGTGCTTCTGCGCATCCCCGCCGCATTGTCCGCCCCGTATTCCTTCGAAGGGAAACGGTATTTCCGCAAGGGCAGCTATGTAAAGAACCTCATGGATTTTCCCAATGAAGAACGTCAGCTCTGGCAGAAGCTCAATCAGTTCGAATTTGAAAACACTGTAGTCGCAGAGAACCTTGAGCCCGAATCGATTACCGACCTCCTTGATCCTGAGGCTTTCTTCCTTAATCGGCCGGAACTCCCGCATACGACAGGCGCTGCCCTTATCGACACATTAAGGAGCGCCAAAGCCATCTCCTACTCACACGAGCAAGGCTGGCATATTCCGGCGTGGTCCGCACTCATGTATGCGCGCTCTCTTCAGGACTTTCCGGAGCTGCGCGGGCGCGCTCCCCGCGTCCTATACTTCAACGGCCCTTCACGCACGGAGGTGGAACGAGAATGGGAATTCACCGAAGGCTATGCGTCTTCCTTCACCCACATAGTCACGCTTTTCAACACCATTCGTCCAGGTGGCGAACATATTGATTCCAGCGGTAAGCGCGTATTGACTCCGTTGTTGCCAACGGTAGCCTTCCGCGAGGTACTAGCAAATGCACTCATGCACCAGGATCTCGAGCAACGTGGCAGATTCTTGACCGTGGAGATTTTCAGCGATCGGGTCGAAGTAACCAACCCAGGGACCCCGCTTATCGACCCCCAACGGTTCATTGACTCGGCGTCCACCACACGCAATACCCATCTCGGTGAAGCTTTACGTCTGGCGCATTTTGTCGAACAACGCGGAAGTGGCTGGGACAAAATCGTCTCTTCCCTCGAAGCCGAACACTTCCCACCTGCTCTCATTCGCGCCAACGGAAGTACCACCGTCTCCCTCAGCGCCTACCGCCCCTTTGCGCTGATGACGATGGAAGAAAAGACCCAAGCCGTTTATCAACACGCTTGCCTTCGCTTCCTTGAGAACCTCCCCGTTAACAATTCCTCAATCCGTCAGCGCTTCGGGCTGAAGAACTCACAAGCCGCTCAAGCCACACGCCTGCTTGCTGCCACCGTCGAGGAAGGACTCATCCATGCCTATGATCCCAACGCCGGTCCGCGTTCGTTGCACTATGTTCCGTTCTGGAGCGAATAGAGATCACCTTCTTGCTTCATCAATCGCAAACAGGTCTTAAACAGCACTCCGCGACGCAATTTATACCCGTTGAGCTGCGAAGACTTTTTCTTGACTGTTTCTTGCTTCTCGCGCCTTATCTCGCGGGGCTTTTATCCTTTGAACACCGAGAACCCTAGTTAGTTAAAAAGTTTTTCACTACTTGGGAACCGAGAAACCATCGTCTCAGACTACTAGTGCAGTTGATATCAGCGCCTGTCCATCGCCCTTTGCTGAGCGCCCCGCGAACGTTCAGCAGGGGCCTTCACCAAAGACACTGAAAAGAGCACTACCTATGAGTCGGACGGCTCTGCGATCTTTCATTCAGCGCATTCACTTTTATGGCGGTATGTTCGTCGGCCCCTTCATTCTCGTTGCGGCCTTGACTGGCTGCCTCTATGCCATGGCACCCACCCTGGAGAAGGTGGTGTACCACGACGTCATGTCCGTTCCGGCGGTCGAGCACCCCGTGAGCTTGGAAGAACAAATCCAGGCCGCACAGCACGAGGTCATCGGGGACTACCCCACCTACTCCGGCCTGGGCGAGATGCCGCTACGCCGCTGGATTTCCTCCCTGCACGAAAGCTTCCACTTGGGCAAGATCGGTGAGCTCTACTCGGAGCTGGCTGCCTCTTGGCTGTGGGTCATGGCCTGCGGGGGTCTTTATATGTGGTGGATTCGCCGCCGTCCAAAGAACAAGGCAACCGCGAACGCCGCACACCAGCAGCCCAAGCGCTCTGCCCGCTGGAAGGCCACCCGCCTGCATTCCACCGTCGGTGCCTGGATCTTCATCGGTCTGCTTGGTCTCTCTGCCACCGGTATCACGTGGTCGGGACTGGCCGGCGACAACGTTGATTCCCTAGTGGAGCGCATGCAGTGGAAGGCCACCCCCATCGAGACTGCCCTCCCCGGCACCACCGCTGAAACGCATGAGCACACCATGCATGAAGGTCATGAAGGGCATGGGGTTGGAGGGGCATCGTCAAGCACGAACATAGCTGCCGAGGCCGAGCGCGTCTTCGCCACCGGCCGCGCCGAGGGACTCACCGGCCCGCTACGTATGTACCCACCGGAGGACGCCCACTCCGCCTGGCAGGTCAGCGAACGCTGGGTGGAATGGCGCACCACCTCCGATGCAATTTCGGTAGATGGCGCCACCGGCGACGTCATCGACCGCCAGCCTTTCTCCAGCCTGCCGCTGTTTAGCAAGCTCAGCAGCTGGGGCATCTACCTGCACATGGGCATCATGTTCGGCCTTCCGCTGCAGATTGCGCTGTTTGCACTGGGCCTCGCCACCGCCGCTCTCGTGGTGCTGGGGTACTACATGTGGTGGAAACGTCGCCCACGCTTCCTCCCGACTGCCCACTTCTCCTGGACCACCACAGGACTGGGCGCGCTTTTCGCGGCCACCGTGGGCGTCTTCCTGCCGCTTTTAGGAATCACCTTGGCAGCGTTCCTGATTCTCGACATCGTCCTGGTGTACCGTGCCACCACTCCACGCAGGGAACGCACACCAATCCCGGTGGGATAGTTTAGTGAAAGCCATCACATAGGGACGGGCTTATTAGGTACGGTAGTTTCTTATGACTAACCCACTACTGACCCCCTCTACGCTGCCCTATCAGCTCCCGCCGTTTGCGGAGATCAAGGTAGAGCACTACCGCCCCGCTTTCGACGAAGCACTCGCGCTTCACGACGCCGAGATCGCCTCCATCACCGACAACCCCGCCGCGCCTACGTGGGAAAACACCGTGGAGGCGCTCGAGCGATCCGGCCAGGACCTCGACCGCGTCATGGCGGTCTTCGGCAACCTCTCCGGTACGGATGTCACCGAGGAGATGGAGGAGATCGCCGCCGACATCTACCCGCGACTGTCCGCGCACTATGACGCGATGTACCAGAACGAGGTGCTCTACGCGCGCATCAAGGAGGCCACGCCGCTTGCCGACGACGCAGAAGGCCAGCGCCTCCACGACCACCTCTTGCGCACCTTTGCCCGCAAGGGTGCCGATCTCGATGCGACTGGCAAGGCCCGCCTGTCTGAGATCAACCAGCGCCTTTCTGCACTGTCGGAGGAATTTGGCCGCAACCTCATGGCGTCTACCCGCGAGCGCGCGGTCTCCTTCACCGAGGAGGAACTCGAAGGCCTGCCCGCCGAGCGCATCGCTTCCGCCAAAGCCGACGCTGAGGCGCTTGGCCGCGAGGGCTATGCCATCCCGCTGGAGCTGCCGACCGTGCAATCGGAGCTGAGCCGCCTGGCGCGGGAGGATGCGAGGGGGAGGTTGTATGGGGCGTCGGCAAGCAGGGGATCCGAAAACAACATCCCGGGACTCATCGAAGCCGTCCAGCTACGGGCCGAGAGGGCCGAGCTGCTGGGCTTTGCCTCTCATGCCGACTGCGTGATCGCCGAGGAAACCGCCGCGACTGCCGACGCCGCCCGCACCATGCTCTTCGACCTCGCCCCCGCCGCCGCGGCCAATGCCGAAGGCGAGCAGAAGCTCCTCGCTGAAGAGGCTGAGCTCAACAGCCAGGGATTCACCGCCGCCGACTGGCCCTACTGGGAATCCAAGGTCCGCGCCCGCGACTTCTCCCTCGACGAGGAGGAGCTGCGCAAGTACTTCCCGCTGGACCAGGTCCTAGAGAAGGGCGTCTTTGCCGCCGCCGAACGTCTCTACGGCATCACCGTTATCCCGCGCGATGACCTCGAGGGCTACGCGGAGGGGGTTCGCGTGTGGGAGGTGCGGGACGGTGCCGTCCCGCACGGGGAAAAGGACTCGCACGGGATCGGTCTTCTCCTCACCGACTACTTCGGGCGCCCCGCCAAGCGCGGCGGCGCATGGATGAGCGAGTTCGTGGGGCAGTCCCGACTGCTGGAGCGCAAGCCGGTCATCATCAACGTCATGGGCATCACCAAGCCCGCCGACGGCTCCCAACCGCTGCTGAGCATGGATGAGGTCCGCACTGTCTTCCACGAATTCGGTCACGCCCTGCACGGCCTGCTTTCCGACGTCCGATACCCCACCTTCGCCGGCACCAACGTACCGCGTGATTGGGTGGAATTCCCCTCGCAGATCAACGAGAACTGGGCACTGGATAAGAACTTGGTCAAGGAGTACGCCCGCCACGTGGAGACGGGCGAACCTATTCCGGACGAGCTTCTCGACGCCATCTCCGCCGCCTCCGAGTTCGGCCAGGGATTCGCCACCTCGGAGTATCTGGGGGCGTCGATCATCGACCTCGCGTGGCATTCCCTGAGCGCGTCGGAGGCCGCCGAGTTGGAAGCTACACCGGAGGCCGTCGCCGAGTTCGAGGCCGAGGCCCTGCGCGCGGCCGGGCTAGACAACGAGCTCATTGCGCCGCGCTATCGCTCGACCTACTTCAACCACATCTTCGCCGGTGGCTACTCCGCGGGCTACTACTCCTATCTCTGGGCCGAGGCCCTCGATGCCGATGGTTTCGAGTGGTTCAAGGAGCAAACCAACCTTCGCGAGGCCGGCCAAAAGTTCCGCGATGTCATCCTGTCGAAGGGCGCATCCCGCGACTTCACGGAGGCTTACCGCGAGTTCCGCGGCCGCGACAAGGACGTTGCGCCGCTGCTCAAGCGCCGCGGCCTCGCCGGTGCCTAGTTCCCCGATGGCACTAGTGCCCACCATCAAGGCGTCCGGTGAGCTGCTCCAAGCGATGCCGGCTCGGGCCGTTTAAGCCGACGATGTCCACGGTCTTGCCCTTTTCGTGGAACTTGCTAGTAATGCCGTCCAAGGTAGCAACCGTGGAAGCATCCCACACCTCGGCACCGGTGAGGTCGATGACAATGTGCTCAGCCTCATCGGTGTAATCAAATTGGTACACCAAGTCATTCGACGACGCCCAGAAAAGCTGTCCGTGCAGCTGGTAGGACCGTACACCGTCGACAAGCTCGGAAGCATCCACTCGCACCAAATGAGCCACGCGGCGGGCAAAGCTCACCATCGCTGCCAGCACACCGAGCACTACGCCGACCGCCAGGTTATGCGTCACCAACGTGCCAGCCATGGTCACCAGCATCACCACGGTTTCCGACAGCGGCATAAATTTTAGCGTGCGCGGGTGCACTGAGTGCCAGTCCACGGTGCCTACCGAAACCATGATCATGATGGCTACCAGCGCTGCCATTGGGATCTGGCCAACAATGTCCCCCAACGCCAAGATGAGAACTAGTAGGAAAGAACCGGCAACCAGCGTGGACAAGCGTGTGCGCGCCCCGGACTCGCGGACATTGATCATGGTCTGGCCAATCATCGCGCAGCCTCCCATTCCCCCGAACAGTCCGGTAGCGATGTTCGACACGCCTTGTCCCCAGCTTTCACGGGTTTTGTTGGAGTGGGTATCCGTGATGTCGTCGACAAGCTTGGCAGTCATCAGCGATTCCATCAACCCCACCACGGCCACTGCCAGCGCATACGGCGCAATAATCTTGACGGTCTCCAGATTTAGCGGCACGTTCGGCCAGAACAGCGCCGGCAGCGAAGTCGGTAGATCGCCCATATCGCGCACGCGCGGAACATTAAGGCCCGCCAGAACCACCGCAGCTGTCAACACAACAATCGTCACCAGTGGAGCTGGCACCGCAGCAGTAATCTTGGGAAAGCCCACCATGATGCCGAGCCCCACGACGACGAGAACATAGACCATCCACGGCACATCGATAAGGTGCTCCAACTGTGCTGTAAATATGAGAATACCCAGCGCATTGACAAACCCCAGCATCACGGAGCGTGGGATAAAGCGTTGCAGCTTGGGCACGCCCAACAGCGCGAGCACAATCTGAAGCACCCCGCCCAGCATGACTGTGGCCACGAGATAATCCAGGCCGTGGTCTTGTGCCACCGGTGCCACTACAAGGGCGATAGCACCAGTTGCTGCGGAAATCATTGCCGGGCGGCCGCCAGTAAAGGCAATCACCACAGCCATAATCACGGAAGAGAACAAACCCACCGCCGGGCTCACCCCGGCGAGGATGGAAAACGCAATCGCCTCCGGAATCAGCGCCAAGGCAACGGCTAGTCCGGCCAACACCTCGATGCGCAGTCGCGTAGCTGAGGAAAAGGCATAGCGGAAGGAGGCCACAACACCCATGGGCGCTTCAGTGACCGTGGTAGTTTCAGTCATAGCAATCCTGTCGTTCGTATCCCCCGAGCTTAACCCTCAAGTAGCTTTAGGGTTTTGGACTTGCATAACTTTAACCGCTGCATAGGCGCGCGACAAAACATGGTCCCTAGGAGGAAAGCCATGGCTGAATCTGGCTACAAAATCGGCGAGATAGCCGAGCGCACCGGCAT
The DNA here is from genome assembly GCF_030408555.1 of Corynebacterium aurimucosum. Taxonomy (NCBI): domain Bacteria; kingdom Bacillati; phylum Actinomycetota; class Actinomycetes; order Mycobacteriales; family Corynebacteriaceae; genus Corynebacterium; species Corynebacterium aurimucosum. The sequence continues at coordinate 547,189 of NZ_CP047048.1, read as the reverse complement.
TTCACTACCCACATTGCGCCACTACGACTCCGTCGGGCTAGTCTCTCCCTCTCACCGCAGCCCCGGAGGCTTCCGTCTGTACAGCGAAGAGGATCTGCACCGCATTTTGCTAGTCCGCCGCATGAAGCCGCTGGGGTTTTCGCTGGAAGATATGCGCTCATTTCTTGAGGCCGCTAATTCTTCCACGCCGGCTGCGCGCGAGACTGTCGCTCGCGTCCAACTGGAGGCACGTACGCGCTACGAGAAGCTGTCCAAGCAGCTGGCGTATGCCGAAGAGTTCCTCGATATAGTGAACAACTTGGCTTAGCACCCCCGAGAAGTTATCCACAGATTTCGTGGCGGGCGGGAGCTCGCCCTTGTTGGCAGGGTGCGGCGCTTTTACTCTGAGGTTCATGAGAGTTCAGACGTTCTTCGCCGCCCTCGGCCGCGCCATTGACCTGGTGGCCGAGTGCGCGGGCCTGTCTGAATCTGACTTAGTGTCTTTCGGAGCCACGTCTGCCGACGCCACCGTGTTCCTCTCCCTCCACCACACCTACTTCGGGCACACCTCTTCGACGAAGAAGCAGCGCACGGCGGTTGAAGCCGCCCGCCGGCGCGGGCACGGGCTGGTGACCTTGCAGCTTATCGAGCACTTCGTTGCCAAAGTCCGGGACCATAACAAAGCGTGGGATTTGCGGGTAGAGCTGTGCCAGACCAGCGCGGAGCTGGTGGAAAAGGTAGCGCGCAAGAGACTGCGTCAGATGCGCAAGCCCCGCACGTATGCCGAGCGTGCCAAGCTCACCCAGCACGGCAATGGCCTGGCCACCCTCACGGTAACTGCGGACTCGCTGCAGCTGACCGGTGTCTTTGAAGGCATCGACCAGGAACGCCCCGGCGAGAGTTTCTTGGAGAATCTGGAGGGCGGTGGCGTCAAAACTGAGGTTGCCACCATGGCGGTCCTGCAGCTCGATGACTACGCAGAGCTGCTCAAGGGCAATACCGACAAGGATGGCGAAGAATTCATCGTCCGCACAACAAGTGGCGCGACGATGACCGGCTCGCAGCTAGTGGAGCGCGCTCTGCTGGACAAGGGAGTTATTGTGGCGGTCAGCCGCGAGCATGGCCCACTCGATGTGTTTCGTTTCCAGCGCTTCGCCACGGCCAAACAACGCCTCGCCCTAGCTGCGGAGAACCCGTGCTGTGCGTGGGAGGGCTGCAAAGTTCCCTTTGAGAAGTGCCAAATCCACCACATCAAAGCCTGGGCCCGCGGCGGGCCCACCAACATCCTCAACCTGGTGCCGCTGTGTCCGTACCATAACGGCGTCAACGACGATGACCCCGATGCCCCGCCCTCACGTGGCCGCATGGATCGCATCGGCGGGCGGACGGCATGGATTCCACCTTATGACGCCGCTCCGGTCTTCACCAGCGCCTTCAACTAACACTTCAACTAAACCTTCCGCGAAGGCATTCCGCCACTGCCATGTAGTGCTCGAACCCCGCAGGAAATCCCCTCCTCGCGGGGCCTTCAGCGTGCCGGCTTAGCCGGCGTTGCGCAGCGCGGTGGCTAGGCCATTCATCGTGACCTGGATGGTCTTGGACACCAGGAACTGATCGTCGCCGCGGCGGTAGCGACGCAGCAGCTCCAACTGGATGGCGTTGAGCGGAAGCAGGTACGGGTAGCGCCGCTTGAGCGACCTCGCCTGGCGCTGGTTCTCACTGACCAACTCCGCGTTGCCGGTGACCTTGAGGTAGACCTCGCGGGTGCGTTCAAACTCCGCGGAAATCAGGCTGAAGATACGGTCCGCGGTTTCTTTGTCATCAACCAAGTTGGCATACAGGCGTGCCAGCTGCATCTCCGCCTTGGCCATGACCTGCGCCATGTTGGCGAACACGGAGCGGAAGAAAGGCCACGTACGGTACAGCTCACGCAGCTCCTCCCAGCGCTTCTCCACTTCTCCATCGCCGCTTTTTACTCCGGCCTTTCCGGTTTCTGCTCCATCCGCAGTGGCATTTACTTCTTCTACGCTGGCCAGTCCTACTCCACATTCACCACCGGAGGATTGCTGTACCCACGCTGTCACCGCACTGCCCACGCCGAACCAGCCCGGAATGTTGGTGCGGGACTGTGACCACGACAGCACCCAGGGAATCGCTCGCAAATCCGTAATCGCGGTGGTCTGCTTACGCGAGGTCGGGCGCGAGCCCAAGTTGAGATCATCAATCTCATGCAGCGGAGTGGACTGGGTGAAGTAGGCGATAAACCCGGGGTCATCAACCAGCTGGCAGTACGCCGTACCGCTCAAGTCCGCCAGCTCCCGCATGATGTCGTAGGCCCGCTCGGGATCCGCAATCGGCTCGGTATCCAACAACGATGCCTCCAACGCACCGGAAACGAAAGCCTCCAAATGACGGCGCGCGGTCTCCGGAGCTCCATACTTCGCAGAAATCACCTCGCCCTGCTCAGTAATACGCACCGAACCCGAGACCGCGCCCTTCGGCTGCGCCAGAATCGCATCATAGGTCGGGCCGCCGCCGCGGCCCACCGCACCACCACGGCCATGCGCCAAACGCAGCTCCACGCCGTGGCGCTCACACAGCTCAACTAGGGCCAATTCGGCGTCGTACAGCGCCCAATTCGCCTGCAGATACCCGCCGTCCTTGTTGGAATCCGAATACCCCAACATAACCTCTTGCACATCCCCGCGCGAGCGCAGATGCTCGCGGTACACGGGCACCTGCCAGAGCTTCTCCAGGATGCCAGCACCCGCTTTCAAATCCTCGATGGTCTCAAACAGCGGCACCACATCTACCTGGTTCAGCCCCACCTCCTTGAGCAGCACCATCGGCTCCAAAATATCGGAGACCGTTCCCGTCATAGAGATAATGCAGTGCGACACCGACTTCGGTCCAAAGTCCCGCACAGCGCGGGCCACCGCACGGAAAATCCCCAGCTCCTTGGCTGTATCCTCGGTGAATTCCTTTTCAGTGCCCGGGAAGAGCAGCGGACGATTTGTCTGCAACTCCCGCACCAGCAGCGCGACCTTCTCCTCCTCCCCCAGCCCGCGATAATCCGAGGTAATGCTGGCTGCGGCGAAAATCTCGGTGAGGACGTTCTCAAAGGATTCCGAATTCTGGCGCATATCCAGCGTCGAGAGGTGGAATCCAAACGTGGTCACCGCCGAGCGCAATCGGGCAAGGCGGTCATCGGCGATGATGTCATCGTTGAACTGGCGCAGCGAGCGGTCGATCACATCCAGGTCCCGCTTGAGCTCCTCCGGAGACGCATAGGCGCTTGGCGACGCCTCCCCTTCCAACCTCGCCAGCACCTTCTTCCGGATGCCGAAGATGGCCCGGCGATAGGGCTCGTCAACGCGAGATTTTTCGTCGTTGTGGGCGGCGTCGGCAAGCGCGCCCAGCTCCTTGGAGCTGGAGGAATAGCGGTCTGATAGAGAGAGTTCGCGCTCCAGCTCGCCGAGCTCGTCGGCGTAGTACTGGAGCACCGTCGCCGCGGCTTTGCGGGTGGCATAGGTCAGGGTGTGCTCATTGACAAAGGGGTTGCCGTCATGGTCGCCGCCAATCCAAGAGCCAGGGCGGACGACGGGGGAATCGGGAAGCTGCTGGCCAAAGGTCTCACGCATGGCGTGACGGATAGCGCGGTTGAGGGCGGGGACCTGGTCGAGCAACGAAAGCTTGTAATAGCGCAGGCCGACGTCAATCTCGTCCTCAAGGGTGGGACGGGCGATGCGAATCAGCGCGGTCTGCCACAGTAGCGTCATGCGCAGGTACATTTCCTTCTCGATCGCCGCCATATCGCCGCCGCGGTGTGCTTCCTTGAGGAGGTTCTTGATGCGGGTCTGGGTATCGAAGACGGTACGGCGGCGAGTTTCGGTGGGGTGCGCGGTGAGAACGGGGGCAACGTGCGCACCGCGGATGACGGAGGCGGCGTCGGCGGGCGCAACACCTTCTTCTTTGAGCTTGGCGAATGTCTTGCGCAGGGAAACCGGCGCCTCGACGGACTCGTCATCCAAGTCCTCCGCTAGGTTCGCGATGAGCGCGAAATAGCTGAACGCTCGCGCCACGAGGTTGACTTTGGTGATGTCGAGGTCGCGGAAAATAGCGACGAGATCTTCCGGCTTGGCATCGCCGTGGGCGATGTCGAAGGCCATGCGGCGGGTGGATTCGACGAGCTCAAAGACGTCCTCGCCCTCCTGCTGCGCGATAACTCGGCCGAGCACCCGGCCGAGGAAGCGGATGTCTTCGCGGACTTGTTCTGGGGCGGGTGTGCTCACGGCGAGGAGCCTTTCTGGGAGTGATGTGTTCGGCTGGCACATCTCAATGTAGCCCAGAGCACTATTGGGTGATAGTTATTTGCCGAAAGAGCTCGCGGGCAGAAAGGGGTGCGGACAGAAAGAGTTAATGGGCAAAGGACGCGAGCCACGCGGCGTGGAGGCGCGAGTCGCCGTTTTCTTCCGGATGGAAGCTCAGCGCTGTGACGTGTCCCTGCCTCACACCGACGATCACTTCGTGTCCCGCAGTAAGACGAGTTAGCTCCCCGTCATGCCCGGCACTAGCTGCGCACGCCACACCAGATTTAGCGCTCGCACCCGCACTGAGAACTTCACTGCTGCTTGCCGCGCCACCAGCCGCAGTACCACGCGCAGGGGCAGGCACCGTGGCGATGACCTCGACGCCTTCACCCACGCGGGTAACGATGGGCGCGCGGATGAAGCTCGCCTCAATGTCTAGCGTGATGCTTCGGGCCCCTGTGTCATGAGCCTCGGTGTCGTCATGCGCCGCAGCGTCTCGGGACTCGGTGCGCCGCGTCCCGGCCTCGGAGGCCTCTACATCGGGTCGCTGACTTTGCATCGCGACGGGAACGACGCGCTCCTCGGAGAAGCGTTGGTTCCCGAAGGCGTTGCGGCGCACGGTGACGTCGATAAGCCCCAGCGTCTGCTGGCCCGGCGCGGGGTTCTCCAGGTCGCGAGCGCTGTAGATGAGCCCCGCGCAGGTGGCAAGAACCGGCAGCCCGCCCTCGACGGCTCGGCGCAACGGCTCCGCGACGCCGAAGGAGCGCGCCAGCTTATCGATGGTGCTCGACTCTCCACCGGGCAGAATGATTCCGCCCAGCCCGTCGAGATCCTGCGGCAGGCGCACCCGGCGTGTTTCAGCGCCGAGGCTCTCCAACACGGAGAGATGTTCCTCCACACCACCCTGCAGGGCAAGCACGCCGACGAGCGCTCGCACCGTGTCCGCCGCAGTCATTCCCTTTGCACGCTCTGTGTTCATTGCGCGGTTCATTACGCGCACCGCGTTTACCAGCCGCGCTCGGCCAGGCGGTGCGGGGCGGGGATGTCGTTGACGTTGATGCCCACCATGGCTTCGCCCAGGCCGCGGCTAATCTTGGCCAGCTCGGCTGGCTGATCATAGAGGGTGGCAGCCTTAACGATGGCTTCCGCGCGCTTCGCAGGCTCACCAGACTTGAAGATGCCGGAGCCGACGAAGACGCCTTCGGCGCCCATCTGGCGGACGAGCGCGGCGTCGGCAGGCGTGGCCACACCACCAGCGACAAACAGCACGACCGGCAGCTTGCCGGTCTCCGCAACCTCAGCAACAAGGTCATACGGTGCCTGCAGTTCCTTGGCTGCGACGTAGAGCTCGTCGCGATCCAGGTTCTGGAGGCGCGCGATTTCACCCTTGATGGTGCGCAGGTGCTTGACGGCCTCGGAGACGTCGCCAGTGCCAGCCTCGCCCTTGGAGCGAATCATGGCCGCACCTTCGGTGATGCGGCGCAGGGCCTCGCCCAGGTTCGTCGCGCCGCACACGAAAGGAACGTCGAAATCCCACTTGTTGATGTGGTTAACGTAGTCGGCCGGGCTGAGCACCTCGGACTCGTCGATGAAATCGACGCCCAGCTCACCCAGAATCTGTGCCTCGACGAAGTGGCCGATGCGGGCCTTCGCCATCACCGGGATATCCACGGCGTTGACGATGCCCTCGATGAGGTCCGGGTCAGACATGCGAGCCACGCCGCCCTGAGCGCGGATATCGGCCGGTACGCGCTCGAGCGCCATGACGGCGGACGCACCCGCATCTTCAGCAATTCGAGCCTGCTCCGGGGTCACGACATCCATGATGACGCCGCCCTTGAGCATGTCAGCCAGTCCACGCTTGACGCGCGTCGTGGCGCGTCCCTGTTCAATCTTCTGTTCAGTCATGGCTCACATAGTGGACCAGGAAATTGGTCCAAGACAAGAGCCATTTTTAGAGTGTTGAATTAGACCACTTATGATGGGGTCGTGTCTTTCCGCCTCGATCCATCTGATACGCGCGCTCTGCCGGTGCAGATTGCCGAAGCCCTCCGCACCCAAGTCGCGGCGGGCATTCTGCTGCCCGGAGAGCAGGTTCCGTCAACCCGTTCGCTGGCGCGCGATTTGGGCATTTCCCGAGGCAGCGTGGTTACCGCCTACGAACAGCTCACCGCCGAGGGCTACCTCACTGCGTCGGTGGGCTCGGGCACCATCATCAACCCTCACCTACCCCACGGACGCACCCCACAGCCCGCCCCGGCACCGCGGCCTTCCCCTACCCCACCGCGCGTAGAGTTGACGCCGGGTTTGCCCGATACCGAAGGAATCATCACCCCCGAATGGAGGGCGGCGTGGCGTAAGGCCGCGGTGGATCCTTCCGGCGATCTCCCCCGCGAAGCGGCCGCGCACCTGCGCCACATGCGCGGGCTCACCGTCGACCCGGCCTACGTCGTCATCACCGCCGGCGCCCGCGACGGGCTGTCGGTGCTGCTGCGCGCGCTGGGCAGCCAGTTGCGCGTGGGCGTGGAGTCCCCCGGGTACCCCAGCCTGCGCCGCGTTCCCCAAGCGTTGGGTCACACGCTTGTCGACGTCCCCACCGACGCCCACGGCGTCACCGTCCCCACCGTTGACCTCGACGTTCTCATCGTCACCCCCTCCCACCAGCACCCTTATGGCGGTTCCCTGCCGGCGGCCCGGCGCGCGGAGCTCGTCGAATGGGCACGCAGCAACGACGTGCTCATCATCGAGGATGACTTCGATTCCGAGCTGCGCTACGTCGGCCAACCTCTTCCTGCCCTGGCCGCGCTCGCCCCAGAGCACACCGTCTTGCTGGGAACGTTTTCTTCGGTGATTTCGCCGTCGATTGCCTGCGGCTATCTGGTCGTGCCGCCGAGCTTACGCTCGGCGGTGGATCGCGTGCGGGAGGTCTTCGGCCAGCCCGTCGGCGCAATTCCCCAGGCGGCACTGGCAAATTACCTGGCCAGCGGTGCGCTGCGGCGGCACACCGGGCGGATGCGCCGTGCCTACAAGCGCCGCCGCGACCTCGTCCAAGCCGCGCTGGAAGACGCTCCCGCTACCCTTCTGCCCATCCACGGCGGACTCCATGCGGTGTTGCTATGCGACAACGCCGTGGTCGACCGCGCGGCTTCCCTAGGGCTGACGCTCACCCCGCTCAGCGATTACTGGGGCGGCGTGGCCGCCGAGGAAGGCGTGGTCTTGGGCTTCGGGCATTTGAGCGATGTTGAGCTCGCCGCCGCGCTGGAGCTGGTTAAGCAGGCCCTAGCGTAATAATCCGTGGCGCAGCCACTCTGCGCCACGCTAGCGTTGGCGGCATGAAGATTTCGTTACATGGACAATCCGCCGTGGCCGTCGAAGCGCCCCAGGGCCGCATCATCATCGATCCCGGTCCTCTTTCAGACCTCAGTTGCCTGGATAATGCCGGCGCGGTGCTGCTCACTCACGCACATGGCGACCACCTCGACGTCGACACCGTGCGCGCGAGCGGCCTACCGGTGTGGGGGACGCAGGAAGCCGTAGACGCCATCGGTTCCGGCACCGCAGTCCACACAGGCGAGGAGTTCGAAGTCCTGGGCCTGAAAATCCGCGCGGTGGGCGGGCTCCACGAGGAAATCCACCCCAACATCCCACGTCCGGAGAACCTGGGCTATTTCTTCAATGGAGTGCTGCACCCCGGCGACCAGTGGGTTACCTCGGAAGGACGCACGGTAGACGTCCTCCTGCTCCCCATCGCCGGGCCGTGGGTGCGCGGGGCGGATGCCGCGGATTACGCCATGCGCATCGGTGCGCGCGTGACAGTACCCATCCATGACGCCGTGCTGTCCGACGCCGGCAAGCAGATCACCGACGGCATGCTCCAACGCGCCGGCGTGACCGGCTACCAGCGCCTGCTCGTTGGGGAAAGCATCGACATCCAACAGCGGCCTTGAGCCTTCGCACTGCATGGAGATCTACAGCACACACAGGCCCCCAAACCAACCGCTCGGTCTATTTTTATTCTCGGGCTTGCCTGCGGTTTCTAGAAAGCCACTAACAGCACTGAACCGCTTGGTCTAGCCTTTTGTGACATGAGCACCAAATACGATAATTCCGCAGTCAACGAGTGGTCGTTCGCGACCCGCGCCCTCCACGCCGGCCAGAACCTGGACGGCTCCACCAACGCACGCAACGTGCCGATTTACCAGACCACGTCCTACGTCTTCAACGACGCCGAGCACGCCGCCAACCGCTTTAACCTCTCGGATGCCGGCCCGATTTATACCCGCCTGACCAACCCCACGCAGGATGCGCTCGAGGAGCGCCTCGCTTCCCTCGAGGGCGGCGTCGCCGCCGTAGCTTTTGCTTCCGGCCAAGCCGCCGAAACCGCCGCCATTTTGAACCTGGCCTCCGCCGGCGACCACATTGTTACTTCCCCGCGCCTTTACGGCGGCACCTCCACCCTCTTTACCGTTACCTTGAAGCGCCTCGGCATCGACGTCACCCTCGTCGAGACCCCGGATGACCCAGCCTCCTGGCAGGACGCCGTCCAACCGAACACCAAGGCCTTCTACGGAGAGACCTTCGGCAATCCGGTCGCCGATGTCCTCGACATCCCCGCCATCGCTGAGGTTGCGCACAAGAACCAGGTCCCGCTCATCGTGGACAACACCATCGCCACCGGCGCACTCGCCCGCCCGCTGGAGCTGGGCGCGGATATCGTCGTCGTCTCCACCACCAAGTTCTACAGCGGCAACGGCTCCGCCATCGGCGGTGCCATCATCGATGGCGGCTCCTTCGATTGGACCGTCGAGCGCGATGGCGAGCCGGTCTTCCCCTACTTCGTTACCCCAGACGAGGCTTACCACGGCCTCAAGTACGCCGACCTGGGCGCACCAGCCTTCGCTGTCAAGGCGCGCGCGGGCCTGTTGCGCGATACGGGTGCCGCCATCTCCCCCTTCAACGCCTGGCTGACGCTGAATGGTATTGAGACGTTGCAGTTGCGCGTCGAGAAGCACAATGCCAACGCTCAGGCCGTGGCCGAGTACTTGGAGTCCCACGCCAAGGTCACCACCGTCAACTACGCCGGCCTGGACTCCTCCCCGTACAAGCAGGTCAAGGAGAAGTTGAGCTACGACTACACCGGCTCCGTGCTCTCCTTCGACATCAACGGCGGCCGCGAGGAGGCCTGGGCGTTCATCGATGCGCTGAAGCTGCACTCCAACCTGGCCAACATCGGCGATACCCGCTCGCTGGTGGTGCACCCGGCTACCACCACGCACTCCCAGTCCGACGAGGCCGCTCTCAAGGCCGCGGGCATTACCCAGGCCACGGTGCGCCTGTCGGTGGGCATCGAGGATGTCAACGACATCATCGCCGACCTCGAGCGTGGGTTCTCGGCCATTGGTTAGCCCGATTCCGGAACTCGCGCCCGAAGGCGAGCTCGCCGTCGTCCCCATCGGTGACTTCACCACGGAAGCAGGCGCCGTGCTTGCCGACGCCCACGTGGCCTACCAACGCTGGGGTGCTTTCGCCGGCGACCCCGACGGCGTCAACAACGTCTTGGTGGTTGAGCACGCGCTGACCGGTGATTCCAACGTGGTGGATTGGTGGTCCGACCTGGTCGGCCCCGGCAAGGCCCTAGATACGACGCGCTGGTGCGTTATAGCCACCAATGCGCTCGGCGGCTGCAACGGATCGACGGGGCCGAAATCGTTGCACCCGGATGGCAAGCCGTGGGGCGGGCGCTTCCCGGCGCTGTCGATTCGGGACTTGGTGGAGGCTGAGCACGACTGCCTGAAGCAGTTGGGTATTTCGCGTGTGCACGCGGTACTCGGCGGCTCGATGGGCGGTGCGCGCACGCTGGAGTGGAGCTTGTTGCACCCAGAAAGCGTGTCGGCGGTGTGCGTGATTGCGGTATCGGCTCGGGCTTCGGGGTGGCAGATTGGTATCCAATCGGCGCAGATTTCCGCCATTGAGCGCGACCCGTTCTGGCACGGCGGAAATTACTACCTCACCGATAAGTCGCCGCGGGATGGTCTGGCGGCGGCGCGCCGCATTGCGCACCTGACGTATCGCGGCGAGCAGGAGATCGATGAACGCTTTGGTGCCCAGCCACAGCAGGGCGAAAACCCTTTGGGCCCGCACCGAGAGCTCAACCAGCGTTTCGCGGTGAACTCCTACCTGGATTACCAGGGGGCGAAACTCACCGAGCGCTTCGATGCAGGTTCCTATGTGGTGCTCACGGAGGCGTTGAACCGGCACGACGTCGGCCGCGGACGCGGTGGGCTCATCAAAGCACTGGCGGCATCGCAAGTGCCGACGATGGTCGTGGGCGTGGACACCGATATCCTCTACCCCTATCACCAGCAGGAGCACATCTCCCGCAACGTTAACCACCTGCTGGCGATGGCCAAGATTGTCTCGCCCGTAGGGCACGACGCCTTCTTAACGGAGACTCGGCAGATGAATCGCATCCTGCGCAACTTCTTGTTGCTCTCCGCGCCGAATGGCCTCGATGTGGGCCCTGCCTACGTCGGCGACGAATACTATATCTAAAGAGCCGTGTGGCTCTTTTCAGGAGCCACACGCATCACGATCCCAGCGCGTCAATGGAAAAAGCCAAGAACGCCATCGCCGCGCCCAAAATGCCGGTAAACCAGGCATCGAAGCGCCGGGAGCGGACCGCGAGCACGCCGACTCGCGAGGAATCACACGTCAGGCGCACCACCGTAAGCCACATAAGTGCCCCTCCCAGAAGCATGGTGGCACGCCGCCAGTGCTCAGAAAGCGCATAAATCCCCGACACCACAACCGCCACCACGAACAGTCCAATGGCCACCCACTGCACCGCCGGCGGCAGCGCCGAAGGTTTCAGGTGCGCGTCGTGGGGATTGGACAGGGATACCGGCGGCACAGCTTTCCCGCGGGCCTGGTTGGCTCCACGGTTGCGCACGCGGCTGGGGGCTTGGCCTTCAGCCTGCGCATGGGCTCGCCCCTGAGCCGAGGGCCGGGGAACTCGTCGCGCTTGGCGCTGCGGGGTCGCCTGTGACTGTGCAGGTTGATCCGTCATTCTTGCTACTCACATGCTCAAGTTAGACGTGTGTTTACAGTGAACGTTCTTATAGTGAACGTTATTCAGCGGCGAGCTTTTCGGCGCGCTCGACGATATTGCTGACCAGGAACGCACGGGTCAGCGGACCCACGCCACCCGGGTTCGGGGAGACGTAGCCAGCCTTCTCCCAGACGTCCTCAGCCACATCGCCGGCGAGTTTGCCGTCGACGCGGGATACGCCGACGTCGAGAACCGCAGCGCCTTCCTTGACCATATCGGCGGTGAGCATGTGCGCCTTGCCTGCGGCCGCGATAATGACATCGGCCTCACGGGTTTCTGCGGCGAGGTCCTTGGTGCCGGTATGGCACAGCGTCACCGTGGAGTTCTCGGTGCGGCGGGTGAGCATCAGGCCGATCGGGCGGCCCACGGTCACACCGCGGCCAATGACCACGACCTTCGCGCCATCGAGCTCTACCCCAAAGCGGCGCAGCAGGTGGATGCAGCCATTCGGCGTGCACGGCAGCGGCGCTTCCTCGTTGAGCACCAGCTTGCCCAGGTTGATCGGGTGCAGACCATCGGCATCCTTGGCTGGGTCGATGAGCTCCAGCACGCGGTTTTCATCCAGGTGCTTCGGCAAGGGCAGCTGCACGATGTAGCCGGTGCAGGCGTCATCATTGTTGAGCTCTGAGATGACGCGCTCCAGCTCCTCCTGGGAGACGTCGCCAGGCAGATCCTTGCGAATCGAGTTGATCCCGAGCTTCTCGCAGTCGCGGTGCTTCATCTTCACGTAGGAATGCGAACCCGGATCATCGCCCACCAGGACTGTGGCTAGGCCCGGGGTAATCCCCTTCTCCTTGAGGGCGGCCACGCGCTGGGCTAGGTCCTCGAAAATCTCGTCGCGGTATAGGTTGCCATCTAGTTTGGTAGCGCTCATGCACACCATCCTAGACTGATGCCTATGAGCAGCTTGCACATTGTCTTCGACAACCCCGTGATCCCCACCAACACCGGCAACGCTATCCGCACCGCCGCCGTCACGGGCGCGAGCCTGCACCTCATCGAGCCGCTCGGCTTCAACTTCGAGGACAAGCACCTCAAGCGCGCAGGCTTGGACTACCACGACCTGGCAGACCTCAAGATCCACAAGGATTTCGATGCTTGCATGGACAGCTTGCCCGGCGCGCGCGTTTTCGCTTTCACCACCCACACGGATAAGTGGTTCACCGACGTGGAATACCAAGAAGGCGATGTCCTCCTCTTCGGCACCGAACCCACGGGCCTGCCGGAGAAACACGCCTTCCACCCGCGGGTAACGGAGCGCGTGCGCATCCCAATGATGCCGGCACGACGTTCGATGAATCTCTCCAACGCGGCCTCAACTGCCGTATATGAGGCTTGGCGCCAGCTCGGCTTCCGTGGCGCGGTCTAACAAGTCGCGGCACAATATGGGTGGACTTTCACATCGAAGGAGACACCGTGCCTAGCCTGCGCCCACTGCTTGATTCCCTCATTACCCGCGTCGAAGCTTCGTCTGCCGCCCACGCCGCGCAGATAGCGCGCGTGGATCCCGTCCACCGCCCCGGCGCGGTCAACCTCGTGCGCTATATGGAATTGCGTTCCCAGGACGCCGTCGAACTGCAGGAAGGCCTCACGGCCTTGGGTGCTACGAGCCTGAGCCACCCAGAGCCCGCGGTGCTGGAGCGCCTCCACGCCGCTCGCAATGTGATTGATGCCTTCGACGGCCAGGCGCCGACCTACCCCGTGCAGCCCATCGCCTCGGCGTATGCAGACGCCGACGATATCCTCGACGCCAACACCGAGGCCCTCCTCGGCCCCACCCAGGAGGACACGCACGCGCGCATCATGGTGACCCTGCCCACCGAGGCTGCGGAGGATTATGAGCTGGTCCTCGGTTTCGCCCGCGCGGGCATGGAATTAGCCCGCATCAACTGTGCCCACGAAGACCAGGCGGCGTGGGAGAAGATGGTGGAGCATGTTCACCGCGCCGCTGAAGAGGTGGGGCGCGAGATTCTGATTTCCTGCGATATTGCTGGCTCCAAGGTCCGCACCGGCACCATCGAGCCGGGCCCGCAGGTCATCCGCGTGCGCGGCGAGCGCACCGCAGCAGGCGAACTGCTGAGTCCGGCAACGCTCGTGCTTCACGACGCCCCCTCCACCGCCCGCGCCCACGGGGTGGCGGGGGAGGCGTCGCCAACCGCGGCACGCCCAGCGGTAGCGCTAGAGGTAGAAGGTAAGTGGCTAGCAGGGCTTCAGCCCGGCAGCGAGGTCCGCTTCACCGAAGCGCGCGGGCGCTCGCGTGTGTTCACCGTGGAGAGCGTAGAGGCAGGCGTGGCCGTGCTGCACGGGGAGCGCAACTGCTACCTCGCCGAAGGCACGGTGCTCAACCACGGCGGGGAGATCACCCGGGTGCATGGGGTTCCGCCCCTCGAGCAAAAGATTCGCCTGCACCGCGGCGAGGAATTGGTGCTCAGCACATCCGCAGAGCCGGCGCGCATCGCGGAGGGTGAGGTGACCACTATTGGGTGTACGCTGCCGGAGGTGGTCGGTGCGCTCGAGGTGGGCGACCGGGTGATTTTCGATGACGGCGCCATCTCCGGTCGTGTCCGCGAAGTGCGGGTGAATGGTGCGGCGCGCGAGGCCGTCATCACCGTGGAACATGCCGGGCCTACCGGCACCAACCTGGCGGCATATAAGGGAATCAATGTGCCGGATACTGACGTCCCGCTGCCCAGCCTCACCGAGGAGGACATCGAGGCGCTGCGTTTTGTGGCCACGCACTGCGATATCGCGGCGGTCTCCTTCATCCGCACGCCCTCTGATGTGTCCTTCCTCTACGACACACTCGAGGCGATTGCCGCTGAGCAGGACTCGGAAGAGATGGCACAGCGTGTGCGTGACCTGGGCATCGTGCTCAAGATTGAGACGGTTCCCGCCTATGAGCAGCTGGGAAGCGTGCTGCTGGAGGGCATGCGGCATGCCAAGTTCGGCATCATGATTGCGCGTGGTGACTTGGCTGTGGAGCTGGGATTTGAGCAGATGGTCCAGGTACCGGGGCGCATCATGAAGGTCGCGGAGGCGGCTCATATCCCAGTCATCATGGCCACCCAAGTTCTGGAGACCCTGGCCAAGACCGGGCTTCCCTCCCGCGCGGAAATCACGGACGCTGGCTATGCGCTGCGCGCGGAGTGCGTCATGCTCAACAAAGGCCCGCACATCACGGAGGCCATCCAGATTCTGGACCGCATGTCCCGCAAGCTGGGCCAATCACGACTGAAGAATCGCCAGCGACTACGCCAGGTGAGCAGCTGGTCCACTCCAAACGCTTAATGCGCCGCGTGGTGAGGATCACCTAAGACAAGTCGCCGAAAACTAGACACACCTACCTTTACTAAGGGTAACCTATATCGGTAGTGCTGATCGAGAAAGAGAGCCCACCGTGACGTTGCCTGAATGTCCACGACAAACCGCCGACGCTATCCCCATGGGATGCACCATCACCTTGGGGAAAGAGTGCATTTCCTGCACCTGTGACGCCGCGCTAGCGGTGCGCCTCGGCGAGCTGGGAATCCGCCCCGGCGCCACGTTGACCATGGGCCCGCGCGTCGCCGGCGGCGCGCGGGTGGTGTCGGTGGGCAGCTGCCGCTACGCCATCGACAAGGCAACACTGCAAGCCATCGAGGTCTAAACCATGGCCACCACGAAACCCAGCTGTCACGGCAATCCGGGCGGCGCGGTCGCCCCTGCCGGAGCACCCATCATCGCACTCGTCGGCTCCCCGAATTCCGGCAAGTCCACGCTCTTTAATGCCCTGACCGGTGCGAAGGCGCAGACCGGCAATTGGCCGGGAACTACGGTTGAGGTCAGCCGCGGCGCCTGGAAGCTGGGTGAATCCACCGCCGATCTCATCGACTTCCCCGGCACCTACTCGCTCGACCCGCTCAGCCCCGATGAGGCGCTCACCCGCGCCATGCTCATCGATTGCCCCGCAGATGAGCGCCCCGACGCCGTCGTCGTGGTCGTCGATGCCAGCGCCGTCGCGCGCGGCCTCAACGTCGCCCTCCAGTTGGCGGAGCAGCCCTACCGCCTCATCATCGCGCTGACGAAGACCGACGTGGCGCTCAACCAGGGACAGGTCGTCGACGCCTCTGCGTTGGCCGAGGCCACCTCCATCCCGGTGGTGGAGGTTGATGGGCGTAGGAGGGAGGGCGTCGAGAAGCTGCGCGAGGTTGTAATGGAGTCTTTGGCAACTGAGCCCGTGCAGCTGCGCGAGAATGCTGGTTTGGAGGACCGCTTCGCCGAGCTCGACGCCGCCGCAAAGGCCTCGGTGAGCGAGGTCGAGCACGCCACGCCCCTCTCCCACCGCCTCGATGCGGTAGCCCTTCACCCGGTAGCCGGGCCGTTGCTGTTCTTGGCCGTGATGTGGGCGGTCTTCCAGATCACCACCACCGTGGCCGCTCCCCTGCAGGATGGCTTGGAGGCGCTGGTCTCCGGCCCGTTGAGCGACTGGGCGCGGGCGGGGCTAGAAACCATCGGCTTAGGCCACCCCCTCGTGATGGGCCTGCTTGTCGACGGCCTCATCGGCGGCGTCGGCATGGTCCTCACCTTCGCCCCACTCATGGCGCTAATGTTCTTGTGTTTGGCGGTGTTGGAGGATTCCGGCTATATGGCGCGTGCGGCGGTGGTCACGGATCGCCTTATGCGGGCCATCGGCCTGCCGGGCAAGGCGTTCATCCCCATTGTTGTGGGCTTCGGCTGCAACGTGCCAGCGATTTCGGCCACCCGTGTGCTGGGCAGCCCGCGGCATCGCATCATGACCGCGCTGCTCATCCCGTTTACCTCGTGTTCGGCGCGCTTGGTGGTCTTCGTCATGCTCTCGGCTACGTTCTTCCCGGAGCATGCCGGCAGCGTGGTGTTCATTATGTACGTCATTTCCATCGCGCTGCTCGTGCTGGTGGGGCTAGCCCTGCGCAGGACTCTGTGGCGCGCGGTTCCGGAAGAAGCACTCGTTATTGACCTGCCGACGTATCAGCTACCCACGGTGCGCTTGGCGCTCAGCGTGATGTGGACGCGCCTGAAGGGCTTCTTGCAGACGGCTGGCGGCATCATCGTGAGTACCGTGGTTGTGGTGTGGCTGCTCATGGCCATCCCGGTTGGCGCTGCGGCGCAGGATTCTTCGTGGGGTGAACCACCAGCCCCGGAGGATTCAGCCTATGGCGCGGTCGCGCACGCTATCGCCCCGGCCTTTGCACCGGCCGGCTTCGATTCTTGGTCACTGGCAGGCCCGCTGGTGACAGGTTTCGTGGCCAAGGAGGCGCTGATTTCCACGTGGGCGCAGACTTACGCAGTCGAGGACGTTACCGACGCCTCCGCCGAGGAGCAATCGCACAGCGCGCTCAGCGATCACGTGCGGGCTGACTTCGAGCAGGCTTCCGGCGGTCACCCGCTCGCCGCGGTGTGGGCCTACATGCTCTTCCTGCTGGCCTATACTCCCTGCGTGGCCACGATTGCCGCGCAGCGGCGCGAGATCGGCTGGCGCTGGACGCTCTTCGGCTTCGGCGTCCAGCTGGCCACCGCGTGGGTGCTGGCCGTAGCGGCCTTCCAGGTGTTGAAGGTGTTTATCTAATGCCTGCCTCCCCCATCCAGGCGGTGCAGGAAGCCATCGAGGCCGGCGTTCGCTCGCGCGTGGACCTCGTGGCGAAGACAGGGCTGGAGCCCGGGACGGTCGATGTCATCCTGGATCACCTCACCGCCAGAGGGGTCCTCGATATGGAGCCGCTCGACTCCTGTCCCGCAGGCGGATGCGGGTCCTGTTCGGCCGCCTCGGCGTGTGCCGGCCCTAGCAGCACCCGCGGACCGGTGCTGCTTAAGCTTCGTCGCCGGGCGTAAGTTCCTGCGACCCACGGCTCGCACCGTCGCGAGAGTTGTTACGCGGATTGTTGCGTAGGTCTTGGTGGAGCCCTCTCTGCAGTTTGCCGTTCGGTTCATTGCTCTGCTCCAGCACGGCGTCCAGGGATGGCAAGGGGCGGGAGCGCAGGCGGGCGAGGAGCTCGGAGGCGTCGGCAGGCGTGAGGTCCTGGCCAGCCATCTTGACTGGGCCCGCCACAAGGTCGAAGCGCACGGTGCGCACGCCTGCAAGGTGACCCAGCGGCCCCACCTTGAGAGTGAGCTCCTGGATGTGCGGAGTTCCAATCACCATGACGCGGCGGTTGATGCGGCCGCGGTGCACGATGGTCACGGGAAGCGGGGAATCCACCAGTGTCACCGACTGCTGTTTGCGGTCGATGGGGCTAATCCAGGTAGCCCGGCGCGGGGAGGTATAGGTGGGCTGGGTGTGGCCCTCGGGGCGCGCGTAACCCTCAATCTGCGCGCGGTCCAGATCGGAGATGAGCTCTAAAAGCTCCAGCGCCTGCTCGCGGGTGCCCACCGGCAGGATGCGCGTAGAACCAGATTGCTTGCCGCTGCCCTTCGCGCCGTAGCCGGCCACCGACACATTCACTTCGTACCAGCCCAAACGCCGCCACAGGAAAGGCTGGCTCACCCGCACGCCGTGGATGCGGCTGATGCGGATAGTTTGGCGGCGGCGGTCAGCAAGGCCGTAGGAGACGTTGAGGGCGTTGGTGGGGGCGTCGTGAAGCGCGGTGAATTTCCAGGAAGAATCCACCAAACCCCACACACTTCCCACGTAACCCACGATGATGGGCAACAGCGCGGTCCACATGCCCGGAATGAAGAGCAAACCGCCAATAACGAGCGCGCTAATCAGCGTGGGCAGACGCAGCGCCTCGGCAGCAATCGTGCGCAGAATGGGAATTTCCGGGATCAGGGCGGTGGCTTCCTCCGCTTCTGGTGCTGGCTCACTGGTAGGACCTTTATTCGTGCGCCGCAGCAACTCCGCGCGTAATTCTTCCGCCTTCGCCTTGGACAAGTACTCAATTTTGATGACGGAAGAGGTGCCACCCGCGGTCTCCACGCGCACTGCTGCCAGCCCCAACAGGCGCGCGATGACGGATTCCACAACGTCTACCGCTTGAATGCGCTCGTAGCGCGCAGAGCGGAAAGACGTAGAGATGACCCCATGGCGCAGAGCGATTTCATCCTCGGTGAGCTTGTAGCCCAGCTTGCGCCACCAGATTCCTGACATCAGCCAAATCACCGCGCACACGAGCACGAAGCCGCCGGCACCCAGCAGAGTGCCGCGGCCGACCTCGCCCAGATGTCCGCCCTGCAGGTAAGACAGCACATCAGAAATCATGGAGGCGTTGATATTCACCGCAAAAATGGCGAGCAGCGCCAGAATCAGCGACCAGAAGCGCAGCAGCGGGGTGAGGCGGTGGACGCGGGTGTAGCCGTCGGCGTCGACAAGCGCGCGATCCTTCACAGCCCGCTCATCCTCTCGCGGGCCTTGACGGCGAGACGCTCGCGCAGGGCGTCGGCGTCTGCGGCAAGGAGGCCGGGAATGGTGGCGTCGCTGCTGGGCGACGCCGTGTGCAGCTGCACCTTCTTCAGCCCCATCGCGCGCTCGATGGGGCCGGCGGTGACGTCGACGAATTGGATGCGGCCATAGGGCACGACGGTGAAGGTGTGCCAGATTTTGCCGCGCGTGACCAGAAGTTCGTCGGCGGTTTCCTGCCAGCCTAAGTTCCTGACTTGGGCGGGGATGAGCCAGAGTTCATAGAGCGCCCACACGATGAGCGCGCCGGCGACCCAATAGAGCCAATCCCACCAGAAATACGCCGCCCCGGCCGCCAGGGCAGCAAGAATGACGTCCCAACTCAAACGCGAAATGTAGCGGGCTTTAGTGAGTGACGGGGATACGGAATTCATGCCGCAACTTTAACACGAACCCTTGACAAGTCGTTGGGTTTATACAACACTGTGGTGCATGTCCCCAAAGAAAAAGCCAACCCGCCCACTATTTAACCGGGTCCGCGTGCTCCGCGTTGAACGGGACATGACGCGTGCACAGCTTGCCGACGCCATCGGGGTCAACCCCCAAACCATTGGCGCCCTCGAGCGCGGTGACCACTCCCCCAGCCTGGATCTTGCTTTCAACATCTGCGAGGTCTTCGACTTACCCGTGGAAGCCGTGTTCTCCCGGACCGAATTCACTCCTATGTCCTCCGAAATCTACCGAAAGGGATAAGCCACACATGTCCGCCTCTATTCCCGATTCCGTCAAGGCCCGCAAGCGCTACACCACCCTGGCTGAGCTCTCCACCCTCCTCATCTGCCTTCCCTTCCCCTGCAGTTCTGGGACCTGTTCACCTCACTGATGGTGGCCGCCCTCGGAACGCTACTAACCGCACTGCTGACCGCCCGCCTCCGCAGAACGATTGGCGCCGCTGACCTTCCCACGACGGAACTCGATGAGTACCAAATGCAGCAGCACGTCGAAGCGCGTGACGACGGCCTCAAGTTCTCCCTCGCCGCACTTGTCATTCTGCTGCTGCTCACCGGCATCATTAGTTGGGGTGCGCGAACCATGCCCATCATGGATGGCGTGTTCGTATCCCTGCTCTACTTCAAGCTCATCCTGCTCTTGCTGGTGTGGCTACCCTTCTCCGTGGCGCGTTCCCTCGCTGGAAAGATGAACCGCGACGAGCTCATCTCCAAGGAGTAAACCGCTTAGCGGAAATCCCGCGAGCCGCGCGAGAGCGCCTCGCCAAAGGCCAGCGGCTCTAGCTGGTCCGCGGCAACGGTGACCGCACCGGAAGCATTCTGCACGATACCGCGCACGATGAGCGCGGGTGCCGTCCGAGCCGTCACCTTATCCCGGGCCCACAGGCCGGGCGAGACCATGACGTTCATCAACCCGGTCTCATCCTCCAAACCAAAGAAGACCACACCGCCTGCAGTCTGCGGGCGCTGGCGGTGCGTGACCACCCCGGCGATGCGCACGCGGGTGCCATCCTCCACGGCCGGTAGATCCGCCGCCGACAGAATTCCACGGGCCTGCAATTGCCCGCGGATCTGCTCCATCGGCTGCTGGTTGTGGGTCACGCCGGTGCTTGCCACGTCCGCCGCCATGAGCTCAAAGGCACTCATCCCCGGCAAAGACGGCGCCTCGATAGCAGACAGACCCGGCAGCATCCCCGCCCGTTCTGTTGCGGCCACGCCCGCCTGCCACAGTGCTTGGCGGCGGTCCACCCCAAAGACATCCAAGGCCCCCGCCACCGCGAGGGCCTCCACGTGATCGACGGTGAGATCGGCGCGGCGGGAGAGATCGGGGACGTCGGCAAACGGCGCGGCCACCTCAATGCGGTCAGCGGCTTTATTACCCAAGCCTTTGATGAGGTTAAGGCCCAGGCGAATGCGTACCTCACCGTCCGTGCCCACCACCACGCGCGCTTCGCGACCCGACTCGTTGACGCTGACCGGCAGCACCTCCACGCCGTGGCGGCGCGCATCCTGAATGAGGGACTGCGGCGAGTAGAAACCCATTGGCTGCGCGCGCAACAGGCCCACACAAAACTGCGCCGGATAATAGCGCTTAAACCACGCCGAAAAGTACACCAAGGAGGCAAAAGACTGCGAGTGAGACTCCGGGAAGCCATAGGCGGCGAAGGCCACGATCTTGGCCCACAGCTTGTCCGCGATTTCCCCGGTAATCCCGTTGGTTTCCTCCAAGCCCTCATAGAAGCGCTGCTTGAGCGCTGCCATCTTGGCCGGCGAGCGTTTCGAGCCCATCGCGCGCCGCAGGTCATCCGCCTCCGCGCCGCTGAACCCGGCAGCATCGACTGCAATCTGCATGAGCTGCTCCTGAAAGAGCGGAATTCCCAGTGTCTTGCCCAGGGACTTCTCTAGCACCGGATGGTCATAGGTGACCGGCTCCTTACCATCGCGGCGGCGCAGATAAGGGTGCACCGAACCACCCTGGATGGGGCCCGGCCGGATGAGCGCGACCTCCACTACAAGGTCGAAGAAGACCCGCGGCTTGAGCCTCGGCAGCGTGCTCAGCTGCGCTCGCGATTCCACCTGGAACACGCCCACCGCATCCGCGCGGCAGAGCATGTCATAGACTTCCACGTCAGCCAGATCCAACTCCCACAGGTTGACCACCCGGCCAGTACTCTCCTCCACCAAGTCCATCATGTGATGCAGGGCTTCCAGCATGCCCAGGCCCAGCAGGTCGAACTTCACCAGCCCAGCTGCGGCGCAATCATCCTTATCCCACTGCAGAACCGAGCGATTTTCCATGCGCGCCCACTCCACGGGCACGACATCCGCAATCGGCCGGTCGCACAACACCATGCCGCCGGAGTGAATACCCAGGTGGCGCGGCTGGCCCAGGAACTGCTCAGCCAAGGTTTCAACATCCGAAGGTGCGGGCGCAATTCCCTTCGACCACGCATCGGCCGAGCCCTGCGGGTAGCCCAACGCCCGGGCGGCATCCCGCAACGCACCTTTGCGGCGGTACGTAATCACGTTCGCCACCTGCGCCGCCCTCTCGCGGCCGTGCTTGGCATAGACGTACTGGATAACCTCCTCGCGCCGGCCCGATTCAATATCAATGTCGATATCCGGCGGGCCATCACGGTCCGGGGAGAGGAAGCGCTCAAAAAGTAGGCCCGCGGAAATCGGCTCCGCATTCGTAATCCCCAGCGCGAAGCACACCGCCGAATTCGCCGCCGACCCGCGTCCCTGACACAGGATGTTTTCCCGTTTACAAAAGTCCACCAGATCGCACACGATGAGGAAGTAGCCGGGAAATCCCAGCTGCTTGACCACACCCAGCTCATAGCGCATCTGCTCCCACGCCCTGCGCCGAATCTCCTCAGGGCGCGTGGCATAGCGAACTGCCGCGCGCTCGAAGGTGAGGTGCTCCAGCCAGGACATCTCGGTATGCCCTTCCGGCACGTCGAAGTCAGGCAGGTTCGGGGCCAGCGCCTCCCAGGTAAAACTGCATTCTTCGAGGACGCGAACGGTTTCCGCAATCAGCTCGGGGCGCTCAGGCAGCAGGCACGCCATCTGTTCCCCGGAGCGCAGCCAGGACGAGCCCATGGGGTGGGAGTTGGGGGAGGCGTCGGCAAGCGCGAGGCGTCTGGACAGGGCTTGTTTGGCCTCGGCCAAGCGCGCGCGATCCCGCGTGGCGGCAGCCGGGTGGGCAGTAGCGATGGCGCGTGGAACCGGCAAGGAGTCCAGCAGTAGGTGGTGGTCCGCGTCCTCTGGGAGCTGGGTACATGCGTACTCCAAAACCATGCTGTCTATTTTTATTCCATCGACCAGATGATCGAAATGTTCCGACCACTCCCAGCCCACCAGGAAGAGGCACTCATCCTGCAGCAGCGCACCAATCTCCGGCAGTGAAGGATAGGACACGACCCCCTTCTCCCCCGCCCCCATGTGGGCGCGGGCAATGAGCCGGGATAGACGCCGGTACCCCTCCGGTGTGCGCGCCAGGACAGTCAGCGGGGCCGGGTCGAGACTAAGCTCCGCACCAAAGACCGCGGGCAGACCCACCTTGGCGGCAGCCTCCGCAAACTTCATAAGGCCATAGAATCCATCCCGATCTACCAGCGCAATCCCCCGCAAGCCCAGCTCGACGGCGCGCGCCACAAGTCCCTCCGGCTCGGAGGCGCCATGCAGAAAGCTATAGGAACTTACCGCGTGCAGCTCCGCGAAAGGCACGGAAGAATGCCCTACTTTCGGCGCGTCCGTGGCCTGCGGCAGATGATCTACCGAGATCGGGACGGGGCCCGGGCGACCAGAGAGGATCCTCTCCACCCGGGACCACGGCAGCGCCTTGCCCCCATTAAACCTCATAGCCTCACACAGTAGATTCGAACACAGGTTCCCGTCAAGGTTGTCGTTGAACAATTCCCTGAATAGACAAAGCGGTTCAATCGTTGCTAGTTTTTCCTGCAGTGCAAACTCCTGCGGTGACACGACTTGCCGCACAAACCAAGAAGGGACACTAGAACCCACCATGAGCATCCGTCGCGTACTTGCCGCCACCTCGGCAGCCGTCATCGCTGCAACCGGCCTGGTTGCTTGCTCCTCCGATTCCTCGGACTCCGCTGAGTCCAAGGAATCCGGCGAGGCCATTACCAAGGACTCCACCATCACCATCGGCACCACTGACGCCAACATGGAAGAGTGGGCCGTATTCCAGGACCTGGCCAAAGAAGCCGGTTTCGACGTCAAGTTGGAGAACTTCGCCGACTACAACACCCCGAACCAGGCTCTGGACCAGGGCAAGCTGACGACGAACAAGTTCCAGCACCTGAAGTTCCTGGCTGAGTACAACAAGGGCAACGGCACCGACCTCGTGCCGCTGGCCGCCACCGAGATCTACCCGCTGGCCATCTACTGGAAGGACCACAAGGACCTCGCTGACATCGAGGGCCAGGAAGTCGCCATTCCGAACGACTCCACCAACCAGGGCCGCGCCATCGGCCTGCTGGTTCAGGAAGGCCTGGTCACTCTCAAGGAAGGTAGCCCGCTGACCCCCACCCCGCTGGACATCGATGAAAAGAAGTCCAAGGTCAAGGTCACCCCGGTGGATGCCGCCCAGACCCCGGCCGCGTATGGCGAGGGCAAGCCGGCTGTCATCAACAACTCCTTCCTCGAGCGCGCTGGCATTGACCCGCAGTCTGCCGTCGCTCAGGATGACCCGGACTCCACCGAGGCTGAGCCTTACATCAACGTCTGGGCCGTGCGCGCCGACGACGCCGATAACGAAACCCTCCACGAACTGGCTGAGCTGTGGAAGGACCAGAAGGTCACCGACGCCGTTCTGAAGTCCTCCGGCGACACCGCCGTGGCCGTCGACCGCTCCCAGGAGGAGCTCCAGGAGATCCTGGACCGCCTCGAAGAGCAGGTCTAAACAAACCCACCACCGACTAGTAAAGGACGAATCATGCGCATCCGCCGTCTCGTAGCAGCCGCCGCTAGCCTGCTTGCTGCTACCAGCTTGGTCGCCTGCTCGTCTGCAAGCTCCGATTTCGCCGCCGGCACCGCCGAAGATCCCATCATCGTCGGCACCACCGACGCCGAACTTCCGGAGTGGGGCGTGCTCAAGGAACTCGCTGCCGAGGAAGGCATCGAAATCGAGATGAAGAGCTTCACCGACTACGCCACCCCCAACCAGTCCCTGGCAGAGGGCAGCACGGATACCAACAAGTTTCAGCACTTAAAGTTCCTCGCTGAGTACAACGTGGGCAACGGCACGAACCTCGTTCCGGTGGCCTCCACGCAGGTCTACCCCATGCCGCTGTTCTGGAAGGGCCGCGCCATCAACCTGCTGGCCGCCAACGGTTTGCTGGTGCTCAAGGAAGAGGGCAAGCTCACCCCGGACCCCGCCGACATCGACGAGGCCGCATCCAAGGTGAGTGTCACCCCGGTCGATGCTTCCCAGACCCCGTCCGCCTTCGGCGAAGGCAAGCCCGCCATCATCACCAACTCCTTCTTCAAGCGTGCGGGTATCAACCCGGCCGACGCCGTGCTTTACGACGACCCGGAAAACCCCAACGCCGACCCGAAGATCCTGTTCGACCCCTACGTCAACGTGTGGGCTGTGCAGGAAAAGGACAAGGACAACGAGAAGGTCAAGAAGCTGGCCGAGCTCTACCTCTCCGACGAGGTGAAGGCCGCAGTGCAAGACACCACGGGTGGAACCACTATCTTTGTGGATAAACCGCAGGCAGAGCTTCAGGAGATTCTGGAGCGGCTGGAAGAAGAAGCCTCCTCTAGCTAAGCACATCTCCCCCCTCCCCCGCGCTCACGCTTAGTTGCGTGACCCGGGGGATTTTGCCCGTTACTCCCTCCTCACTCATCACACGGACACGTACAAAGGAAAACCACGTGACTGAACACCAAGGCGCCCACCGGGGCACCCGGATTGAATTCCGCAATATCACCAAAGTCTTTAAAAACAAGAAAACCACCACGAAAGCGCTTGATGATGTCTCTTTGACCGTCGAGCCCGGTGAGATCATCGGCATCATCGGCTTCTCCGGTGCCGGCAAGTCCACGCTGGTGCGCATGATCAACGGACTGGATAAGCCAACCTCGGGGCAGCTGCTTCTCGACGGCACCGATGTCGTCCCCCTGCCCGAATCCAAGTTGCGGGGCATTCGCCGCAACATCGGCATGATCTTCCAGCAGTTCAACCTCATGTCCTCGCGCACCGCGGCGGGCAATATTGAGTACCCGCTGAAGCTGCAGGGCGTCGACAAGCAGGAGCGTCAACAGCGCGTCCAGGAGCTGCTAGAATTCGTCGGCCTGGCGGACAAGGGCGATAACTACCCAGAGCAGCTCTCCGGTGGCCAGAAGCAGCGCGTCGGCATCGCCCGTGCCCTGGCTAATAACCCTTCCCTGCTGCTGGCGGATGAAGCCACCTCGGCGCTCGACCCCACCACCACCCACGAGGTGCTCGACCTGCTGCGCAAGGTCAACCGCGACCTCGGCATCACCATCGTGGTCATCACCCACGAGATGGACGTCGTGCGCTCCATCGCCGACAAGGTAGCCGTCATGGAAAACGGCCACGTCATCGAGGCCGGCAGCGTCTATGAGGTCTTTTCCAATCCGCAGACCAAGGTGGCGGAGAAGTTCGTGGCCACCTCGCTGCGCAATACCCCGGACGTCGTTGAGGCCGATGACCTGCTGGCCCACGAGGGCCGCCTGTTCACCATCAACCTGACGGAAAAGTCGGGCTTCTTCGACGCCGCCGGCAAGCTCGCGGACAAGGACGTGTCTATTGCCGTGGTCCACGGTGGCATCACCACCTTGCAGAAGCACTCCTTTGGCAAGATCACCGTGCGACTCAACGGGCCGGAAGCGGCCATTGAAGATTTCTACGCACACATGCAACGCACCACCGATATTGAGGAGATCCAACGATGAACGTCACCTACCTCGCGCAGGCCAATTGGGATCGACTGGGCGGCACGCTTGTCGACGCCATCAAGGACACCCTCATCATGGTCGCCACCACCCTGGTGGTCGCCGGCATCATCGGTCTCGTGCTGGGCATCCTGCTCTACACCACGCGCCCAGGTGGCATCCTGCAGAACAAGCCTATCCACTTCGTCATCAATATCCTGGTGAACTTTATTCGCCCGATTCCGTTCATTATCTTGCTGGCCTTTGTGCAGCCGCTGACGGTGGCGGTGCTGGGCAGCTCCATCGGCCGCGAACCGGCCACGTTCGTCATGGTTATCGCGGCTACCTTCGCGGTGGCGCGCATCGTCGAGCAGAACCTCGTGGCGCTGGATCCGGGCGTGATTGAAGCAGCCCGCGCGATGGGTGCTTCGCCGTGGAAGATCATCACCACGGTCATCATTCCGGAGGCACTCGGCCCGCTGGTGCTGGGCTACACCTTCCTGTTCATCGGCATCGTCGACATGTCCGCGATGGCGGGCTACGTCGGCGGCGGTGGCTTGGGTGACTTCGCCATTGTCTACGGCTACCGCGCCTTCGAGTGGGAGGTCACCGTGGTGGCCACCCTCATCATCATTGTGCTGGTGCAGGCAGCTCAGTTCTTCGGCAACTGGCTCTCGGCCAAGATTATGCGCCGCTAGCCGCGCCTGCGCATGGCTCGGCGCGGTTTAGGGTGTCACGCCCGTACTCTAAGCGCCGCGTTCATATCTTATGCGCCGCGTCCTTATCCTACGTGCCACGTCGCGCGACGCGGCACGCGGCAAAGTAGGAAGAGGTCTTCGGCTCGTCTCCACAGGAAGAGACGACGCCGGAGGCCTCTTTTTCTTCGAGCTCTACGTCCCATGCGCGGCCGTCGCGGTGGCGCACAACGACGCTATTCTTCGCGGCGGGGGTTTCCGCCGCGTCGACGGTGAGGTCGCCGTAGTGGAGGGACTCGGAGGCGTCGAGAAGCTGGCGTGCTACTGCAAGCTCCGCTACCTGGCCTTGGGGAGTGTGAAGACCGGAACCACGGTTGGCGGGGTAGAAATACTCGCCGTGCAGAGCCTTGCCCACGAGCTCGCGGCCAGCGTCCACGTTGAGGCGGCCGAAAGAATATCCCCACGGCATCAGGAGCACCGACGGTGCGAAACGGTGCCCCTTGGTGTGGGAGGTTTCCCACACGGTCTCCTCAAATTCGCACGCCAGGGAAGCAGCAAGCGGGCGGCCCTTGATAGCGCAGCAGGCATCGCGCTTGGCGTGGGTACACACGAGCACCAGCGGCAGGCACGTGCCAGTGGGATGCTCCAGATCCAGATCGAGGATGTCCTCCGGGCCGTTGAGGACGTAATCCTGTACCAACCCCTCGCGTGCCCACACGACGAAACAGCGGAAGTGACCCGTCCCCCGCTCATGCCCGGCACGCCCAGGGCGGCGAATGAGTTGCAGGCCCGCCACGCCTTTGAGCTTGGCCTTGAGCTTCGCAGTCAAGCCGGGGCCAAAGGTACGCCCGTCAAGCACGTCACGAGACCACGCCGTGGGCCACTCAAAGAGGACGTACACAGATTCTTGTTTTGCGGTACCGGCCAGGGGCTCGACCTGGACGTCGGAGCAGAAGGTCATGACGCCATCTTAACTGGCATCACTTTCTTCACAACAATGTGGTTACGATGCTTAGCTCGATGCATATAATTCCCCGTAGTGCCACTACGCTCGAAGTCATGCCGAAACATAACCTCTTGCGCACAGCCGCCCCAGTGGCCGCACTCGTTGTCTCGGGTGCACTCGCGCTTCAGGGATGCGCTCCGTCTTCCGCTCCGGACGGCAGCTCCGACGGCCCCACGAAGACTCTCGACGCCACCCTGTCCGGCGCCTCCACCTCCACGGCTACCGTTACTCCCACTGCCCCCTCCCCCGCCGCACCGGCTGGGCTGACCCCGCTGGGCGACGCCAACATGGAGATGAAAACCCTCCGTCCACCAGCTCCCTCGGAACTGGTGGTGACCGATGTCCGCGTGGGCAAGCATGAAGGTTTTGACCGCGTGGTCTTCGAGTTTGTCGGAGACGGTTCACCGGGCTGGTTCATCGATTACACCGATTCCCCCGCCCAGCAGGGATCCGGCAACCCGATTGCTTACAACGGTTCCACCGCGCTCGACGTCAGCATCGACGGCACCGCCTACCCTTTCCAACTTGATATGGAAGACCCGAATATCGGTACCGTGAAGGGTGCCGGCGGGCTGGTGACCCAGGTGGTCAGCAGCGGCACCTTCGAGGCCCGCTCGCAGTTTGTCATCGGGCTTGATGGGCGCCACCCATACTCGGTTCAGGTGCTCAAGGCACCGACGCGCCTGGTTATCGACATCCTGAACTAAACAGTTCAGGCATAGGTTGCCTCCACCGACCAGCGTCCGCCTGCCCACACGAGGAGCCAGGCGCGCTGGCCTTTCTCGTTTTCCCCGACGACTTGCAGGCGCGCGCAGCGCTGCGCCGCACCTGCTTCCCACCACTCAGAGTCCACGGGCCACGGGCCAGCCCAACCGGTCACCCGGTAGCGGTGGCGCCCCCACCCCAGGCCCGCCGGCTCCCCGGAGAGGAGGGCCTCGGCGGTGACGATGATGTCTTTCGATGAGGCGTCGATAAGCCGGATCCGCGCGGCCGGGTGCGCCAGGCTTGCCGGGAGCGGCGCGGGGATGCGCCCGGGCCAGGTGCCCTCCGGCTGCGGGTCACGCTGTTCGCCGTAGGGGACGTACTCGATGCGCTCGGCCACCCCACGCCCGCCCGCCGGGCGGGGCTGCAGCACGCGATCTACCCCCAGCTGGGATTGCACCCGCGCGATGACGCGCTTGGCCTGCTCCGCGGATTCGCCCGCGCCCCACAGGAGCCCATCCCCCGGCGGGGTAACCTCCACCGGCTCCAACGCCAGCTTGACGATGCCCCCTCCCTCACCCGGCGCACTACCCGCCCGCGCAGCACTCAGCCAACCATCGAGCTGCCAGCGCACGCGGTCCGCTGTAGCGGCCTCGCTGAGCGCTTCCTGGGTACGCCAAATCCGCTCCAGGCGCTCGCCACCCTCGAACTCCGCGGCAACGCACAGGCGCAGGCACACCACGCCGGCCTCATCGAGCAGCACGTGCAGGCGCGCCGCGAGCTGACGCGCAGCGAAAGCCGCAGCATCCACGCGCTCCAAGGGTTCTTCGAAGCCCTGCTCCACGCCTAAGTCGGGGCGCGCAAGCTCCGGCGCCACGCGCCTATCCGGTGCCGCCGCGGCCACCGCGTGGCATCGCCGTCCAGCCTCGCCGAAACGGGTGGTAACTTGGCGCAGCGGCAGGCTCGCCAGCTCCCCTAACGTGCGCACGCCCAGCTGCCCCAAGGCATGCACCACGTCCGCCGAACACCCCAGCGCCACCTCCGCGGCCAATACTCCCACCGGCTGCTGAGCCAGAAAGTCGCGCGAGCCGCCTGCCGGAACTACCGCGCCCAGGTTGTGGTGGCGCGCGGCAATCAGCGCGGTGGCGATCTCATCAGCGACGCCGACGGTGGCGTCGAGGTGGGATCTGGCGGTGGCGTCGACAAGCATCTCCACTGCTTTCTCCTCGCTGCCGTGGAAACGCCCGGCCGCGCCCGCATCCACGATGACCAGGCCCGGACGCAGCACCTCCACCGAGGAGGCCACCGCGTCCAGCCCCGCGGCAATCTCCGCGAAGACCACGCCGTCTCGGTCCGGGTTGGCCTCCTCCACGCGCAGCTCCGGTAGGAGAGCTTGGGCCTGGCGCACGCGCATTCCGCGGCGCACCCCCGCCCGGCGCGCCGCCGCGTTGCACACCGCCACGCGGTGCTGGGCAGCGATAGCGCATGCTGCCCTGTCTGCGTCCTGCAGCGCCTGGATAGGCCAATCCGGGAACCACAGCGCCGCGACCCTCACACGACCTCCAGGCGCGGGCGAGTGTCCGGCCGCTGCCCACATGTGAGCACTCCACGCCGCGAGCGCATGCTTGCCGACGCCACCCGCACCCCTATATCAACCCCCCGAATCCGCCCGCTGCCCCGGCCCACGCCATGCACAGCGATAACTTCCGCGCCTATCTCCACGGCTGTGCCCGGCAGCCGGGTTCCCACGGTAAGCAGGGCCGCCTGCCCAGCCCGCACTTTTGCCAGCACGGGGCGCGCCCGCGTGGGGCTCAGCGCGCCTGTGCCTTTGTGCACGACTAGATCCAGCCCCTCGCACAGCACGCCGGTCACCGCCCAGGGCTCTACGCCTGGATCGGGCACCGTGATAACCCGGGAGACATCACCCTCCTCGGCCACTTGTGCGAGTAGGAGATCGGGCCAACCCACCACCCCGACGTGTCCGCCTGCCGCGCTAACATGGGATATCAGCTCCACCACGAGCGCAGCACATTCCGCACAGGCGGTTGCCTGCTTGCGGGGCAGACCACCACCCGGGAGCAGCTCAGATAGCTTTTCAGGGACTCCGAGGAGCTCCGCCTCCGGCTGCACCTGCGCAGAATCACCCGGGGTTTCCAGGCGTTGAATCTGGGCGCGCAGAACCGCAATCTGGTCAGCCCGGGAGCCACCCGCCAAACGAACACCTGTTTGATTCATGGCTCCTATTATGAACCTCTTCCCGGACGCGCGCAATTGCGCTGGTAGCGTTAGGCGCCATGAATCCCCTCCGCGCGCACACCACCCCTATCCCCACTCCGCCGCGGGTACGCCTCGGTGCCTCGCTGTTAGCTGGCGCCGCTGTAGCAGTGGGGGCGAGCCGCATCCACTTCGGCCTCGCGCTAGGACTCAGCCTGCTCTTCCTCATCGCCGCCTGCGCGCTCGTATTCCTGCACCCCTACCGTGCTAATCTGCGCGATTATGCCCAGCGCCACAACGTCACCATGCTGCCCAACGCCGCACAGCTCATCCCGCTTATGGCGCTGTGGCTGATGGTCATGTTCTCCCCGCTCCTCGCGCTTCCTGCCTGGGGCAGCGCGCTGGTGTGGGCGCTCGTTTCAGGCGCGGCCTTCCTGCTCTTCCCCCACGTTGACGGCTCCCGCAAGCTCGCCTACGCGCCCCCTGCCTAACCCCGCCGGACTAACTGCGTGAGCGGCGACCACCTCCACCGGCCCCCGATCCTGGTTTGTGCGGGGCTGTCTGCGCCAGCGCCTTTGCCAACCCGCCTCGGCCGGGCGTCTAAGCCAGGTCGCGCGAGGTGGCCCAGCGCGTGAGCTGATGGCGGTTGGACTGCTGCGTCTTGCGCAAAATATTGGAGGCGTGCGTTTCCACCGTCTTCACCGAAATGAACAGCTGCTTGCCAATCTCGCGGTACGTATAGCCGCGCGCAAGCAGCCGCAAGACCTCCAGCTCACGCCGCGTGAGCGCATCCACCGCTGGGTCTTGCCCCTCCTCCGGCTCCGGGGCGGGCGAACCGGAGGCAAAAGCATCAAGGACAAAACCCGCCAGGCGCGGCGAGAAATACGCATCCCCGCTGTGCACCTGCACCACCGCCTCGGCCAGGTCCGGGCCGGAAATATTCTTCGTCACATACCCGCGCGCGCCCGCCCGGATCAGCGCAATCACATCCTCCGCCGCATCCGACACGCTCAGCGCCAAAAACACCGGACGCGACGGCTGATGTGCCGTCCCATTAATAACGGCGAGGCCGCCGCCGTCGGGCATGTGGACATCGAGAAGCACCACGTCCGGCGAGGTTCGCGCAATGCCCTCCAGCGCCTCCGCGACAGTGCCAGCATCACCCACGATCTCAATCTCCGGGGCCACCGCCAGCTCTGCGCGCACACCCGCGCGGAAGACGGAGTGATCATCAACCAAAAAGACCTTCACCATGCTCATAACGCTACCTCCAGCTCCACCTCGGTGCCCTCCCCCGGGGTCGAAGAAATCCGCACGCACCCACCTGATCCCTCTACGCGCGCGCGAATACTGTCACGAATCCCGTGCCTATCAGCGGGAATATCCTCCACATCGAAACCCACCCCGCGATCGCGCACAAAGATACTCAGCTCGCCCGCCAACAACTCCGCGTAGACATCCACCACGTCCACGCTTGCGTGCTTGCCGGCATTCACCATGGCCTCGCGCGCTGCCTGGATAAGCAGCTTCGCGGATTCCGTTAGCTCCGCGTCTTCGCCCACCGTCACCGCGGATACCCGCATATCAAAGAGATCCTCCACTTCCCCGCACGCCGCTTCGAGGGCACCAAAGCAGGTGGTGGGGGCCGCAGAGGGGGCGTCGAAAAGCCAGGCGCGCAGCTCCCTTTCCTGGGCACGCGCCAAACGCGTCACCTCACGCGAATCCCCCGCCCTCTTCTGAATCAGCGCCAGCGTCTGCAGCACCGAATCGTGCAGGCGGGCGGCAATCTCGGCGCGCTCCTCCGAAACCGCCTTCGCCGCCTGCTCCTGCGACAGCGAACGCCAGAGCTTCAGCACCAGCGGCACCACCAGCGCACCAAAGCCCACCAGCGTCAGTGCCGTGGCCAGGATCGCCGAACCCGATCCGCTCTCCCACGTCACCGCCGCCACCACGACGCCACCGATGACCAGAACGGCACCCGCCGCCACGGCAACCAGGCCCACCGGCGTGTTCAGGCCGCGGTCATAGGCCAACCACGCCAACACCGCGCCGATGGCCACCACCGCCAACGGCACCGCCGCGCTTAACGACGCCCCCGAAACCCCCAACACGCCCACCGCGCTACCCGCCAGCGCCAAGAGCACCAGCACGAGGGAGAGGGGGCTGCGGCGGGTGGAGGGGGCGTCGTCAAGCGCGGGCGTGAAAATCCACAGACCGGCATAGGCCATCGCCCCCACCCCGCCCAGCA
Source organism: Corynebacterium aurimucosum (assembly GCF_030408555.1). Taxonomy (NCBI): domain Bacteria; kingdom Bacillati; phylum Actinomycetota; class Actinomycetes; order Mycobacteriales; family Corynebacteriaceae; genus Corynebacterium; species Corynebacterium aurimucosum. The sequence continues at coordinate 514,140 of NZ_CP047048.1, read as the reverse complement.
AGGTCAACGCGGTCAAAGCGATGCGCACGGAGAGCGCCGAGACCCCAAGATTCTGCGCCAATCCCGCCGCCACGCCGGCGACCACGCGGCCAGACTGGGGGCGCGACATCACGGGATAAGGCGCCGCGTTTTCTGCGGGCACATAGGGCGAAGTCATACTAGCCATAGTCCCACGCCCCACCCTCGGGCACATCAGGGACAACCCTGAGGCCGAAAAATCAGGGCGATTACCGATACCGCCACGCGGCCCCACGCGGCACCATAAAAGTATGACGAAGAACAGCACGCTCAACCAGATGTGGACGACCCGCCCCGTCCGCCTTCCCAAGAAACAGGGCGGCGACGCGCAGATCGCTGGTGTCTGCGAAGGCATCGCGGTGCGCTATCAGCTCGACCCCACGATCGTGCGCGTAGCCTTCGTGGTCGCGTCACTCGCCTTCGGCGGTGGCATCGCCGCCTACCTCGCCGCGTGGGCGCTCATGCCGCGCTTTGGCTCGCCCTACTGCCCGCTCGATGCGGCCTTGGGCAAGGATGGTGTCAAGGAGGAACAAGAGCTCGGCTGGATTCTGATTGTCGGTGTTCTTCTTACTTTTAGCTCCGGCCCACTGTTCCTCAGCGGACAATTCCTCGCCGGACTTCCGCCCGCTGTGTTGACCTTCGGACTGTTGGCGCTGGCGTGGTACGCCCTTCACCAACGCGAACCGCTACCGCCCAGCGGGCTATTGGCCGCCGAGCAGCCGGTGCGCGAGGAACCTGTCAACCTCAACCCTTATACCCCGGCAGACGGCCACCCCTTCCCGCCAGGGCGTAGGACTCCGCCGTCTTGGGATCCACTCGGCGTGGTGCCCGATGCCTGGGACCTGCCGGAGCCGGGCCCGCGGGAGGAACCGACAAAGAAGCGCGGTTCGCAGTGGGTCGAGGGCGCGATTGCCCTCGGCGCTGTGGGAGCGGCCCTGACGATTGCCTTCCTTGGAGTCACCTTCGTCGCCGAGGCCGACGAGGAGTCCGGTTTCAGCTTCCGCTTTAACGCCGGTGAACAGCACTTTGCCCCCACCCATGAAGAGGAGCTTAAGGAATACTACGACCTGGGCATCGGCGAATCGACGGTAGACTTCAGCCAGCTCCACGGCCTGAAAGACGAGCACGATGTCACCGTCGACGCCGGCATCGGCGCCGTCGAGGTCATCCTCCCGAAGGACATCCCTGTCTCGCTGACCTGCGATGACGGCCTGGGTGAGAGTAACTGCACCGAACGTCAGGACCCTGATGCACTGTTGAAGATTCACATCGACGCAGGTATCGGCGAGCTTACCGTCACCGGCTAAACTGGCCCACCATGATTCACTTCGGCAACGACTACCACCGCTCCGCTCACCCCCGCGTCCTTGATGCCATCGCGGGGGCAGGCGGGGCTTATGCCGGCTACGGCACCGACGAGCTTTGCAACACGGCCGCTGCGCGCATCCGCGCTGCCTGCCAGGCACCGAACGCCGAGGTGCATTTCATGGTCGGTGGCACGCAGGCCAACGCCACCATCATCGCCCACCGGCTGCGCCCCTGGGAAGGTGTTATTGCGGCGGATAGCGGGCACATCGCCACCCATGAGACGGGTGCTATCGAGCACACCGGGCACAAGGTCATCACGCTGCCAAACCAGCTGGGAAAGATCACCGCCGCACAGGTCCGCGCGTGCATGGATGAGTACCGCGCCTCCGGGGTGGAAGAGCACATGCCGGAGCCGGCGCTGGTCTATATCACCCAACCCACTGAGTTTGGCACCGCCTACTCCCGCGCCGAACTCGTGGCCCTGCGCGCGGTCTGCGATGAGTACGGGTTGGGCCTGTTTGTCGACGGCGCCCGCCTCGGCTACGGTCTGTCCGCTTCAGATATCACCCTGCCGGACCTGGCCGCGCTTGTCGACGTCTTCACCATCGGCGGCACCAAATGCGGCGCCCTCTTCGGCGAAGCCATCGTCTTCCCCGCGGGTGCGCCGCGCTTTCGCAATGCCATGAAACAAAACGGTGGCCTGCTGGCTAAGGGCTGGTTGCTCGGCGCGCAATTCGCTGCCCTCTTCAGCGCCCCACCTAATGCCCCCACCGACGCGTTAACTGGAGCAAACGCAACCTGCACTCGCGCTCAAGCAGCCACCCCGGGCAATGAGGTAAACAGCGCGGCAGCAACCACCCTCTACGAACAGATCTGCGCCCGCGCCAACGCCCAGGCCCAGCGCATCGCCGAGGCATTCCGCGCCGCAGGCATCAACATGCTCTTTGACTCCCCCACCAATCAGCAGTTCGCTCTGCTAACCCGCGAGCAGGAAGACAAACTCTCGCAGGACTTCGTGTGCCAGTTCTTCGAAGAACACGAAGGCCTGCGGGTGGTGCGTTTTTGTACGGCGTGGTCGACGGAAGAGGGGGACGTCGATAAGCTCTGCGCTGCGATTTCTGCGCTCAAGTAGCGTGGTTCCCCGGCCTGGTTTAGGCTGTGGGCTATGCAACTGGGGGGTTACATTCAAGCACTAGCGCGCGGGCTGGACGTCGTCGAGCAATGCGCCGGTGTTACGCGCGCGCAGCTGGTTCAGATGGGTGCGCGACCAGATTTCGCGGAGAAGCTGCTGAATCTGCACGCGGTGTATTTCGGGGACACGATGTTCTGCTCCCGGCAGCGCAAGGCACGCCGTACGGGCCACGACGTGTTCACGCTCCTTGAGATTGAGCGCTACTGTTCCAAGCTTAAAGCCCGCAGGGCCTGGGAGCTGCGCCAACTACTGGCTGCTACCCCGCGGGAGAAAATCCCCATGGTGGCGAAGGCCAAGCTCAAAGAATGGCGTCCGCCGAAGGACCCTGCACCGGGCGTGCGGGTGACGCGGCGCGCGGGCCGCAACCACACGCTGAGCATTACGGATTCCTCGCTCAATATTTCCAAGCTGTTGGCCGTGCTCAAGTCCACGGATCAAGATTTGCTCACCGCAGCGCATACCGTGTTCCGCGGCGGCGGTGGTTCCGGCCAGACGCTGCAGTCGAACGTCATCGTGCGCTTGGATGAGCTGGACCGCATCGTCGATGGTGATGGTGAAGAGATCGAACTGCAGCTGACGAATGGCGCGACGATGACGGGTGCGGAGTTCGTGCGCGAAAAGCTTGCCGACGTCGGCCTCATCACCCTCGTCCACCCCCACCACGGCCCCGTAAACCTGTACATGGCGAGCCGTTTCGCCAACACCAAGCAGCGCCTGGCGTTGTCGGCGGAGCACCCGACGTGCGCGTGGCCGGGATGCAACGCACCTGCTGAGGACTCGCAGATTCATCACCTCACCCGCTTCCAAGATGGCGGGCCGACGAATATGGCCAACTTGGTGCCGCTGTGTGCCTACCACAATGCGGTCAATGACGATGATCCGGAAAAGCCCACCGGCCGCGGGCGCCTCGACCGCATCGATGGCCGCGTGCACTACCTGCCGCCGTGGGCGGGGCCGCCGATTCCCATCGAAAGCCCGGCCCACCCGCCTGCTCGAACATCCACGGATCCGCCGACATCCGGCCCGCCCGCCCCACGTTCCACGCCGCGTGCGGCACCAGGCTCTGCCCCCGGCGCGCCGCCGCAGAACTCCGGCAAACCTCCGGACCCGCCACCGAGTTCATCCCACCTGTAGAGCTTCGCCCTAATCACACAACCGCTTTAACCAGCCGCTCGCTGAGAAAACTTGCTCGGCGTGCGGCTACTCGCGCGCGCGTTAAAGAGGTATGTGCCCTTGTGCCGTGCGTACTAACGCCGTCGATACTGGCAACGGGCACGCTAGCGGCATGCGTGTTAACCGTATGGTGCCGGCTGACGCCTGCGGCTGCGGCGGGCGCGCAGGAGCTTCAGCTCCATTCCGCGGAACTGAGTGCCAGGGGCGGAAAACGGGAGCGCGGCCGCGCCCAGTTAGTTAGGGCACGGCCGCGCTACGCAGCGTCTGGGAGTTTGCTTCGCTTCGCTTTTACTCCCACTCGATGGTTCCCGGCGGCTTCGACGTCACGTCGAGCACGACTCGGTTAACATCCTTGACCTCGTTGGTGATGCGGGTGGAGATCTTCTCCAGCACGTCGTACGGCAGGCGGGTCCAGTCCGCGGTCATGGCGTCCTCGGAGGACACCGGGCGCAGGACGATCGGGTGGCCATAGGTGCGGCCGTCGCCTTGGACGCCGACGGAGCGGACGTCGGCAAGCAGCACCACCGGGCACTGCCAGATCTCGCCGTCCAGGCCAGCGTTGGTCAGCTCGGTACGCGCGATGAGGTCCGCCTGGCGCAGCGTCTCCAGACGCTCCTCGGTGACCTCGCCGATGATGCGGATACCCAGGCCCGGGCCCGGGAAAGGCTGGCGCGCCACGATTTCCTCCGGCAGGCCCAGCTCGCGGCCAACCGCACGGACCTCATCCTTGAAGAGCAGGCGCAGCGGCTCGACGAGCTCGAACTCGACGTCGTCAGGCAGGCCGCCCACGTTGTGGTGGGACTTAATATTCGCAGTACCGTCACCACCGCCGGACTCCACCACGTCCGGGTACAGCGTGCCTTGCACCAAGAACGCGGCATCCTGGCCGTCCAGAGCCTGGTCGACGGCGCGCTCGAAGGAACGGATGAACTCCGCACCGATGGCCTTACGCTTGGCCTCCGGCTCGGTCACACCGGCCAGCTTGTTGAGGAAGGCCTCGCGCTCATCCACGGTGATGAGCTTGGCGCCAGTCGACGCCACGAAGTCCTTCTCCACCTGCTCACGCTCACCCGCGCGCAGCAGGCCGTGGTCAACGAAGACACAAGTCAAACGGTCACCGATAGCGCGCTGCACGAGGGCTGCGGCTACGGCGGAATCCACGCCACCGGACAGGCCGCAGATTGCACGGCCTTCCTCACCGATCTGCTCGCGCACATCGTTGATGAGCTGCTCCGCAATGTTCTCTGCGGTCCAGTTCTGCTCCAAACCTGCTACCTCAGTCAAAAAGCGCGTGAGCACCTCCTGGCCGTACGGCGAGTGAAGGACTTCCGGGTGATACTGCACGCCGGCCATCTGCTTGGACAGGCACTCGAAGGCTGCCACGGGAGCGCCTTCCGACGACGCGGTCACCTCAAAGCCCTCCGGGGCTTCAGTGACCGAATCGCCGTGAGACATCCACACCTTGTGGGTGTCCTCCAGGCCCTTGTGCAGCACGCCGCCGGACACGGTCATGTCCGTGCGGCCGTACTCGCGGGCACCAGTGGAGGCCACGGTGCCGCCCAGGGCTTGGGTCATGGACTGGAAGCCGTAGCAGATACCAAAGACCGGGATGCCGAGCTCGAGCAGCTCCGGCTTCAGAGCAGGGGCGCCGTCCGCGTATACGGAGGACGGGCCACCGGAGAGGATCAGCGCGGCCGGGTTCTTGGCCTTGATGTCCTCCACCGAGGCAGAATTGGGGACAACCTCGGAGTAGATGTTGGCCTCACGCACGCGCCGGGCGATGAGCTGCGCGTACTGGGCGCCAAAGTCCACCACGAGGACAGGACGCGGGGTTGTATTTGGGTTAGTCACGGTCATCAGTTTAACGCAAGAACCCGCGCCCTAGACCGCAGGGAGTGGCCCATAATCTTTCGCAGTAATAGCGGCCTTGCCCAACGCGGCCCGAAACGCCCGCAGAGCGGGGTGTCCCTCGCGTCCAGCACGCACCGCTGTGTAGAGCGTGCGGGTGGGATTACCAGGCAAAGCAACCACACGCACGCCTTCGATCTCCTCAAGAAAAAGGTCCGAAATCACCGCCACCGCGTGGCCCGTACGCACCAAGTGCGCGTGCAAGAAGGGATCCGGGGTTTCATAGAGCACGCTGGGGTTAAAACCATGCCGGCGGCACAGACGGTGGACGAAGCGCCCCAGTAAAAACTCCTCCGGGTCCATGGCAAAAGGGATTTCGTCATCGAACGCTGCAAAATCCTCTAAGCACAACTCGCTCCAGGGGCCGGTGAGCGGGGTGATGAGACGTAGGGGGTCGTCGAGAAGCAGCTCCCGGTGGGTGTGCTCATCCGTGGCGGGCATGTCCGACTCATACTCTTCACCCAGGATGAGGTCCACCTCCCGGCGCGCCAGCAGCTCCATCGCGCCATCGGCTTCGCGCTGGATGATCTGCACGCGCAGGTCCGGGTACTCCCTGGCTAGCTCCGTCAGCGCCCGCGGGACCAGCGAGGACATGATGGTCTGAAACGTCGTGACCTTGATCGTGCCACGCACCGCGTTGGTGGATGCAATGACCTGTGACTCGGCCTCATCCGCCAAGGCGAGCATCCGCTCAGCATAAGACGCAAGGATTTTCCCCTGCTCCGTCAAACGCACTCGCCGGCCGACTTTCTCATAGAGCGCCACGCCGACGTCTTTTTCACACTGTGCCAGTTGTTGGGAGATGGCCGAGTGCGTATAGCGCAGCGATTCCGCCACGGCAGTGACGGTGCCGAGGCGTTGCAGCTCGTAGAGAATGCGCAGACGGTGCAGATCCAACATGACAGAATCCCTAACAGGTACGTGTTAAAAACTGTAGATAGACTAACAGTTCTTCCCACCCCACAATGGACTGCATGACCAATCCCCTTGCCGTTGTGTGCGTCATCGGCTCGTGCATTTCAATCCAGCTCGGAGCGAGCCTCGCCATCCAGCTCTTCCCCATCGGCGGCCCGTGGGGCACCGCCTCGCTGCGTTTGCTCTTCGCCGCCGTGATTCTGCTCGCCATTGCGCGACCGCGCGTGCGCACGTGGAGCCGTGAGAAGTGGATCTCCGCGAGCATTTTCGGACTCACGCTGGGCCTGATGAACGGATTCTTCTATGCCGGCATCGAGCTTGTTGCGCTAGGTCCTGCCGTGACCATCGAGTTCCTCGGCCCGCTACTGCTGGCGGCGTGCCTCTCACGCTCGCTTCGCGACGCCACCTGCGTCGCCCTCGCCCTTCTCGGCCTGGGCCTGATGGGCCTGGACTCCTTCAACGGAGATCCCCTCAACCTGCGAGGTGTGTTCTTCTTGCTGTGCGCCGGCGCGATGTGGGCTGCTTACATCCTGGCCAGCAAGAAGGCCGGCGCGCTCTTTAGCGGCCAAGATGGTTTGGCCGTGGCTTTCCTCATCGGTGGCTTGGTGCTCCTGCCAGTGGGTGGGCGCGGGGCGATGGCTCTAGCGAGCGATCCTTCGCTACTGCTGCTTGCTCTGGGCACGGGCGTGCTGGCCTCGCTCATCCCCTACTCGTTGGAATTCCTTGCGCTGCGCAAGCTTGCCCCCAACGTCTTTTCCATCCTGATCGCTTTGGAGCCCGTCTTCGCCGCGCTCTTCGGTTGGCTCCTGCTCTCCCAGAACGTGTCCCAGCTCAAGCTGGCGGCCATCGGGCTGGTCGTGGTGGCCTCGGTGCTACAAACCATGGCACCGGTGCGCGGGCGCGTGGTTTTCCGCAAAGTGGCACTGCGCCCACGCCACCTGAAGAAGCCCCGGCTGCTGTGGTTTCAGCGGCCACGTAATCGCAGCTGCAACTCCAACGTGGAAGCACCATCGGTGCTCAACCCCGCAGAGCGCTAAGTCAGGACACGAGCCGCCAAGACAGCGAAGTAGATCGAAGCTTTGTCGATCACCGCAGTGCTCCTCCGGCAGTCGGCTGCCCCGACGGGTAGCCGCACCTACAGGCAGCCGCTCCCGCCGGTGGCCGCGCGTACGGGCAGCCGCGCCTGCGCACAGCTGCGTCCGCAGCACTAACGGACGGCCAGACCAACCTTCTGGAAGGACTTCAAATCCGTGTAGCCGCACTTTGCCATGGCGCGCTTGAGTCCACCGACCAAGTTGAGCTCACCCAGCGGCTCGTTGGACGGGCCATGGAGCACGACCTCCAAGGAAGGCGCACCCGCTGAGGCATCCTCGGCGGCGCCAGAAGTTGCGTTGCCAGAAACGTCGGTGCCCGAAACATCGGCGCCAAAAGTGCCGGTGCCCAGGAGGGAATTGGCCACGCCAATCGGCTCAATGAGGCCGCGCGGGAAACGCGGGTGGCCGGCCGTGGACGGCCAGTACCAGCCCTTGCCACCAGCCTCCGCCGCGCGAGCCAGGACTGGCCCGAGCACGACCCCATCAGCGCCACAGGCAATGGCCTTGGCGATGTCTGCGGAGGTGAAGATGTCGCCGTCGGCAAGCACGTGCACGTAGCGGCCCTCAGTCTCATCCAGGTAGTCGCGACGTGCGGCCGCAACATCCGCGATGGTCGTCGCCATAGGGATATCAATGCCTACGGTCTCCGGGTTGGTGTTCACACCGGCGCCGACGATGATGCCCGCAGCGCCCGCGCGCATGAGGTGCAGCGCCGTGGTGTAATCCGCCACGCCACCAGCCACCACCGGGGTATCCAGCGAGCCGATGAACTCCTTCAAGTTGAGCGGCTCGCCGCCAGTCTGCACGTGCTCGGCGGAAATCAAAGTGCCGTGGATGAACAGCAACTCCGCGCCGGCCTTAATAACCACGGGCGCCAGCTCGCGGGCGTGCTGCGGGGAGACGCGCACGGCCACGGTCACGCCGGAATCGCGCACCTGCGCGATGCGCTCTGCCAGCAACTCCTCATTCAGGGGTGCTGCGTGCAGCTCCTGCAGCGTGGACAGGTCGCCGAAGTTCTCCGTCACGCGAGCAATCGCGCCTTCCAAATCCTCGTGACGGCCCCACAGGCCTTCGGCGTTAATAACCCCCAAGCCGCCCTGCTTGCCCATCTCGATGACAAATTCGAGTGTGGCCAGCGCGTCGGTCGGCGCCGAAACGAACGGAACGTCGAAGGTGTAGGCATCGATGTGCCATGAGGTGTCCACGTCCTTGGAGGAACGGGTGCGGCGAGTCGGCACCAGGGAAATCTGGTTCAAGTCATAGGTGCGGCGGGCCTCGCGGCCCACGCCGATTTCTACGTAATCGCGCATTCTTAGTCCTTAGCGGTAGTTCGGAGCTTCGACAATCTGCTGAAGGTGGTGCGGGTGAGACTCCTTAAGGCCCGCAGCGGTGATCTGGACAAACTGCTTGGTCTTGAGCTCAGCCAGGTTAGCGGAGCCGGTGTAGCCCATGGAAGCGCGCAGGCCGCCCACAATCTGGTGAACGATGGCATCAATATCACCGCGGAAAGGCACGCGTCCCTCGACGCCTTCTGGCACCAGCTTGTCCTCACTCTTGACGTCGGCCTGGAAGTAGCGGTCCTTGGAGTAGGAGCGCTTCTCGCCCGTCAGGCCGCGGCCCTGCATGGCACCCATGGAACCCATTCCGCGGTAACGCTTGTACTGCTTGCCCTGGACCACAACGATGTCACCCGGTGCCTCCGTGGTACCGGCCAGCATGGAGCCCAGCATGACGGCATCGGCGCCGGCCGCCAGGGCCTTGGCGACGTCACCGGAGTACTGCATGCCGCCGTCACCAATAACAGGCACACCCGCCGGACCTGCCACGGCGGCGGCCTCCATGATGGCGGTGATCTGCGGGGCACCTACACCCGCCACAACGCGCGTGGTGCAAATGGAACCCGGTCCGATGCCGACCTTGATGGCGTCGGCGCCGGCCTCAATCATGTCGCGTGCAGCAGCACGGGTGGCCAGGTTGCCACCGATGACGTCAATGCGGTCACCAAAATCCTTCTGCACGCGGGAGACCATCTCCAGCACGCGGTTGTTGTGGGCGTGGGCGGAGTCGACGACGAGGACGTCTACGCCGGCGTCGACAAGCTGGCCTGCGCGCTGGTAGGACTCCTCACCGGTACCGATGCCCGCCGCCACGAGAAGGCGCCCGGAAGCATCCTTGGAGGCGTTGGGGAATTGCTCGGTCTTGACAAAGTCCTTGACGGTAATGAGGCCGACGAGCTTGTTCTCATCATCAACGATGGGCAGCTTCTCCACCTTGTTGGCGGACAGCAGCTCCAGCGCCTCTTCCTTGCTGACGCCTTCCTTGGCCACGACTAGCGGCATCGGGGTCATGATCTCGGAAACCTTGCGGGAGAAATCCGGCTCGAAGCGCATATCACGGTTAGTGCAGATGCCCACGAGGGTGCCTTGCTTATCGACGACCGGCAGGCCCGAAATCCGGTACCGCGCGCACAGCGTGTCTACCTCGTCGATAGTCATGTCCGGGGTGGCCGTGACCGGGTCGGTGACCATGCCGGACTCGGAGCGCTTCACAATCTCTACTTGCTGAGCCTGCTCCTCTGCGGAAAGGTTGCGGTGCAGGACGCCGATGCCGCCCTGACGCGCCATGCCGATGGCCATGCGGGCCTCGGTCACCGTATCCATCGCGGCGGAAGCCAGAGGCACGCCGAGGCGAATGTTGCGGGTGAACTGCGCCGAGGTATCCACCTCGGAGGGAACGACGTTGGATTCTGCGGGAAGCAGCAGAACATCATCAAAAGTAAGGCCGTAGAGTGCAATCTTGTCGGGGTTGTCTCCGCCGGTGTGGACGTGGCTCATGAGGGTGGGGCTCTCCTAAACTGACCAGATAGTTGTATGCGGTAGCCCTCACTGTAGTGCGTGGACGCCCCGTAGTGGTAGCCGTGGGTATAGAAAAAGTCTCTATAGGGAATTGCCTTGCGCGCACGGAGTCAATAGGCTCGCAGACGTGAACTTTTTCGCCAACATGCCCCGCGATCCCTTCGCGGACGACCCGAACGACCCAGCTTCCTTCCTCGAGGAGGATGAGCACGTCGAGCCGCTGTCTGAGGAGGACCGTCTCGCCGTCATTCATGATCTGGCCATGGTCCAAGAGTTTGCGCGTGTTTTGAGCCCGCGCGGCATCGACGGCATCTTCTTTTTCTGCGAGGACTGCGAAGAAAACCACTTCTACGAGTGGGACATTATGGCCTCCAACATGCAGGCTACGCTGGCAGGCCAGCTCGCCCCCGTGCACGAGCCGGGTGCCGAGCCGGATCCGATGCGCTATGTTCCGTGGGATTATGCGGTGGGTTACCTCGACGGTATGGATTCGCGCTACTAGCGCGGCTGAAGTACCGCGCAGCTCAACGACAAGAACCTCTTTCCTCCTGGTGTGGGAGGAAAGAGGTTCTTTGTGGTTTTATTGCTGGAACTGCGGCGGCGGGAGCTGACCGTTATCCCCAGCGCCATCCGAGTTGTCATTCTGCGGTGGCGTCGCCTGCTCTCCACCACTCGGCTGACTTGGCTCCGGCTGGTTCTGCGTCGGCGGCTCCAGTGGGTTACCTGCCGATACCGTACGTGTCACCACGACGGTAGAGACCGCAGTCTCGGTCTGCGTGACGGTCTCCGGCTCCGGTGGCTTCTGCTCCTCTACAGGAGCGGGCTTCTCCACCGTCTGCGTCTGCGTCACCGTGGTGCGGGGCTGTTGTTTCGTCGTACTCGGGGACTCCGCCTCGCGTTCCCGCTTGGCCTGATCCACCATCTTCCGGGCTTCTTCAAGCAGCTGACGGGTGCCGTCCATATCGCCCTCAGCGGAACGCCTCTCCATTTCATCGAGTGTTCCGGCGAGCTCGACCACAGACACATCGTGCTCGTCTGCGCCGAAGAGCGACTGGTTCACGCCATACAGCGGGGAACCCGGTCCGGCGTTGACCACCACAGCTCCGGTACCTGCAATGAGCAGCGTAGCTGCGGCCGCTCCAATGAGGCCGTGTATGAATGGCTTGCTCCGACGGCGACGTGCCGCGCCGAGGGAAATAACCTCCGGCTCCTCCTCCGCGCCTTCGATGAGGGGGGCCGGGGGCATCTGCTTTTCGACGTCCCCGCGCAGCTCCAGCAGAAGACCCGCCAACTCATCACCGCCATCGGAGGGATCCGTTCCTTCGGAGAGAGTGGTGAGGAATGCATCATCATCGACCAAAGGCTGCAGCTGCTCAGCGACACCCTGCTGAGGCTGGTCCTTTTTTGCCATGATGTCCTCCCTTCCTTATTAGTAAAATTTTAATTTGTCGGTGCCAAGTACCGATGGCTCACTGCTAGCTCTGGGCTAGCCCAACTACTGGTTCACACTGCTGGTTCACGACGTCTCGTGCGAATCGAGGGATTTGCGCAATTGCGCAAGTGCACGATGTTGCGCCACGCGGACTGCGCCAGGGGTAGACTCCACAATTTCCGCAGTCTCCTCTGCCGACAGCCCCACGAACACACGCAAGATGATAATGTCCCGGGCCTTGTCACTTAACGTATCGAGCATTGCCCGCACTCTGTTACTACCGTCTACTTCAAGGGCGGATTCTTCGGGGGTAGCGTCCTGAGCGGCGTCTTCCGGAAGGTCTTCCGTCGGGTGGGTGTGGTCGCGGCTGAGGGCCCGGTGAGCGTCGGTCACCTTGTGGGCAGCGATGCCATACACATAGGCCATAAACGGGCGGCCCTTGTCCTTGTACGTGCCAATCGACGTCGCCACCGCCAAGCAGATCTCTTGTGCCACATCCTCCGCCGTGGGCTGGCGGTGACCGCCAATGCGTGCGCGGCAATAGCGCAGGACCTGCGGGTGAATGATGCGCATGATGCGCTGCAGGGCACGGCGGCTACCGTCGACGGCTAGCGGAACGAGGTCCGCTAGTTCCTTATCGCTGTCGCGCTTCGCCGCTGTGGAGGAGCCGCCTGCGCCTGTAGCATGTGTAGCCACTGCCATCCTTGCTCTTCTGCTTTGTGCTCTTCTGCCTAAAGTCTTTTCTGAATGAATTCGTTTAATTCATTACTACATATTCTGCATGAACATCATGTCATAACCATTTGGCGAAACCCGAAACGACGGGTCCATTCCCCGGCTTTTGAGCTGTGATAAAAAGTTCATTCATCGTTCATCTTAACCTTAAATGCAGGTCATACTGGGTAAACGTGAGGAATTTCGGCTCGTTACACCTGCATGTCAGCAATGCTTAACGCGCCGTTTACCAAGGGAAGACACACTTCTATCTCGTCTTACTTCGCCCTAGCGCTCACGGGACCATCTCCCGTGTTGAGTCGCGCTTACAGCACGCCTCGCGCTTGGAAACTCTATCTTTGACGAATAAGGAGAATCGAACGTGTCTCAGCCTTTCCTGCTCCCCGGGCCCAATACGGACTTCTGGGATTGGCAGCTACACGGCGCTTGCCGTGGGGAAAACTCTGACGTGTTCTACCACCCAGACGGCGAGCGCGGTCGCGCCCGCGCCCAGCGCGAAAACCGCGCCAAGGCTATTTGCCACACCTGCCCAGTCATCGAATTGTGCCGCGAACACGCCCTCGCATCCGGCGAGCCCTATGGCGTGTGGGGCGGCATGAGCGAATCCGAGCGCGTCGTTGCCTTGCGCTCGCGCCGCACCCACGCGACCGTCGGCGCCTAGTCCGCCCTCCCCCAGCCATGGCGTTAAGCAGGCTGCGCTGATATTCAGCAGCCGGCAATTGGAGGCCGGTAGAAGCCGCCAGTTCTACAGCACCTGCGCTAGGTAGCGGGCGGTCAACGTGTCCTTGTCGAGGAACTCGCGCGCGTTCTGCGCCAAGCACGTACCCTGACACTCTGGGGCAACCTACAAAGACCACTGCGCGCTCGACAAAGGCACGAATATGCTTCTGTAGGGACTCCACGGGTTTGCTCAACACGTTCGTCTTGAGCCGCGTGACCAGCCTCATGTAACTCATGCTGACGCCGCCGACCTTGACCTTGGTCTCGGTCTCATACAGGTTGCGTTTTTGCTCCTCGGTGAAGTCTTGGACCGGCACGTCGGCCGAATACAGCCCGGACTCGGCGTAGGCGCGCCACATCCACGAGTCCACCTTCATGCTGGGGTACATGATGGAGCCATCGTTGAGGGAATAAGCTGCGGGCTCGCCCGCGCGGGATTCTGCTAGGCGGGAAAAGCACGCGCAGGTGCCCGGTGATTGTCGGTGGCGGTGCCGAAGGTGGAGCGCGCAGAGGCCGCCCTGGGTTCCTGGCCTACGACGATGGCGGCGGTCAACCCTTCCAAGCGGTCCACGTCGGGGCGCGGTGGAGCTTGCATGAAGCCCGGGTAGGTTTCGTTGATGAGCCGCTGCGATTCGGCAGCGATGGTGTCGAAGACCAGCGAGGTCTTGCCGGATCCGGACACGCCGGTGACAACGGTGAGCTTGCGCTTGGGGATGCGCACATCCACGTTCTTGAGGTTGTTTTCGCGGGTGCCGGTGGCGGTGATGAATTCTTGTTCTACGGCTCCACAGTCTCATAACGGGGCAGAGATTCCCGCCCCACGGCAAAGGCCCGCCTCCCCGCGATGGATGCGGGCGGCGGGCCTTCCTTATGGCCACGCGGGGAGCTACCGCTCCCTGCGGGAACCCTTGTGGCGACGCGGGAAACGTAGGTTTCCCGCGTGCACGTTTAGTGCGCGTGCGCGTGTCCAGCCTGAGCCGGCTCTTCCTCAGCGGGCTTCTCCACGACGGAAGCCTCGGTGGTGAGCACCATGCGGGCCACGGAGGCGGCGTTAACCACGGCGGAGTGGGTGACCTTTACCGGGTCGATGATGCCCTGCTCCAGCAGGTTGCCGTACTCCAGGGTGGCGGCGTTGAAGCCTTCACCGTTGGCCTGCTCGGCAACGCGGGCGACGACGACGGAACCATCCAGGCCGGCGTTCTCAGCGATCCAGTAGGCCGGGCGGGTCAGCGCACGGGCCACAGCCTGCACGCCAATCTTGGCCTCGCCCTCGAAGCCCTCGGCAAAGGCCTTGAGCTCCTGGGAGATCTGAACCAGTGCGGAGCCGCCGCCGGCGATAACGCCTTCTTCAACGGCCGCGCGGGCGGCGTTGATGGCATCCTCGACGCGCAGCTTGCGCTCATTGACCTCGGTCTCGGTAGCGGCACCAACGCGGATGACGGCAACACCGCCAGACAGCTTGGCCAGGCGCTCCTCGAGCTTCTCCTTATCCCAGGTGGAATCGGTGCGCTCGATCTCGCGCCGGATCTGCTCGCGGCGCTCCTCGACGGCCTCAGCAGTACCTGCACCATCCACAATCACGGTGTCCTCCTTAGACACGGTGACGCGACGTGCAGAACCGAGAACCTCAGGGCCAACCTCCTTGAGGTTGATGCCGACCTCCGGGTCGACGACCGTAGCACCGGTGACAACAGCCAGGTCATCCATGAAGCCCTTACGACGCTCGCCGAAGTACGGCGACTTCACGGCGGCGACCTTGAGGACCTTACGGATGGAGTTCACGACGAGCGCCTGCAGCGGCTCGCCCTCGATGTCCTCAGCGATGATCAGCGTCGGGCGCGAGGACTCCGCGATCTTCTCCAGCAGCGGCAGGAAGTCCGGCAGGGAGGAGATCTTGTTGCGGACGAGGAGAATTGCGGCGTCGTCAAGCACGGCGTTGTAGGTCTCCTCCTCCGTCGCAAAGTACGGGGAGAGGTAGCCCTTGTCGAAGGAAATGCCCTCGGTCACGTCCACGGTGGACTCGATGGTTTGGGACTCCTCGACGGTCACGACGCCGTCCTTGCCCACCTTGTCCATCGCGCCGGCAACCATCTCGCCGACCTCCGCATCGCGGGAGGACACGGTAGCAACCTGGGAGATTTCCGCGGAGGAGTTCACCGGGGTGGCGCGCTTCTTGAGCTCTTCGATGACCTTCTCAGCGGCCGCCTCGATGCCCTTGTTGAGCTCCACCGGGTTAGCACCGGCGGCAACGTTGCGCAGGCCCTCGAAGACGAGTGCCTGGGCCAGCAAGGTCGCGGTGGTGGTACCGTCACCGGCGATGTCGTTGGTCTTGACGGCCACGGACTTCACCAGCTGGGCGCCGAGGTTCTCAAAAGGATCGTCGAGATCAATGTCGCGGGCGATGGTGACGCCGTCATTCGTGACGGTCGGGCCACCAAAAGCCTTAGACAGCACGACGTTGCGGCCGCGGGGGCCGAGGGTGACCTTGACGGCGTCGGCCAGCGTGTCTACACCGCGCTGGATGCCCTCGCGGGCCTCCTGGTCAAATGCAATCAGCTTTGGCATAGGGTTAATCGCCTACTTTTACTTCTCGATGACAGCGAGCAGGTCGCGAGCGGACAGCAGGAGGTACTCCTGGCCGTCGTACTTCAGCTCGGTGCCGCCGTACTTGGAGAAGATGACGGTGTCACCCTCGTTAACGCCGACCGGGACAACCTCGCCCTTGTCGTTGGTGCGGCCCGGGCCGACGGCTACGACGGTGGCCTCCTGCGGCTTCTCCTTCGCGGAGTCCGGGATAACCAGACCGGACGCGGTGGTGGTCTCAGCTTCAACGATCTGGACGATGACCTTGTCCTCCAGCGGCTTGATGTTTGCCATGATGATTTCCTCCAAAGTGTTCCTAGTGCACGTCCACGTGGACGTGCGTGTGCCGGTTGTGGGTAGCCCAGCACAGCCGTCGTCGCGGGTGAACAACTGTGGGTCAAAACAACCTGCCTAGCACTCTACCCGCGCGACTGCTAGCCCTCAACGTTGTGGGCCGCTAACCCGTTCGCCCTCCGCGAACGCCACTTCAAGCACGAGAAATGTCTCCTGCAAGCAGGCCGGTCTTCCCACCACGCCGCCTACCGCGGCGCCCCGCCAGGATGATGCTCTCACGCGCGCGAGAGTTATCACGATTCCCGCCGCTGCCTGGAATCTTGTGAGATCCAAAACTACAAAAGACGCTCGGGCCCATTCGGGCCGTCGCGTCCTTGAGTACTTGACGGGTGCGCGAGCGCGCGCACAGTCTTCTTGCCGAATCTAAGCCAGCCTGCGGGTTTAGGGGCGTCCTGCAGGATTGAGGCAGCCTGCGGGTTTAGGGGCTGCCTGTCAGATCTAGACCTGCCTATCAGAGTTGATGACGGCCGCACGCCAGAGGTTGTACTCCTCCGGGTTGTCCTCGCGGTAGTTCTTCACCGCGCGGATGCCGTGCTCCACGGCTTCGACGACTTCGTCGATGTTCTTATCGTCACCGTCGGCAGCGACAAAGATGACCGGTCCGCAGATGGAGCGGATTGGGTCCTGCAAGAAAGCGGAGTTGCCGGTAGCCGCAGCATTGCGGGCCAAGGAGGCCACCGGGTTCGGGTCGGCGTCGTCAGCCTTCGCGTTCGGGTTAAACAACGCCGCGTAGGTCTGGCCATCATCCTGGAAGGCCACGGAAACGCGATCCTCGGTGGTACCACCGAGGAATTGATTTGCCTGTTCGAGCTCAAACTCGATGATGCGGCGGGACAGATCAGGGTTAACGAGGAATCCAGTGGTCATAACGGTGTGAGCTCCTTGTGTGTGAGCCGGACGATTATCGGTCATCACACTACCGGCACCCTGGGGGTTGCGCATCCGCTAGAGCGCACCCCCAAGTACGCCTCCGCTAGAGCGCGGCCGTGACCGGCGTCCTCAATCTCGACGACACAGAGCGTGGTACGAATCTTCTAGCGCGCAGCGGCGACGAGGGGGACTTCCACCTCAAGCTGCGTATCCGTCCCGCATGCCAGGCCGGAAGGCTCGGCGCCTTCGTGAATGAGCTGGGCGGCCACCGCCGCAATCATCACGCCGTTGTCGGTGCATAGCTTGAAGCGCGGCACACGCAACTCAATGCCCGCAGACTCGCAGCGCTTTGCCGCCAGTGCGCGCAGCCGCGAATTCGCTGCTACTCCGCCGCCGAGCAGCAGCACCTTGGCGCCTGTGTCCTGGCAGGCGCGCACAGCTTTGGCAGTCAGCACATCTGCCACCGCTTCCTGGAAGGAGGCGCAGAGATCCTCAACCTGAACAGTCGAGCCTTCTCGCTCGGCCTTTTCCACGTGGCGCGCCACCGCAGTCTTGAGCCCTGAGAAAGAGAAATTGTGGCGGTTGGGCCCGCGCAGGTCCTCAGCCTTGGACAAACCCCGCGGCAGGTCGATGGTGGGCTTTCCTTGGGCAGCCAGCTTATCGATGATCGGCCCTCCCGGATACCCCAAGCCCAGCAGACGGGAGACTTTGTCGTAGGCTTCGCCGGCGGCGTCGTCAAGCGTGGTGCCCAACTCCTTCATGGGTTTGCCCACGGCCTCAACCTCGAGCAGCTGCGTGTGGCCGCCGGAGACGAGCAGTGCCACCGAATGCGGCAGCTCCTCGCCCTCCAGGTTCGCCACCGCGACGTGACCGCCGAGGTGGTTGACGCCGTAGAAGGGCACGCCCCACGCGGAAGCAAAAGCCTTGGCTGCCGACGCTCCGACGAGGAGCGCGCCGGCTAGGCCCGGGCCCACGGTGGCGGCCACCGCATCTGGCTTCTTGACGCCCGCTTCCTCCAACGCCGCCTTCATCACCTGTGGCATGGCCTCGAGGTGGGCGCGGGAGGCAATCTCCGGAACCACGCCGCCGAAGCGCGCGTGCTGCTCCATGGAGGAGGCGACGACGTCGGCGCGGATCTCCATGTGGCCGTTATCAAACAGCTCGATGATGCCCACGCCGGTTTCGTCGCAGGAGGACTCGATGCCGAGGATTAACATCTTTCACTCTTTCGTGGTCGATACATGGTGTGGGCGTCCGCACCGGAGGGTTGATAGTAATTGCGGCGCAGGCCGTTGATGACAAAATCATAGGCCTCGTAGAGGCGGATGGCCGGATCGTTGCCCACGCGCACTTCGAGGAAGATGGGCGCGTCGTGGGAATCTGCAAGTTCGACGATGGCGTCCATCATCAGCCGCGCGATGCCCTGCCGTTGGGCCGCGGGATCGACGCCGATGGTGCGGATTTCGTACTCCGGCCAGGCAGCGGGGCCCATGCGGCCCACGCCGGCGTAGCCGAGAACTTCCGCGCGGTTGTCGTTGTGGCCCTCGCGGTTGACGTTGTGGCCCACGCGGTTGTCGTTGTGGCCCACGCGGTTGACGCTTGCGTCAACCGCCCAGTACGTGGTGTGGCCCGCCGCGATTTCCTGCTCGAAGGCTCGCGCCGGCCATGGGCTTTCGCCGGGGAAAAGGACCTTCTCTAACTCGGCACAGCGCGGCGCGTCCGCGGACGCTAATGGCCGCAGCCTCATGATGCCGGTATCTCCTCGATGCCGCCGACCAAGGCAGCCGAGCGCGGCTTAGCCTGTGGTTCCACGGCATCGGGACGACGAAGGTAGAGAGGGACAAGCGGCTCAGGTTCAGCGGACAGATCAGCGCAGGCAACCAAACCCGCTGCGCGCGGGGTAGCCCACTCACGGGGAAGGCCAGCGATGCCCTCCGGCAAACGAGGGGCAATAGACTCTGGGAACACTAGGCGCACGCTGTCCGGGATCGCGAGTCCGGCAGCGCTCAGATCAAGGGTTTCCGGCTTCGATACGTTTGGGCCGCTGCGACGCTCCCCATCGGCAAAGGTGGCCCAGTAGACCTCTTTGCGGCGAGCATCGATGGCCACCAGCCACTCCCCCGTGCGCCCGTGCGCGATGGCATCCAGAGTGCACACACCATGGACCGACAGATCAAGGGCCACTCCCAGGGCGGAAGCGGTAGCCATGCCTACGCGCAGACCGGTAAACGGCCCGGGCCCCATGCCCACGACGATGGCGGAGAGATCTGGGTAGGTCAGGGAGGCGTCGGCAAGCAGCTCTTCGATAGTAGGGATGAGCTTCTCGTTGTGGGCGCGCGTACCGCTGATAACACGGTCGATGCTCTCCCCGGTGTCGGTGTCAACGATGCCCGTGACCAGATCCGTGGTGGCGGTATCGAGTGCGAGAACCTTCATTAGCCTGCGAGGTGCCAGTCGGTCTCAACGTAGTCAGGGTTGTTCTTCCCCAATTTCTCCACGTATTCCGGGGTATCGCGCATAAACTGCAGCGGCTGTCCCTGCTGGAACGGCAACAGCGGCGGGATATTCTGGCTAGCAGCTTCCGGTGTCTTCAGCTGCTGCAGGAAACCATCACAGAGGTCCACCTTCGCGCGCGGCAGCTTCTCCGCCTTGAATTCGTTGTACTGCGAGACCAGCAGCATGTAGTTCACGTCATCAGGCACAGCCCCATCGACGAAGTCGATATTCAGGTTTCCCGTCTCCACTCCGCGCTCCTTGAGCTGCTCTTCGGTGATACCCGGGCAGACGGCTGCGGCCGCACTCCACTCTGGGCCGTACACATCCTGCGGGATGAACATAGCGAAGTCCAGATTCTTCGGGTAGGCGCTCAGGGACTGAGCAACGGTTGAGGGCTCCTTCGACTCCGCGTCCGCCGTCCGGACCATCGGCAGCACGATGAGCGCGGCAAGGAATACGGCGAAGCCGCCGATAACGACAGTGGTGATGAATTGACCAAGCTTGTTCATAAAGGTGGTGTTAGCTCCTCACGCGGGGATAGCGGGAATAAACAGTACGGGGATATCCTACGCGACGACTATCAAACAATAATCAAGGCCAAGACCTGGCACATGAGAATCTTGCCGATCATCGTCGTGGGATACACGGTGGCATAGCCGCGCTCTGCCAGCTGAGTACCGGTCTGGGGGTTGAGGTAGGCCATGATCGCCGGGTTCGTGGTCATACCCGCGGCGATGCCCATCGACTCATCAAACTTCAGGCGCAGCACCAGCATGGATACCGCGACGATGCCGATGGCGGAGACCAGCGACAGCACCATGCCCACACCGATGTACTTCAGGGAGGTCGGATCCGACAGCGCATCACGGAACTGGCCGCCTGCCGACGTACCCACGCCCGCCAAGAACAAGGTCAAGCCCAGCGTGGAGATTGTCTGCTTGGCGTGGAAAGGAAGCTGCCAGTTAATCGGGCCCGAGCGGCCCAGCGCGCCCAGGATGAGGCCGACGACGATGGGGCCGCCACCGAAGCCGAAGGAGAGCGTCGTGCCACCCGGCAACGGAATCGGGATAGCGCCGAAGAGCAGACCAATGAAGAGACCGAGGGCAAAGGGGAAGAGATCAACGTTGCCGAGTTTGGCTTCGGAGTCGCCGAGGAAACGGCGGACGTCGTCAAGCCTGCCCGGCGCGGTGATAACGCGCACGCGGTCCGAGTAATGCAGGACGGTTTCCTCGTTCGGTACAACGTCCGAGTCACCGCGGCGCACGCGCGCGATGAGGAAGCCTTCCTTCACAGTGTCCAAGTCCTTGAGCTGATAGCCCGCAACACGTGGGCTGGACACGGTCAGGCGGCGGTAGACCAGGCCATCTTCCTCGTGGAGGTTGAGGTGGATCTCCTCACCCAATTGGGAAATCGCGCTATCCAGCGCTGGGGCCGTGCCGTTGAGCAAAAGCTCCATGCCGGCGCGCAGCGGCAGCTCCGGGTAGGCCAGGTTGTGGTTGTGGGGATTGTTGACGTGGCGGGTAGCGATGACGCGCTCGCCAGTCACCTCCTGCAGCTGACCTACCGTTGCGTCAAAGTCGCGGGTCAGGCGCACCGCCCGCCACTCCAGTGGCTCCGCAATCATGCCCTCGGCGCGGGCGTCCTCAACGTGGTTCACACGCAGGACTTTCGCACCGATGGCGGCCACCAGGATGGTTCCGATGATGCAGCCTGGGTAGGCCAAGGAATAGCCCACCACCGGGGTACTGTCACCGCCCAAAGCCTCGACGACCGCTGCCATACCCGGCGTCGAGCTCAGCGAACCTGCAAGGGTACCCACGCTGATCGCGGGGTCCAGATCAAAGAGGCGCATCGCCAGGGTTGTCAGCCCCGCCAGAATGAAGAAGAAGACGATGACCACCATGGACATCTTCCAGCCGCGCCGGCGGAAATCTTCGAAGAAGCTACGGCCGAAGTTCAGGCCGATGACGTAAACGAAGATGGCCAGGCCAAATTGGTACACGAACGCCGGGACCACGATGTCCGGGTTCGCCGCGGACAAGCCCAAGGCCACGAACATCGCAGCCGCGGCGCCGAGCGAGATGCCGAAGACATTGATCTTGCCCACGGCCAGTCCCACCGCCATGATGAGAAAGAGCGTCAGCAAGGGCTGTTCAGCAAGAAAAGCCAGCACGTTAATTCACCCATTTCCATGTAAATACGCGGACATCATCGTCCGAGTCGCGGTTAATTGTGATAGCGAGGTACGCATCAGACAGGCGCTCCATGAAGCCCCCACCCCACTCGGCAACGACCACGGCGTCCTCTATTTCGGTGTCCAAGTCTAGACTGTCCAGCTCCCCCAACGGATCCTCAGAATGGTCGAGGAGGCGGTAGGCATCCACGTGCACCAACGTCGGCCCGCCCACGCGGGAAGGGTGCTCGCGGGCGATGACGAAGGTCGGTGAGGTCACCCGCCCCTTCACCTGCATCCCGCGGGCAATGCCCTGCGTAAAGGTGGTTTTCCCGGCACCTAAGGGGCCGTCGAGGATAACCAGGTCTCCTGCTTCCAGCGCCGCGCCTAGCTCTTCACCAAATGCCTGGGCATCCTCTGGCGTGGCGGCCTCACGGCGTCCTTCGTGTGGAAAATCACTGCGCATCGCTAGCTCCTTCGCGGTATGTACGCTCGGTGCGCCCGGTGGGGCGGCACACCACTTCATAGTTGATGGTCCCGGCTGTCTCGGCTAATTCTGTAGCGCTCATACCGCCGCGCCCGAAGATAACGGCAGTGTCTCCGGCGCGCACGCCGTGAGGGTTCGCGCCGAGGTCGACGACGATCTGGTCCATGCAGACGCGCCCCACCTGCGGGTAGAGCTCACCACCAATGCCTACCTGCAGCGCCCCCTGAAAGGCGCGCGGTAGGCCATCGGCATAGCCCACGCTGACGGTGGCGAGCTCGCGGTCGCTATCCGCGGTCCAGGTCAGGCCATAACACGTGGACTCCCCCGCCGAAATCGGCTTCACTGCGACGACGGAAGCCTCCCACGTCATGGCGGGTTCCAGCCCATGGTCGCGCCCGGCGACCGGTTCGAGCCCATACAGGGCCACACCGACGCGCACCTGTTCAAAACGCGCCGAGGGGCGAGTTAAGGCCGCGGGCGAGTTAGCCAGGTGGTTCAGCGGGCACTCCAGCCCCACCTCACGGGCAAGCGTTAGGGCCTGGCGGAACTCAGATTCCTGATGATCATTGTGCGGGTGCGCCGGCTCATCAGCGCAGGCGAAGTGGGACATAAGGCCGAGGACGGTGATGTGGGGGGCGTCGGCAAGCAGGCGGAAGGTCTCCTCCCACGCATGCTTGTCGACGCCCGATCGGTGCATCCCCGTTTCCACCATCACGAAGACTTCGGTGGGAGTCTCAGCAGCAATGAGTGCTTGGGCGTGCGCCAGCGAAGGGATGCCGATCTGGATACCAGCGGCGAGGGCCGGGGCAATGTCCTCCGTTGGCTCCCACAGCCAAGCAGCGATGGGGAGGGTGTCAATGACCTTCCGCAGTGTGACAGCCTCGGCCAAGGTGGCCACCCCGAAGGCGTCTGCCCCAGCCTTCGCCATGACCGGTGCGCAGCGCTCGATGCCGTGGCCATAGGCATCCGCCTTGACCACGCACATGAGGCGGGCCGGGGCCACCGCCTCCTTCACGCGAGCAACATTGTGGGCAATAGCGTTGAGGTCAACGGTGGTTTTTAACATACCCACCATTGTGCCACTTGAGGGCTCAGCGCTATTCGACGGTCACGGACTTCGCCAGATTGCGCGGCTGGTCCACGTCATAGCCCTTGGCGGTGGCTACACCGCAGGCGAAAATCTGCAACGGAACGGTAGCCAGCAGCGGCTGCATCAGCGTCGGCGCCTGCGGGATGCGGATGATGTGGTTAGCGTAGGCCTCGACTGCCTCGTCGCCCTCTTCCGCGATGACGATGGTGATAGCACCACGGGCGCGGATCTCCTGGATATTGGAGACAACCTTGGCATGCAGGGAATCGCGGCCACGCGGGGAAGGCACGATGACGAAGACCGGCTGCCCTTCCTCGATGAGCGCGATGGGGCCGTGCTTGAGCTCACCGGCGGCGAAGCCCTCCGCATGCAGGTAGGCAATCTCCTTGAGCTTGAGCGCGCCCTCCAGCGCGACAGGGAAGCCGACGTGGCGGCCTAGGAAAAGCACCGACTTGGCGTTCTCCATAGCGTTGGCTAGGTCGTAGACCTGCTGCTCGTTGTCGATGATTGCCTGGACCTTATCCGGCATGCCACGCAGGTCTTCGAGGACCGAGTTGACCTCATCGGAGAACATGTTGCCGCGCAGGCGCGCCAGGTAGAGGCCTAGCAGGTAGGTCGCGGTGATCTGCGCCAGGAAGGCCTTGGTGGAGGCCACGGCGATCTCCGGGCCGGCGTGGGTGTAGAGGGCGGCGTCGGACTCGCGCGGAATGGAGGAACCCTGGGTGTTGCAGATGGCAATCACCTTGGCGCCCTGCTGGCGGGCGTGGCGCACGGCCATGAGGGTATCCATGGTCTCGCCCGACTGGGACAGGGCCACGACCAGGGTCTTCTCGTTGACGATCGGATCGCGGTAGCGGAACTCATGGGCCAGCTCCACCTCGCACGGGATGCGGCACCAGTGCTCGATGGCGTAGCGCGCGACGTGGCCGGCGTAGGCGGCGGTGCCGCAGGCGATGACGATGATCTTGTCGATGGACTTGAGCACCGATTCCTCGATGCGGATCTCATCGAGGATCAGGTTGCCGGTCTCATCGAGGCGGCCCAGCAGGGTATCGCGCACGGCTGCTGGCTGGTCGTGGATTTCCTTCTCCATGAAGGAGTTAAAGCCGCCCTTTTCAGCAGCAGCGGCATCCCACTTGATCTCGAAAGGCTTGCCCTGGGCGGGGTTGCCCTCATAGTCGGTGATTTCGATGTCATCCGCGGTGATGGTCACGACCTGGTCGTTGTCCATCTCCACGGCAGACTTGGTGTAGTCGATGAAGCCGGAGACGTCCGAACCCAGGAAGTTCTCCCCCTCACCCAGGCCGATGACCAGCGGCGAATCGCGGCGCGCAGCCACGATGCGATCCGCCTGCTCGGCGTGAATAGCCAAGAGGGTGAACGCACCTTCCAGACGCTTGCCGGTCAGCTGCATAGCCTTGGTGAGGTCACCGCTGGCTTCGTTGTGGAACACATCTGCCAGAAGGGTGGCGGCTACCTCGGTGTCGGTCTCGGAGACGAAGTTATGTCCCTTGCCCTCCAGCTCGCTTTTAAGCTCAGCAAAGTTCTCGATGATGCCGTTGTGCACGACGGCGAGCTTGCCGCCATCCACCACGTGCGGGTGGGCGTTCAGATCGGTCGGGCCACCGTGAGTAGCCCAGCGGGTGTGGCCGATGCCCAGGACGGAATCCTTCAGTGGACGCGCAGCGATTTCGGCTTCCAGCGCAGCGACTTTTCCGGCCTTCTTGCGCCAGCCGATCTCACCATCGGCGTACATTGCGACGCCTGCTGAGTCATAGCCGCGATACTCCAGTCGGCGCAGGCCCTCCAGCACAACGTCTAACGCAAAGTACTCACAGCCATCGGTATTTCGGCCAATGTATCCAACGATTCCACACATGGGAAAAAATTTTACAGCATGATTTATCATGCCGAATCTCAAGGATCGCGTTTAATTCTCCCCCCACTGCCTTATAGTGTCCACCGCTTTACCTACTCTTTGCTCTATTCTGTAAAGCGTGTCTGCGAATTTGAAGAAGCATCTCGGTACGTTGTCTAAGCGCGGCCCGCACCGCGTTCTCGTCGGGGACCTGTCCTATGCAGGGCTGGAGGGCAAGGTCTACACCCCAGCTGAGGGTAAAGGTCTGCCTGCCGTGGCATTTGCCCACGACTGGACGAAAAGCGTTAAGGACTACCACGCCACCCTGCGCCATTTGGCCAGCTGGGGCATCGTGGTGGTTGCTCCCGATACGGAGACAGGTGTCTTTGCCAAGCACCGCAACTTGGCTGCCGACCTCGAATCGGCGTTGCAGATTGCCGCTGGTGTCCGGTTGGGTGCCGGAAAGATTTCGGTGTCCCCCTCCAAACTGGGTGTCTTTGGGCACGGCATGGGCGGCGGCGTAGCCACCTTGGCCGCCGTTGATAACCCAAAGGTCCGCGCCGTTGCTGCCCTCTACCCCGCCGATACTTCCCCCTCTGCAGTTCAGGCCGCCCACGCTGTTAAGGCCCGCGGCCTTGTTATCGGCGCAGGCCAGGATGATATCTTCCGCGCCGGTAATCCCGCGAAGCTAGCCAACGCCTGGGGCGGCCCGGTGGCCTACCGTGAGATTGCTAAGGGCACGCAGTCCGGTTTCAGCGAGGATAAACTCTTCAAGTTGGCGCTTGGTTCCGGCTTCTTTCAAGGATCCGCCGTTGAGACAGCCCGCGGCCTAGTCACCGGCTTCTTGCTGTCCACCCTGGCTGGTGAGTCCAAGTATGACGCCTTTGCGGCTGCCGACGCCTCCGCCAAGGGCGTCGAGAGCTTCCTCGGCGAGGACCTCACCAAGCACGCGGGTTTCTAGCGACGGGAAAGGTTTCGACGAGCTAGCACCGCAAGGCGCACGTGTGCTCCGACTAAAGCAGGACGATCGTTTATTCGTCCTGCTTTAGTCTTTTTAAGCGGGGAACTTCAAGGAGAAGCCAGGCGATAAGGCCAATTCCTGGGAGAAGCAGCTGCGCGGCCGTCCACAGCTTTATGTGGGCCATATCTCTGTCGCATTTAATCTCAATGCCAAGCACGACAAAAGCCACCAAGAGGTACAGCATGGGAAGAACTCCCCACAAGACGTCATAACGCCAAGGAACTGTCATGTGGTCTTCCCCCAAACCTTGGTTGATACGTGCAGTGGCTACTCACGCCACAGTAACACCGGGAGCTGCTGGCGCACAGAGGAATTTCCCGGTTTCCGTGTCACCCGCGCCTGAGCACTGATTGCACTTGGCCGCGCGGGCGGCCTCGCCCCTGCCTTTGGCTTTGACTGTGCGCTCCGCTCCTAGAAGCAGGGTTCCGCCGCTGCGCCTCTGTAGGCGATTGGGCTTGGGCGGCACGCTGCGCAGACTTTTCCAATTCGTCCTGTGCTTTAGCCATGGCTTTCTCAAATTCCAGCAGCCGTGCGGCTGTGCGCTCGCGGAATCCGCGTGCGAACTCATCAAAATCATTGTGCGGCATTACCACTGCCCTGCCTTTCGTGCGTGTACGGAGGAGGTTTCTGAACTTTCTTGCGGGGGCATTTCTGGCGTGGCCTCAGCCCCAGCGGCCGGACCTGGTACTGGCTCAGGTGCAGGTGCTGGCGCCGGGGCTGGCTGCGGCGCCGGTGCCTCCGCTGCCTGCATGTGCGCAAGTTTCTCTGGCGGTGCCTCTGGCTCAGGAACGTTGTTCAGCTCCGGAGGCGGCGGCGTAACACCGTTGTCAGGAGCAGGCTCTGGTGCAGGCGGTGGGCAGGGTTCGGGCTCTGGCTGCGGTTCTGGCTCGGGTACAGGCTCCGGTACGGGCTCCGGCTCCGGCAGATTCTCCACGAAGTCCATAGCTGCCTCAGCCAACAGACCCAGCCCCAGAATGGCAACGCCCACGCCAAGCAGGCCTAAGCTTCCACAGCAGGCTTCTTCAGGCTTGCACTCACCTGCTTCCGCACCGGGTGGCTGCTCTGGCTCTTCGCAATCATCGCTTTCTAACGACTCTTCAGGACACTTGGCCTCCTCAGCCACCGGCTCCTCGTCCTCTGGGCAGTCCACCACCTCCTGCGGCACAGGCTCGATGGGAACGTCAACTCCTGCATCAGCGGGCTTCGTGGTTCCTAGTTCTCGCTGATGCTCACCGCAGTCACAGGTGTGTGCCGCTTTCTCTTCTGTGCAGCGGCACGGTGTGTGCTCCTCTTCTGGTGCCGTTGAAGCGGGCTCAGTCGGCACATGGCTCGGCTCAGTCGGCGGCGCAGGCTGTGGCTTCTCTTCAACCGGTGGGCAGTCTTTTTCAGGCACCGTGGCGGGCTGGGTGGGCTCCGGCTTTTCTGGTGGTGCCACCGGTGTTTCTGGTTTCGGCTCTACAGGTTGCTGCGGTGCAGCTGGCGCCGAAGGCTGAGCTGGCTGTGTGGGCTGAGACGGTG
This sequence comes from Corynebacterium aurimucosum, assembly GCF_030408555.1. Lineage (NCBI taxonomy): Bacteria > Bacillati > Actinomycetota > Actinomycetes > Mycobacteriales > Corynebacteriaceae > Corynebacterium > Corynebacterium aurimucosum. Next base: position 486,340 of record NZ_CP047048.1, on the reverse strand, counting down.
TGGACGGGGCCGGAGCTGGTGACGGCTGGGCCGATGCACAAGGTTCAGGCTCAGGTTGCGGGCACTCTTTCCGCTTCTCCTCACAGCCGCATTCGGGCTCTGGCGGGGTTTCCGGCAGCTCCCGCTCGCACACCTCGGTGCAGCGCCGTTCAAACTCGTCATAGCAATTCTCAATGGCGGTATCGCGGTCCCGGCACGTTTGCGTGATGGTGTCATTCGTCTGATCGATAAGCTCCCCACCAATGCGCGATATCACCGGGATGATGACCTTTCCCAGAGGGTGCCGCTGCAACAGCATGGTCAAGATGTTAATCAGTGGAATCACAGCAGAGATAAGCTCTGCCACCGCGGAATCAGAAACATCAACGACGTCTTCGATGGCATCCGAACACTGCTGCGCGGATTCCACCAAATCACCGGCTTCGTCCCTTTCCTTGTCGAAATCGTCTTGTACGCCGCGCAAATGATCCATGATCGCTCCCCCGGCCAGCGATAGAACCGTACCGAGAAGGAATTCCCGCAACCCGTTACCACCGCGCCCTGGGCGGCGAGCACCCATCGCCGACGCAGTGTTCGTAACCAAGTCGCCTGGGTTAATCCCATCGACCGACCCCACCATGTCCCCCAACAAGCCAATAGGCGTGCTGGGCCCGGAATAGCCTCCTTGGCTTGCCGCTTGGAACTGGGACACCGCTTGTGAATAATCACCCAAGAGTGACTTGACCATCGTGGACATCAATTCACCCCTACTTCTTGGTCACCGAGTTGCCCGGCGAGGCCGCGGTCCACGTCCCCGAAAGCACGCAGTTGTTCGCGCGCGGCATCCGCTGTGGCCGATATGTTCTCTAACCGCCACGCACCGCGTTCATAGAGCCGGTTCAACAGGGCCTGAATCTGTGCGCCGTGCCCGCCGAAATCACGCCCCGCGGAGGATTGGGGAAAATTCGGCCTATCCCCGCGGTGCGCGTCACTTTGGGCACGGGTTTGGTCCACGACGGCGTCGAGAAGCCGCGTGGCTTCATCCTCATCAAAAAATACGTCGGGCATATGCGCCCTCCTTCTCGTCCACAACAAACAGTGATTCCTGCTTTTATTGGACTGAGAAACATCCCCTTTGGTTCCCACACCACCCCAAAAACACGAAACCCCAGGCCAGCAGCCTGGGGTTGTGGTGGAATGAGTAGAGCTACACTGCAGCAACGACGGCCGCAAGCTTGCCTGCGACCTTGCGCGCCTGCTCCTTTTCAGCAGCCTCCACCATGACGCGGAAGAGCTCCTCCGTGCCGGACGGGCGCAGCAGAACACGGCCGGTATCACCGAGCTCCGCCTCGGCAGCAGCGATAGCTTCCTTAACCTCAGGGGCGTTAAGGATGGCGGTCTTGTCGGAAACCGGCACGTTGATAAGCACCTGCGGCAGCACCGTCATCACGGAGGCCAGCTCCTTGAGGGACTTTCCGGACTTGGCCATGCGCGCCATGATGGACAAACCGGTTAGCGTGCCATCACCAGTGGTGCAATCATCCGGCAGCACCACGTGGCCGGACTGCTCACCGCCCAGAGAGAAGTCACCGCGATTGAGCTCTTCCAGCACGTAGCGGTCACCCACGGCGGTTTCCTTGACCTCGATGCCCTGCTCCTGCATGGCCAATTTCAGGCCCAGGTTCGACATCACGGTGGCCACCAGGGTGTTGAAGCGGAGATCGTTTTCTTCCTTCATCCCCACGGCGAGGATCGCCATGATCTGGTCACCGTCAACGACGTTGCCCTCGGCATCCACGGCTAGGCAGCGGTCAGCGTCACCATCGTGTGCGAGGCCCAGATCGGCGCCGTGCTCGACGACGGCCTCCTGGGTCTTCTCAATGTGCGTCGAGCCGCAATCCTCATTGATGTTGAAGGCATTAGGCTTGTTGTGAATGGCAACGACCTCAGCACCCGCAGCCTCATAGGCCTGCGGTGCAACCTTGGAGGCAGCGCCATTTGCAGTGTCGACGACAACCTTGATGCCGCTGAGATCCGTGGTGACGACCTCCGCCAAGTGCTTCAGGTAGCGCTCGCGGCCGTCGGGAGCCTCCGAAATAATGCGGCCAATCTTGGTCGCAGTCGGGCCATCTTCAGTGAGATTGTCCATAGCAGCCTGGATGTGGTCTTCCACCTCATCCGGCAACTTCTTGCCGCCCGCGGAGAAGAACTTGATGCCATTGTCTGGCATCGGGTTATGGGAAGCGGAGATCATCACGCCGAGATCTGCCCCAAAGTCATCGGTAAGGAACGCGATTGCCGGGGTAGGCAGCACGCCGACGCGCACGACGTCAACGCCTCGCGATGCCAGACCCGAGGCAATCGCCGCATCCAGCATCTCACCCGACACACGCGGGTCGCGCCCGATAATCGCGAGCGGGCGACGCTCATAAGATTCACGGTCTGAAGTAAGAACTTCCGCTGCCGCCTGGCCCAAGCGCAGCGCGAGAATCGGTGTGAGCTTCTTGTTCGCGAGGCCGCGAACTCCATCGGTTCCAAAAAGTCGAGTCATAGTTGTTCATTATGCCCGCTCCCCGTTGTGTGGCGCAGATCGGTCCACCTTTGGGGCTTGGTTATACCCCGCAACATAGCAGGAAACTCGCCCCACCCCTGCCATACACGGCGAAAGCCGCCGCCTCCACGAAAGGGAAGCAGCGGCTTTCGGAAAATGCAGTAAGCGAAGATTAACGCTTGGAGTACTGCGGGGCACGACGTGCCTTGTGCAGACCAGCCTTCTTGCGCTCCACGGCACGAGCATCACGGGTGAGCAGGCCAGCCTTCTTCAGGGCCTGGCGGTCAGCCGGGTTGTAGATGTTCAGTGCGCGGGCGATAGCCAGGCGCAGGGCGCCTGCCTGACCGGTCGGGCCACCACCGTTGACGGTGACCTTGATGTCGAACTGACCCTCGCGCTCGAGGATGGTCAGCGGCAGCAGGATGTCCTGCTGGTGCAGCTTGTTCGGGAAGTACTCGTCAAAGGCGCGGCCGTTGACGGAGATGTTGCCGGAACCAGCAACGAGGCGAACACGAGCGATGGCGCGCTTACGGCGACCAACGGTCTGGATCGGGCCCTCGTGGATAGCCGGGGCAGCGGTCTCAACCTCAGCCTCGGTATCGGTTGCCAGGGAATCACCGATGGTGTTGGTGAACTCCTCGGTAGCGGCGGTTGCTGCAGCGATGTCGGCAGCGTCGGCTACATTGTTGTCGATGTTCTGCTCGGTCATTACTGTGCCACCTGCTTAAACTCAAAGGTTTCCGGCTTCTGGCCGGCGTACGGGTGCTCCTCGCCCACGAAAACGTGCAGCTTCTTGATGGAGGCGTTGGAAAGCTTGTTGTGCGGCATCATGCCCTTTACAGCTTCCTCGATAACGCGGACCGGGTTGGCGTCCAGGGACTGACCAAGGGTCATGGACTTCAGGCCGCCCGGGTAACCGGAGTGGCGGTAGCGCATCTCGCGCTCGCGCTTGTTGGAGGAAATGTGGATCTTGTCCGCATTCAGGATGATGATGTGGTCGCCGCAATCAACGTTCGGTGCGTACTGGGGCTTGTGCTTGCCGCGCAGCATGTCAGCCACGGTGGAAGCGAGCTTGCCCAGAACCACGTCGGTAGCGTCGATGACGTACCACTTGCGGGTGATGTCACCGCTCTTCGGGTGGAAAGTAGACAAAATGACTCCTTGAAAGTCTGTCTCGGAACTGCCGGCCATCGCTATGTAAGCCCCTACGCGGTACATACAGCGGCCGGTGGAGACCTGCAGCACGCGCGCACCAACGTTCAACGAGGTGCGGACACATAGGTGTTTCACTTTAGTACGCAGCGGATCAAAAACCCAAAACGCCGATATCGCCCCTCACCAACGCCTCCATCCCAGCTAATTCGGGGTGGGGGTTCGAGACAGAAACGTTGATGAGAAGCGATACCGGCGCCTTTTACTGAGTGGGCGGAGGGTGGTGTGGGTCAAGGTGGCGCGTCCAGCCCTTCCATTCTCTGCGCCACTCCCCTAGCCTCCGCGTCTTCCCCCCTCCCGCTCACTGCTCATGGTGGTGAATGGTCAGGCAGAAAGTGTCCGCACACCCAGCTCAAGACTCACAGTAGGAGTGGTTTAGCCCCAGCTAGCGGCAGCGCGACGGTTGACGTCGCTCATATTGTCATTGCCCTGGGAAACCGTGGTGGAGATGGTCGCTAGCACCGTGTTGAGCTCGGCGGCTGCCTTGTCCCATTTCGCCTGCGCCGCGTTATATGCGGCAGCGGAATCTCCCTCCCACGTCGATACCATCGGCTGCAGGGTGGATTTGAGGTCACCGAGGAGCCCGTTGATGCGGCCCGAGGTGGAGTTGATGTCGGCGGCGGCACCGGCGATGGCGCCAAACTGATACTTGATTCCAGACATTGCGTGTTCCTTATCTTCTGTGTTCGTGCGTGGTTCAGCGTGTGCAGTAGTCAGTGAAAGCAGCTCGTGTTTAGAGGGCCAGGCCCGCGCCGCCAACGTTCTCGAAAGACTGGGCGTTATCAGCCTCGACCGAATCAAAGTTGCGGGCATTGTCCCTGATGTTCTCGCTGATGGCGGTCAGCGCCTCACGCAGCTGCTGCGCGGAGGAGTTGTAGCGCTGCATTAGGTTGTCAAAGGAAACCTGCGCGCGGCCTGCCCAGCTGCCACGGACGGAGTCCACAACACCCTGCAGGCGGGTGAGCTCCCCCTGTACCTCGTCGTTGGTGGAGTCGACGCGGCCAGCGGTGGCCACCATTACGTCGGCTTCTGTGCGGAACGTTTGAGTCATGTCCTTCTCTTTCTGTCTTGTTCCCTACCTTGGGGCGTATCCCTTATTCCTAGGGATTGGTGTGTGTTTCTTCCCCCCGAGAAGCACCCTGTGTCCTTCTCACCCTTATTGGACTGAGCTAGTAGCTCATCGGTTCCCACTAATTTCCAGATTCTTTGAGATTCGCAGAACTTTCCCGCTTAGTCCTTCTTGACCAGCGATTCTGCCGCCATTCGGCAGGCAGCCTTCTGCACTACATTGGGCTCAAACTTGGTGTGGCAGCCCACGGACATCTGATGGCCCTTGTCTTCCCACATCATCCACGTCACCCGGGAGCCGTCGCCGGGATCCTCGGTATACGTCAGCCGTCCAGAGTCCTCTACCGGATCACGGAGGGCAGGATCGGATTCGATCTGCTCTTTAATCTCTGTGAACAACGCGTCGACAGGCACATTGAAAAGCGGATCAGCAGCCAGGAGGATGCGCAGGTTGGGGTCTTCACCGGCAGCGGTGACCAGACCATCCTCCACGCTGGTGCGGAATCCTTGAGGAAGCACCAGGGACATTCCCTCCACGTCGATGGCCTGCTGACCGGGTCGCAGCTGCCTGCTTCCGGTTTCCTCAGCTCCGGCCCCCTCGGCCGGGCCCTCGGGCTGTGCCTCCGTGTCGGGATTCGAGGCGGTGCCCGAAGTCCCGGAGGCGGCAGATGCTCCTTCAGCTGTCTGATCGGGAGTCGACGCTGCCACAGCCGCATCCTTGCGACCCACCGCCCACCACGACACCCCGGCCACCACGAGCACCATGACCGCGATAGCGATGTAGAAAGGATCGATACCTCCCAACAACGCGGACCAGCGGGATTCCGCTGCACGGTGCGAGCGCCCGCGGCGGGCAGGCCGGGACAGCTCGGCAGTCGCCGCGTCCTCATCCCCAAGGTCCTCGTGCTGCGTGCCCACGACCAAACGGGAAGAAGACGGTGCAGCACTAGCCGCAACAGACACGGACGGCGGCAATGGTTCTGGTTCCTGCACGGTCGCACCCGCACCAGCGAGCTGACGGCGCAGAATACTCACGGCTTCGACACTGACCTCCGTTCCGGAGGGATCCGCCACCACATCAACGCTGATATCCGGCCATTCCGCCCCGCAGACCTTTTCGGCTTGGTCGAGGACTGCCTCCAGCGCCCAACCTTCGGTGATTCCAGTGCCGGGCAGGTCATAGCGATAGATCGTCTCTGGGCCTTCATAGATCGTGGCGGCATCGAGCACCGTAATAGCTAGCGTGGTCTCGGGCGCGGTTGTCGGGGTTCGCAGTGCATGCGTCGTGGTCATTGGTTCTCTCCCTTGTTGCTTGTGGTCTGTGGTGAGGTATGTGAACTATCGGCGCTTGGCACATAGACCTGCGCCAAGCCTTGGGATACGCCGCGGACGACCCATTGGCCGCGGCCGGGCGGCAATGCCGTCGGTTTGACGCCGAAGATGGCGCCTTCGTCACGGTCGGCGTCGAGAAGCAGCAGCGCCGGCTGCAAGTCCCGCACCGCCGAGAGGAACTGCCCAAACATCGCGCGCCCAATGCCACCTGCTTTGCGCGCGAACACCAGGTGCAGCCCCACATCGCGGGCGTGCGGGAGGAGCTCCAGCAGAGGTGCTAGCGCTATCTCGCTGACGAGGTCGAGGTCATCGATGACAAGGTAAATATCTGGGCCCTGCCACCAGCTCCGCGCGGCGAGCTGGGCAGGGGTGACGTCGGCGCCAGGGAGGCGCTGCTCTAGGGTGCGCACTGTATCGAGAATGGCTTGGGTGGCCGCGCTTGCCGACGCCCCATAGGCCGCCACCATCTCCTCATCCAGCGTCCCCAAATGCGCGCGGCGCTCATCGATGACCACCAGGCGGGCTTCCTCCCGACTCAGCTGGCTGATTCCGGCGAGAATCACGCTGAGAAAATGCGATTTGCCGGAGCCTTGAGAGCCAATGCACACGAGGTGAGGCTGGACGCCCGGATCCCAGTCGAGGACCTCTAGGTCCGGACCACCAATGCCCCAGGCCACCCCGTCTGATGACGAACCATCTTCCGGCTCAGGCAATTCGGTGAGCACAGTGGGCAACATTTTCAGCGGTGGAACCGGAACAGCATCCGCATGCACGCCACAGATATGAGCGATATCCTGCGGTGAGGTCGCTGCAAAAAGGAGGTTTTCCCCTGCTAAAGTGATCCCTCGCCCAGGTGCTGCCGGCAACTTCTGCTGCGCCTTGCGGTCGATGAGGGAATCCATGGCTTCGCCCAAGCGCAGCTCAAGGCGGGCCGCGATGAGATCCCGAATCGACGGCCGCAAACTGGTCCACCGCGCCGCTGCAATCAAGACGTGAACGCGGGCGGAGGCACCGTCAGCAACCAACTGGGTAATCGGCTCAGCTAAGTCCTCAAAGTCTGCCCCGGAGGTGCCGATGTGGTGCCAGCCGTCCACGATCAAAAAGGTGTGGCGAGGTTCCGGGCGGCGCACGAGGCCGGCGACTTCATCGACGATGCGCCGCACCTTTTCCGGTTCCTCACGTCCGGCTACCCCAGCTACATGAGGCAGACGGTCCAACACCCGCAGCTGCCCGCCTCCTAGGTCGATGACATAAAAGCGCACCTGGTCCGGCGAATGCCACAGGGCCATACCGGAGGCGATGCTGCGCAGCGCCATCGACTTTCCTGACTGCGGTCCGCCGCACAGTGCAAGGTGCCCACCGCCCGTCGTGAAATCCACGAGCAGCGGGTCTTGACGCTGGTGATAAGGACGATCAATAAGCCCCACCTCCGCGCGTAGCCCGCCACCTGCGCTGAGTGAATCCGTGCGCAGAGCGGCAACGCTGGATAGCTCTACCACGGGCGGCAAGGGTGGCAACCAGATTCGCCTCGCTGACTGGCCGCGCTTGGTGGCTTCCTCCCGGGCGGCAGCCACCACTGTGTCCAAGAGTGTGCTCGAAGAATCCACGAGCTCCGTATAGTCCGCGTTCTCCTCCGCCGTACGATGCCCACTAAAAAGCTCCACGCGTGCCGAATGCCGCGTATGTTCGGCCACCTCATCACGCACTACCCGGCGCGTGACCGGGCCAGAAACATAAGAAGCCTGAAAGCGCGTGGGGGCATCGGCATCCGTTTTGAGGTAGCCGGCTCCCGGCTGGGCGGGGAGGTGATAAGCATCAGGCACACCGAGGACCTGGCGGGATTCCCCGGCGGAGAAAGTCTTCAACCCAATGCGATAAGACAGGTGCGAGTCCAATCCCCGCAAGCGCCCTTCCTCCAAGCGCTGGGAAGCGAGCAGCAGATGCACGTGCAGCGAGCGGCCGAGCCTTCCCACCGCGACGAAGAGTTCAGCGAAGTCCGGGTGCTGCCCCAACAGCTCCGAAAACTCATCCACCACAATGACCAACGCCGACAGCGGCCCGTGCTCCGCCACCGCGGCAGCGGAGGCGTTGAATTCGCCCACGTTGGCAAAATTTCCTGCCTTGCGCAGCAGCTCCTGGCGGCGATTCATCTCGCCGGAGATGGCATCGTACATTCGCTCCACCAGGGTGGATTCTTCTTCCAGGTTGGTAATCACGGCGGAGGTGTGCGGCAGTTCCTCACAGCCCAAGAAGGTGGCGCCACCTTTGAAGTCAACGAGCACAAGATTGAGTTCCTCCGGACTGTGCGTGGCGGCCAGCGCTACGACAAGCGTTCGAAGTAATTCCGATTTTCCGCTGCCTGTGGCACCAATGCATAACCCATGCGGCCCCATCCCGCCCTGCGCGGACTCCTTTAAGTCAAGCATCAAAGCGTGCCCGGACTCGTCGACACCGATGGGCACACACAGCCGCTCAGCAGGGCTGCGCCCCTGCCACATGCCGGAGGCTTGGAGCGCATCTACATCCCGAAAGCCCAGCAACGAGGGCACATCCGCATTGCGGCCATGCCGAGGCGTGGACGCGACATCGCCACCGAAGGGGCGGTGATAGGGCGCGAGGGTGCGGGCAAGGAGGAGGGCCGTGGGGACGTCGACAAGCGCGCAGCTTCCTAGCTCCTCCTCGCCCGCGGCAGTAACCACGGAGAGCGTGCTTTCCGCCCGCAGGTAGATGCCCTCTTCCTCGGCGCGCCGTCCCAGCGGCGAATGGGGTGTCACCCCCACGGCGATGGTGGTTGTGGGGCTATCCCCCGGCGCGTCACTGCGCAGCACACCAACGCTATGCCCTTGTTCCTCCGTCATGACGCAGATGCGAAACTGCGCCTGGTCAGGCTCCCTGGAATGCGGCAGCCACTTCAACCATCCCCATTCCGCACCGTGATACTCAATGCCCACGGTCTCCGGGCCATGCAGCACCGCCAGGTGTAACAGCAGCGCGCGGGCCACCCCAGCGGCGTCTTCACCGGCCAGGCCGACGACGCGAAAGGCCTGCAACTGGATGACCACCGGCATATCCGCGAGGGTTCCCACCGCACGCACGGTCTGGCGCAGGCTCACCGCGCACACCGGGTCGAGGTCTTCCGCCGCACCCGAATCCGGCACATTAATGGGAGTGCACAGGGCCATCGGCCCCGTCCCCACCCGCACTTCCAAGGCATCCGGGGCATCCGCCGTCCGCTCCCACAGCCGCGGGGTGGGAATCAGCGCGCCAAGCTGTTCGGAGTCAGGGTTGCGGTGTTCCTCGTGCGCGCGCTGAGCCGCCCCACGCTCTAGTGCTTCCTCCCGCAGTGCCTTGAGGTGGCGCAAGTAGGTCCGGCGGGTCTCATCCGGATCGTGCCCGCCTGCCTGTGGGTTAAACATCATGGCCATGCTGGCCAGCATCATGAGCGGGAACATGAGGCTCATGGGACTGATCCGTCGTGCATCCCCCGCTCCGAGAACCATGAGCGCCACCATGCCCAGCATGGCCGCGATCATCACCAGCGGCATGAGTAAGCGCACGAGCGGCACCGGTTGTGCGCGGGCTGCCTCCGGCACCGCCTCGGCATCAATGCTGCCCTGCGGCAACGGTGGTGCTGGCTCCCGATAGGCCGCCACCCCAGTGCCAACGACGCGTGTAGGTACGCGCATGTCAAAGTCCTTCCCCCCCGAAGTACTCCACCGCCTCCTTAAGCGGTGGACAGCGTGCCACAAGTAAGCCACAATGTGAGGCAATGGGCAAGGGGTTGCCCAGAAAAATTTTTCGGGGGAGGTACTTTCCATGACTCGCGCACTTGCGCATTCCATTCACGTCACCGTCCGCATCCATGCAGGCCAGACCCGCAAAGAAGCAGATGTATCGCTACCGCTTTCTTCCAGCGTCGGGGAGGTGCTGGGAGAATTGCTCGTGCTTGTCGACGTCCCCCCGGCCCCCATCCTCTGGCGCGCCACCACCGCGGCGGGCAAAACCATATCGATGACCACGCCACTCGACCGCACCAGTTTGGAAGACGGCTCCGTCCTGGTGCTCAGCCCAGATGCGCCGACACCGGCGCCCATCGTGCGGGATGCCGCGGAGGCACTCGCTGCCGAGGCCTCGACCACGCAGCTGTCTGGTCTAGCCGGGGTCTGGGGCGTGGCAGGGCTTATCGCCGTCGGCGCCTTGCTCGCCGCCGCCCTATCTCCCTCGATTGGCTGCGCCGCCGCTGCACTCCTCGGCCTCGTGCTCGCGGCGTGGACCCGGCGCGGTTCTCTGCTTGCAACCGCCCACGTTGCTGCTGGTCTGGCGGGGGCACTGTCCACTGGTTCACCTGTCGCTACTGGCCCAGCCGGAACCGTGATTCCGGCCGCACCACTCGTGGGTGCTGCGGCGGCCGTGGGTGCTGTGGCGGTGCTCTCCCACGTGGTGCGTATTGGCGGATTACGTGCTCGGGCAAGTGCCGCCACGTGGTGCCTGCTCGCGCTCGTCGGTGTGCTTGGCCCCGGCCCGTTACTTGCCTCCACTGTGGTCCTGCTAGCGGCCTCTCCCCTGCTGACCACGCGGCTTGCTGGCCTCCGAGTGCCGCAACTGCCCACCGCCGGGCAGGACTTGAGTATCTCGGATGAGGATCCCACGGATAACTCACTCAAAGCCCGGCACGCCGGGCAGGCCTACGAAGGTATAGCGGTGGGCTGCACGCTGGCGGGCATTCCTTCCCTCTTTCTCGTCGCGCTCAACGCTCACGCGGACGCAACCGTGGTTGCTTCCCAGGCATTATGCGTGAGCATCGCCGGAGCGGTCATCGTGCATGCGGCACGCCATGCCCGGCTCATTGCGGCGTGGGCACTGGGTATCTATGGCCTGGCCGCGGCTAGTGCCGCGGTGGCGGTACCTCTGCGCGAGTGGCAGCTGCTTAGTGCCCCGACTATGGGAACGTGGGTGCTCAGCGTGATCGTGGGTCTCATCGTGGTGGCCATGCTTTCAGTACCGGTGTGGGCAGGCAAACTACAGCAGATTGAGCCAACTACCATCGTGTGGTTCGAGCGCGCCGAGGCACTCGCGCTCGCCGCTTGCCTGCCGCTCGCCGCGCACCTGGCCGGGCTCTTCGAGTTCATTCGGGGGTTGGGCGCATGACAGCTCTAAGCAGAATCAGCGCTGCCAGCGCAGCCCTTGGCGCCGTCCTGGCTTGGGGTTCCTGCGTGTTACCCGGGCCGGTAGCTGCTGCCCGTGAACCGGATACCGCCTGTGCAGTAGCCACACGGGCTCCGGCAGGACCACAGCCTTCGGCGCAGTACTCGGAGTATCGTGCGCGACTGCATTCCTTTGCCACGGGTGCCGGGGTGAAGGTCGCGGTCATCGACACTGGGGTGGCCGCCCACCCACAGCTGCACGTATCACCAGGAGCGGACTTCGTAACCCCGGAGGAACCAGACCCGCTGCGGGATTGTGACCTGCACGGAACGGTAGTGGCCGGCGTCATCGCAGGTAAGGAGCTCGGCGTGGCTCCGGATGCGGAAATCTACTCCATCCGGCAGACCAGTTCGCATTACCGGGCTCCAGCAGCAGAGAGCAGTGAAGCGGAACGAGCTGGCTCCGGCACACTGGCCAGCCTGGCTGCCGCCATCGAGGATGCTGTTAACGCAGACGCAAAGGTCATCAACGTCTCCGTGGTCTCCTGCGTTCCGCAGGATGCCGCGGCAAGGGTGGACCGCGCTGGTGTGGATGCGGCGCTTCGCCGTGCAGAAGAGGCTGGGGCGGTGGTCGTGGCGGCGTCGGGAAACGCCACGGCTGGCGGCTGCGAAAAGGATGACGTGGTCTTTCCCGCGGAAGCCGAAACCGTCCTCGCGGTCGGCGCCTTAGCTACGCCGCATGACCTCGCGGAGTACTCCATCGCCGCGCCCCTCAGCGCGGAAGGAAACGTCCCTCTTGCGCTTGAACCCGGCGGCGGCTGGGCCACGGGAAAAGGCGACGCTACCTTTCAAGGCACTTCCTTTGCTGCGCCGCTGGTCAGCGGTACTCTCGCTTTGCTGGTGCAGCGATACCCCGGGGACTCCCCGGCACAGCTGCGCCAGCGCATTATTGATTCGGCCGAACCCGGGCACGGGGTGGTGGATCCTCTTACTGCGGTAACCTATCGGCCCCCGAGCGATTCCCGTAAGGATCGCTCGATTGCGGTCGCACCAGCGGCGGCATCGAAAGACACGTCCTGGCCACAGGTGCGTTTGCTCCTCGGGGCCTTAGGCATGCTCATCCTCGTGGCGGTTTTCAGTGCTCAGCCTTTAAGGCCTCCGCGCGGCTTAAGGTAGAGCCTTCCGGCAACAGGCGCAGGATCTCCCACGGCACCTGCTCCGGTTCCTCCACGCCCAGCGCGCTCAGCTCCGCGGCACCAGCCAGCTCGTGGCGTCTGCCAGTGGCGGACACCACGTGATAACCGTGCCCGCTATCCACGCCCACGCCAGCTTGGAGTCCGGCGAAACGGTGCGCGGGCGAATCTCCCGGTAGGTCCACCGTGGCCGCCACCGGCCGCAGCATGCCAGCACCCTGTTCGTGTGTCGCACACAACCAGCCTTGCTCGGGAGACAGGAAGTCCACGCGGGTGGTGGGCAGGTTGAAGGTCGGTGGGACGTCGCCCAGCGCGGCCACCTCTTGCGCCTGTGCGGGCAGGCGCTGAGCACCCACGCCGACGAGCATCTCCGCCTGGGTGGGGGTGATGGAGAAAACACCGTGCTCCGTGCGCGCCCACAACTGCTCGCCGGTGTCGAGGATCTCAGGCGGCGCGGCTGGAAAGCTCAGCGGCTCCAGCTCTGTGAAGGCGTTGAGCAATTCCTCGGGCATGGTCCACACAGCGGTTTCTGCAGTCATCCCCAACGCGCGGCGCAGGACCCTGCCCTGCGTGCTCGTAGCCTCAGGCAACACGACGCGCCCCTGGCCCGTCAGCAGCCACTGCGTTCCCGCGGATTCCACCACGGCGGCGTGCTCCGCATCGAAGGTAGGAACGGCATGGTGGGCCACCACGGTGACGATGCCGACGCGGCTGCTGGACTGCCAGTTCTCGCCTTGCGTAGATTCCTCCAAACAGGCCGACCAGCCTGACTCCTCCCCCATCGCCGTGCCCAGGAGGTTAGGCGCATCCGCAATTCCCAGCGGTGTGCCCAGGTTCACCTGCTCCAGGAAGCTTTCGCCGGCGGCCTGCGCTTCGACCGGTTCGTTGGCGATGAGTCTGGCCGAAGCCAGGTTGGTCACCGGATGATAGGTGCCATTCACTAGCGCTAAGAGCTGCCCCTCAGAAGAACGCACGACGGGCGCATCCCCTGGCTGCGGGTCCGGCTGCATCCACGCGATGAGCCCCGATCCGAGACTCAAAAAGGCCACGGCGGCCACCCCGCCAAGCAAGGCGCGGCGCCGTCGCTTTAGCGGATCATGAATCATGCGGATATCCCCGAAGACCAAGCCGTGCTCGAGGCGACGCAGTAGAAACTTGTGCCCGGATACTTGGGCCTTGGTAGTAGGCAACGCGCGTGCCATGAGAATCCTCCCCGAATCAGTGCGCCACCCTCCCACGGCGCAGTGGGTTCTAGATTAACCCAACTCGGTATCCTCTGCAGCGCGACGGCTGCGGGTCATCTCCGCGCGCGCGGCTAACTGGTCCGCATCGGGATAGTCCACGCCGACGAGGCTCAAACCCGCTGCCGGGGCGAGGGGAATCTGGGAAGACCTGCTGGTCTCTTTGAGCATCTGGTCTGCGAAATCCACGTCACGGGAGCCTTCGCCCACCCGCAGGCAGCAGCCTACGAGACAGCGCACCATGGACCAGCAAAAAGCATCGGCGCTCACGTGCGCCTCATAAAGCTGCGGTTCGGCTGGCGTGGAGACATCCTTCCACTCAAATGCCAACAGCTCGCGGATGGTGGTTGCGTGCGGCTTGGCTTTGCAGAAGGCCACGAAATCGTTGAGGCCCACCAGCCTGTCGGCGGCTGCCTGCATCAGATCCAGGTCCACCGGCTTGAACCAGGTCGCGGTATCGCGCGCGCGGGTCGGCAGTGCCCCGCGCGGATGCGTCGTAATGCGGTAGACATAGTGGCGGCATAGCGCCGAAAAGCGCGCATCAAAATCGGGCGATACTTCGGTGCAGGCGTGTACACGGACGTCGACGGGCAGCAGCTTGGCCAGGCGCCTGACCAGTTTGGCAGGGTCACCATCGATGCTCCGTTGGCTCAGCGCCTCACGGGTGGTGTCGAAGTGAGCCACCTGACCGCTGGCATGAACGCCCGCGTCGGTGCGCCCGGCCACGGTGAGCTCCACGGGGTGGCGCAGCACCATGCTCAGCTTCTCCTCCACGGTCTGCTGCACCGTGCGAAGCCCACCTTTCTGCCGAGCCCAACCATGGAAGTCGGTGCCGTCATAGGCCAAGTCCAGTCGCAGGCGAACGCTTTCACTCATGGGGGTTGATGATACCGTGCGCCCGAAGCGCCGTGCAGACTGCGTCGGTGGCCCGTTTTAACAAATAGTGGCCTAAAAACTGCAATTTTTGGACCCTTATTTGTTAAAACGGTACTTCATCCAGAGCACCTGCACCGGGGCCCGTAAAAGACGACAAAGGCCCGCGTCCCACCACAGTGGTGAGCGCGGGCCCTATAAGACCTAAAGAAGAATTACTTCTCCTCGGTGGTCTCCTCTGCCTCAGTCTCGTCAGCCTTAGCGGACTCAGCCTCAGCCTCTTCAGCCTTAGCTTCCTCGGCCTGCTTGGAGGCAGCAGCGCGGGTAGCGCGGTTTGCCTCGGAGGTCACGGTCTCCTCGAGAACGAGGGAGATCTGGGACATCGGGGCGTTGTCGCCGGAGCGGTTCTCCAGCTTGATGATGCGGGTGTAGCCACCCTCACGGTTCTCGAACTTCGGTGCCAGCTCATCAAAGAGGTAAGCAACGACATCCTTGTGCGGGATGAGCTTGAGAACTGCGCGACGGTCAGCAACGGTGCCGGCCTTCGCCTTGGTGATGATCTTCTCGATGTACGGGCGAAGAACCTTCGCCTTGGCATCGGTGGTCTTGATTGCGCCGTGCTCGATCAGGCTCGCAGCCATGTTGCTCAGCAGGTGCTTCTGCTGGCTGGCGGAGCCGCCGAGACGCGGACCCTTCTTGGGGGTAGGCATGATGTACTCCTCGTGTGCGGATTAATTGAGCGCGCGACGGGGCGCAAAAGTCGCGCCGTCACGATTCAGTGGAATTCTTTACTCGGAATCGTCGGAAGCCGGGTCTTTGAAGTCACCGGTTTCTGCGTCGTAGCCTTCCAGCTGGGTCGGGTCGAAGTCCTCGGGAGTGTCCTTGAGGGCCAGGCCCAGGTTAGCCAGCTTGATCTTTACCTCGTTTATCGACTTCTGACCGAAGTTGCGGATATCCAGCAGGTCCGACTCGGTGCACTCAGCGAGCTCACCAACGGTGTGGATCTCCTGACGCTTCAGGCAGTTGTAGGAGCGGACGGAGAAGTTCAGATCCTCGATCGGCATGCTGTAGGCGGCGATGTACTCCGTCTCCTGCGGGGACGGGCCAATCTCGATGCCCTCAGCAGCGGTGTTCAGCTCGCGAGCCAGGCCGAAGAGCTCGACCAGAGTGCCGCCGGCGGAAGCCAGGGCGTCGCGTGCGGAAATCGAGTTCTTGGTCTCGACGTCGATGATCAGCTTGTCAAAGTCAGTGCGCTGCTCAACACGAGTAGCTTCGACCTTGTAAGAGACCTTCAGCACCGGGGAGTAAATCTGGTCAACCGGAATGCGGCCGATTTCTCCCGAGGTAGCAGCAGCCGGGACGTAGCCACGGCCGCGCTCGACGACGAGTTCCATCTCCAGCTTGGCGGACTCATTCAGCGATGCAATGTGCAGATCCGAGTTGTGGATCTCCACGCCAGCCGGCGGCTGGATATCGCCTGCAGTGACCTCACCCGGGCCTTCCTTGCTCAGGTACATCACAACCGGCTCGTCGGAGTCGGAGGACAGAACCAAGCCCTTGACGTTCAGGATGATCTCGGAAACGTCTTCCTTCACACCGTTGATGGTGGTGAACTCGTGGAGCACACCGTCAATCTTGATGGAGGTTACTGCCGCGCCCGGGATGGACGAAAGCAGCGTCCGACGAAGCGAGTTGCCAAGGGTGTAACCGAAGCCCGGCTCGAGCGGCTCGATGACGAACTTAGAGCGGGACGAGTCGATGAATTCCTCGGTGAGCTGAGGACGCTGGGAAATAAGCATGGAGTTTCTCCTTGTCGGCGCCCGCTATATGACGCCGGTAGAAGGGGTAAAGATGAAAGTGTCGAAGGATTACTTCGAGTAAAGCTCGACGATGAGCTGCTCCTGCAGCGGGACGTCGATCTGAGCGCGCTCGGGCAGCTGGTGCACGAGGATGCGCAGGGTGTCCGGAACGACCTGCAGCCACGCCGGAACGTTGGCGTCTACCAGGCGGTCCTGAGCCTCTTCGAACCATTCCATCTTCCGGGAACGCTCACGAACATCGATGATGTCGTACTGCGTAACGCGGAAGGAAGGAACGTTGATCTTCTTGCCGTTCACGGTGAAGTGACCGTGAGAGACAAGCTGGCGAGCCTGGCGGCGGGTGTTGGCCAGACCGGCGCGGTAGATCACGTTGTCGAGACGGGACTCGAGCAGAACGACGAGGTTGTCACCGGTCTTGCCCGGGAGACGGTTAGCCTCGGCGTAGTAGCGGCGGAACTGACGCTCCAGCACACCGTAGGTGTACTTTGCCTTCTGCTTCTCCTGGAGCTGCAGCAGGTACTCAGATTCCTTGATGCGGTTGCGGCCAGCCTGTCCCGGAGGGTACGGGCGACGCTCAAATGCCATGTCGCCGCCGACCAGGTCGACGCGCAGACGGCGGGATACGCGGGTAGCGGGGCCAGTATAACGAGCCATTTTCTTACCTCTTCCTTTCCCTTAAACCTTGCGGCGCTTGGTCGGACGGCAGCCGTTGTGCGGCTGTGGGGTGGCATCCGTGATCGAGGAAACCTCGAGGCCTGCAGCCTGCAGGGAACGGATGGCGGTCTCGCGGCCGGAGCCCGGACCCTTGACGAAAACGTCAACCTTCTTCATACCGTGGTCCATGGCCTTGCGGGCCGCGTTCTCTGCAGCCATCTGCGCAGCGAACGGGGTGGACTTACGGGAACCCTTGAAGCCGACGTGGCCGGAGGATGCCCAGGAGATGACAGCACCGTGCGGGTCCGTGATGGACACGATGGTGTTGTTGAAGGTGGACTTGATGTATGCGTGGCCAGCGGCCACGTTCTTCTTTACGACGCGACGACCACCACGGCGCGCGCCGGAACGAGTCTTGGGTGGCATATTTTACTTCTTCTTTCCTGCGATCGTCTTCTTCGGGCCCTTGCGCGTACGAGCGTTGGTCTTGGTGCGCTGACCACGAACGGGCAGGCCACGACGGTGGCGGATGCCCTGGTAGCAACCGATTTCAATCTTGCGACGGATGTCAGCCTGAACCTGGCGGCGGAGGTCACCCTCTACCTTCCAGGTAGCTTCAATGACGTCACGCAGCGCCGACAGCTGATCGTCGTCGAGGTTGTCGGTGCGCAGGTCGGGAGAAATGCCGGTCTTTTCCAGCAGTTCCTTGGCACGGGAAGGCCCGATGCCGTAGATGTAGGTGAGAGCAACCTCCATACGCTTGTTGCGCGGGAGGTCAACACCAGCTAGACGTGCCATATGGCTAGTCCTTTCGGGTTGTTACGATGGTTTTCTCCTCATCCGTCCCCCGCCACGCATACGCTTCGCCCCGGACCGTGCCGGGGTACTGTGGGTATGCTTAGCAGCGTGGGCTCAGGCCATCGCAGCCTGAGGTGAAAAAGGACGCAGCTAGTGCGTCCCGTGGGTGAGGAGGCTTACAGTCTTTACTTGTAGCGGTAGACGATGCGTCCGCGGGTCAGGTCATAAGGAGACAGCTCCACAACAACGCGGTCCTCCGGGAGGATGCGGATGTAGTGCTGACGCATCTTGCCCGAGATATGGGCGAGTACCTTGTGTCCGTTGTCGAGTTCGACGCGGAACATTGCGTTGGGCAGGGGTTCGACGATGCGACCCTCAACCTCGATTGCGCCTTCCTTAGCCATAACCTCTACTTTTCTGGTGAAGTGCGTGCCACGCTTGGCGACGCCCCCACCTGCATGTTTGATGTCTACTGCCTGGTGCCTCCAGCAACCACTTTGGCCGCATACAGACACCAGCACTAAAGCATACGCTGCGAGAACGGGTTTTCCAAATACAGAAACCTCCCGTCACCACATGGTGCGGGAGGCTGATGCCATGTAGCGGTGACTCGCTCACCGCAACGTCTTAGTAGATGAAGACCTTCGAGCCCATCGGCACATCATTCCAGTAGCGCACCGCATCCTGATGGGTCAGGCGCACGCAGCCATTGGACTGGTATGCCGGGGAACCCTCATGGAAGGCGTGGCCATTGTTGGTGAAGTACATGGCGTAGGGCATCGGGGCGTTGCCGAACTCCCAGGAGATCTCGTCCTTGATCTTGCGGTTGATGTAGAAGGTACCAGCCGGGGTTTCCTCACCCGGCTTGCCGACAGACATGCCCTGAGCGACGTAGGTGACGTTGCCGTTGCCATCCTGCAGCCAGGTACGGCTCCCACCACGATCCACGCAGATGCGTGCATCTGCCGGGCAAGGACCAACGTCGAAGCGCTGTGCCTGACGCTCAGCCTCAGCCTTGCGGGCAGCTTCCTCAGCGGCAGCCTTCTCGCGGGCAATCTGCTCAGCGTGGGCGCGCTCTTCAGCTTCGCGAGCGGCGCGGATCTCAGCATTCTTCTGGTCAATCAGACCCGGGAAGATCAGCTCGATGGCACCATCGATAACTGGGCGGAGGGCGTCAGCCGCCTGCGGGTTAACGCTCTGGAGCGTCTCCAGCATCTGGTTGCGGCTATTCCACGCGTTCTCGCGGGTCTGGCCAGCGAACTCATCAAGCTGGGACTGAACGTCGGAAGACAGGGTGTCGATCGAAGGAACCGTCTGTGCGTTGGCGGCCGGAGCCACCGAGAGAGTGGCGGTTACCAGGCCAATTGCGGTGGCGCGACGTAGGGAACGGGCGCCAACTAGGGAGCGAATCTTAGACATGGCAAAAGTATAAACCTTCCTTAGGCAAAATGCCTACCCAGGACACAGGTTTTAATATCGCTGAGTCAGGATGCGCGGACCATTCTCCGTGGCCGCCACCGTGTGCTCCCAGTGGGCAGATAGTGAACCGTCGAGCGTCACGACAGTCCAATCATCGTCGAGAACTTCATTGTCCTCGGTACCCAGGGTCAGCATCGGCTCAATGGCGAGGACGGAGCCCTCCTGAATAATCGGGCCACGTCCCGCCTTACCTTCATTAGCCAGGTAAGGCTCTTCGTGCATTTCACGGCCAATGCCGTGGCCACCGTAGCCATCGACGATGAATAGCCCCACGCCGAACTTATCCTCGGCGCGATAGGTAGCCTGCTCGAGGGCTGCGGAGACGTCGGTAAGCCGGTTGCCGGGAACCATGGCCTTGAGGCCTTCGTGTAGGACCCATTCGGTGGCGTCGCTCAGCGCCTGTGCCTCAGGGCTGAGCTTGCCGACGCCAAACGTCCACGCACTATCCCCCACCCAGCCGTCTAGCGTGGCGCCGCAGTCGATGGAGACGAGGTCTCCCTCGGCCAGGAGAAGGTCTTTGTGAGGAATACCATGGACAATCACGTCATTGACGGAGGCGCAAATAGACCCCGGAAAGCCGGCATACCCCTTGAAGGTGGGCACGGCGCCGGCATCCCGAATGGTGTGCTCGGCTACTTCATCGAGTTCGAGCGTACTCACCCCCACTGCCGCGGCGGCCCGCACGGCTTGCAGAGCGCGGCCGACAACTTCTCCGGCCGCCTGCATGGCGTCGAGCTCGCCCGGCGTGCGGGCGGGAATGGTCTTGGTGCGTCGTCGAAAAGCCATGGCGAGGTTGGCAGATTACTTGCCCATAGCCTGAAGGGTGCGCTCGTTGATCTCCTCAACGCTTCCTTCAGCCTTAATGGAGATGATGGCATCGCCGTAGTGCTCGATGAGCGGGAAGGTCTCCTCGCGGTAGACACCTAGGCGGGTGCGAATGGTTTCCTCTGTGTCGTCCGCGCGGCCGCGAGCAAGCAT
Organism: Corynebacterium aurimucosum; assembly: GCF_030408555.1. NCBI lineage: Bacteria > Bacillati > Actinomycetota > Actinomycetes > Mycobacteriales > Corynebacteriaceae > Corynebacterium > Corynebacterium aurimucosum. The sequence continues at coordinate 466,018 of NZ_CP047048.1, read as the reverse complement.
GCGCTCGACCACGACGTCCTCGGATACCTCAAAGTTCAGGACGCCATCGAGCTTCAGGCCCTTGTCGGCGAGTAGCTTCTCCAGGATGTCGGCCTGCTCCACGGTGCGCGGGAAGCCGTCGAGAAGGAAGCCGTCCTTGGCGTCATCCTGGTTGAGGCGGTCCTCCACCATGCGAGCCGTGACGTCGGTCGGCACCAGCTTGCCGGCATCAATGTAGGACTTGGCCTCTACGCCGAGCGGGGTGCCCTCACCAATGTTGGCGCGGAAGAGGTCACCGGTGGAGATGTGCGGAACGCCGAGCTTCTCGCTGAGGAGAGCGGCTTGGGTGCCCTTGCCGGCACCGGGAGGGCCAAGGAGTACGTAACGCATTACTTAAGCAGTCCTTCGTAGTTGGATTGTAGGAGCTGGGACTCGATTTGCTTGACCGTGGTCAGGGCCACCGAGACCATAATGAGGATGGCGGTACCACCGAAAGCGGAGGTACCAGCGGCACCAGCGCTGCCGATTCCAAGATCCAGGAGGATATTCGGCAAGACGGCGATAACCGCGAGGTAGATCGAGCCGACGAACAACAGACGGTTCATGACAAAGCCTAGGTACTCGGCGGTCGGTCGGCCCGGGCGAATGCCCGGGATAAATCCACCATACTTCTTCATGTTCTCAGCCTGCTCGGCCGGGTCATATTGAACCGAAACGTAGAAGTAGGAGAAGAAGATGGTGAGCACGAAGTACAGGACGATGTACTGCCAGGAGCTCGGCGACTGCAAGTGCGCGATGACATTGCGCTGCCACCAGTTATCAGACACGCCCGCGGAACCGGAGTTAACGATCTGGGTGATGAGCACCGGCATGTAGATCAGCGAGGAAGCGAAAATGACCGGGATAACGCCGGCCTGGTTGACCTTAAGCGGCAGGTAGGTGGAGGAACCACCGTACTGGCGGCGGCCCACCATGCGCTTGGCGTATTGCACCGGAATCCGGCGCTGGCCCTGCTCGATGAAGGTAATGCCCACGACGAGGAAGATGAGCCCGGCAAGAACCATGGCGAAGACCAGGCCGCCATTGTTCTGGAGGATGTTAACGCCGTCGGTAGGAAGGCGGGTAGCAATACCGGCGAAAATCATCAGCGACATACCGTTGCCGATGCCCTTCTCAGTAATCAGCTCACCCATCCACATCACAAGGATGGCGCCGGAGGTCATGGTGATAACGAGCACGATGAGGGTGAAGAAGTTGCGGTCCTCCGCCAGGACGCGCACACCTTGTCCTAGAAGCTGCTCGCGGTCCGCCAGAGCCACGATGCCCGAAGACTGCAGCAGCGCCAACGCCAGGGTGAGGTAGCGCGTGTACTGCGTCATTTTGGCCTGACCGGACTGTCCCTCCTTCTTCAACTGCTCGAAGTGGGGAATGACCACGGTCAGCAGCTGCACGATAATCGACGCCGTAATGTACGGCATGATGCCGATGGCGAAGATGGACAGCTGCAGGAGCGCACCACCGGAGAACAGGTTGATCACCGAATAGAGGTTGCCTGCTTCCTCCGTGAGGTCACGAAGCCGGCCGGCGATGGTGGCGTAATCAACGCCCGGCGACGGGATCTGTGCGCCAACGCGGTAGAGGATAATCAACACGAGCGTGAAGATGATCTTCTTACGCAGGTCGGCATCTTTGAAAGCCTGCAGAATGGCGGACACTACTAAATCCTCCTGGCCTACCGCGCTTGTTATGCGGTTCGAATTCGCCGCGCACGGGGGTGGATCTCATCTGTTCCCAAACTTTAAGAGTCTTTTTAAGGTCTCTCATAGGAACGGTTGAACACTTTTGACCCCATCACCCTACCAGCCTCGGCCTCATTCGCCACATTGACCCCGTCCATGCCACGCCGCTGGGCTCCCTATGGTTTTCTCCCTTAGCACCTTCTACAGATCGGGCCTACCATGGACCCCGTTGCTTTAAGGCAATGTCCTTACAAGATTTTTACATCTTTTCGACCTTTCCGGCGACGCCTGGAGCGTCTCGGAGTATGGCCGTGCTTTATCTGCCAGACGCCGAACCGAAAGAAGTATGTAATTTTATGAGTAAGCGATTCACCCCGATGACCGTGGCTGAGATTATCGATACCTTCGTCCCCAGCCCCAACCCCTTCCGCTGGGAGGCATTCGACGGCTCCTCCACCGGCCCGGCCGATGCGCAGTTCACCGTCAGGATTAACAACCTCCAGGGCTTGGCCTATATCGCTACTCACCCAGGGGACGTCGGGTTCGCCCGCGCCTATGTCACTGATGGCATCACGGTCGAAGGCGAACACCCGGCGCATCCCTATGGCATCTTCGACGCCTTGCATGCGATGTATGACAAGTTCTCCCGCCCGGACGCCAAGACACTGGCCCGGGTAGCCCGCTCCTTAGCCTCGCTGGGTGCCTTCCAAATCCAGCCGGTCCCAGAGGTTGAGCGCGCTTCCTGGCTGCGCCGCAAGCTGCACGAAGGCCTTTCCAAGCATTCCAAGGAGCGCGATGCGGAGGTCATCTCCGATCACTATGACGTGGGCAATGACTTCTACGAGCTTTTCCTCGGCGATTCGATGACATATACCTGTGCCTACTACCCCTCCCCCGACGCCACGCTGGATGAGGCTCAGGAAAACAAGTACCGACTCATCTTCGACAAGCTGCGCCTCAAGGAGGGCGACCGGCACTTGGACGTCGGCTGTGGCTGGGGCGGGATGGTGCGCTACGCCGCCAAGCGCGGTGTGAAGTCACTCGGTGTGACGTTGTCCAAGGAACAGGCTGAATGGGGCCAGGCCAAGATTAAGGAGGAGGGCCTCGAGGGCCTGGCGGAAATCCGCTTCCTGGATTACCGCGACGTCACCGAGGAAGGCTTCGATGCCATCTCCGCCATCGGGCTGCTCGAGCATATCGGTGTCAAGAACTATCCCAGCTTCTTCAGCTTCCTCCACGGAAAGCTCAAGCCGGGTGGTGTGATGCTCAACCACTGCATCACTTACCCGGATAACCATAAGACGCCGAAGGGCGGGTTCATCGACCGCTATATCTTCCCCGACGGTGAGCTTTCCGGCTCCGGCACCATCACCAAGTGCATGCAGGATGCCGGATTCGAAGTTGTCCACACGGAATCCCTTCGCTTCGACTACATGCGCACGCTGCGTGATTGGTGCGAGAACCTCAAGGAGAACTGGGAGGCAGCCTGCTCGCTGGTGGGTCTGCCCACCGCGCGCCTGTGGGCCATCTACATGGCCGGATCCGAGTGGGGCTTTGAGCACAACATCATCAACCTGTACCACTTCGTGGGCGTCAAACTGGGCGACGCCGGCTCCCGCGCCGGCGTTCCAGAGCGCCGCTGGTGGGAAGATTCGCGCTTCTAAAGACTTAAGGGAGTTTTATGTTGACCGATCTCATCCGCAATCACCGCAGCGTTGACGCAGTAGAGATCCCGCCGGTGGGTTGGAAGGCGCACCGGGAGGGCGTCGATAAGCTCCTGCGTAGCTTCCACGCCGTGCCGAAGGATAAGCGTGTGCGCCTGGCAAAGAAGACCTCAAACCTCTTCCGCGGGCGCAGCGGTGAGCACGCGGGGCTGGACGTCTCCGGTCTGGACGGGGTGATTGAGGTTGATCCCATTGCGCAGACCGCCGAGGTCCAGGGCATGTGCACCTACGAGGACCTTGTGGATGCCACCTTGCCGCACGGGCTCATGCCCTTTGTGGTGCCGCAGCTCAAGACCATTACGCTCGGTGGCGCCGTGACGGGCATGGGCGTGGAGTCCACGAGCTTCCGCGATGGACTGCCGCATGAATCCGTCCTGGAGATGGACATCCTCACCGGCACGGGGGATATTGTCACGTGCTCACGCGAGGAGAACGTCGATCTCTTCCGCCTCTTCCCCAACTCCTATGGCTCCTTGGGCTATGCGGTGCGCCTGAAGATTGAGCTGCGCGCGGTCAAGCCCTATGTGGAGCTGCGTCAGGTACGCTTCCACGACTTTGAGTCTGTGGCACGCACGCTTGACGACGTCTCCCGCACCCACTCCTATGACGATGTCGAAGTGCACGGCCTGGATGGCGTGGTCTTCTCACCCGAAGAATCCTATCTGGTCATGGCGCGGTTTACGGATGAGGCGGGGCCGACCTCCGACTACACGCGGGAGAAGATTTTTTACCGCAGCCTCCAGCACGCCCGAGGTATCCGCCGCGACCGCCTTACGGTGCGCGACTATATCTGGCGCTGGGACACGGACTGGTTCTGGTGCTCGCGTGCTTTCGGAGCGCAGAATCCGCGTGTGCGCAAGGTGTGGCCGCGGCAGCTGCGCCGCAGTTCCTTCTACTGGAAGCTCGTGCGCCTGGACCGCAAATACGAGCTGGAGTACAACTTCATCAAGAAGCCGAAGGGCCTGCCCCGCGGCGAGCGCGTGGTGCAGGACATCGAGGTCACACCGGACAATCTGCCGGAGTTCTTGGATTGGTTTTTCCAAGCCTCCGACATCCAACCAGTGTGGCTGTGCCCGATTCGGCTGCGCGAGGGCGTCGAGGAGCTCACTGGCACAGGCACGCTGGCCGCTGATTCCCCGGCTCCGTGGCCGCTGTACCCCCTGTGCCCGGGCCAGACCTGGATCAACGTGGGCTTTTGGTCAGGCGTGGAGGGCAATCACGTCGACCCCTCTGCCCCCGGCAATGGAGCCTTCAATCGCCTCATTGAAAACAAGGTCAGCGAGCTCGGCGGGCATAAGTCGTTGTATTCGGAGGCCTTCTATTCCCCCGAAGAATTTGCCAAGCTCTACGGCGGAAATCTCCCGGAGCGCATCAAGGCTGTCACCGATCCGGATGGCCGCTTCCCCGGCCTCTACGAGAAGACGGTCAACGACGCCTAGCGGCCCCGCATACATTCCATGCCGAAAACGCCAGAAGCCCTCCCGAAGGCCACTCGAAAGTAGCGCCGCGGGAGGGCGGTGGCTCTCACAGAGCCTGCAAAAGAATTACTTGGTTGCGGTGGCGGTGCCGCCAGCAGCCTCGATCTTCTCAACAGCAGACTTGGAGAACTTGTCAGCGGTGACGTTCAACTTAACGTTGATCTCACCGTTGCCCAGAACCTTGACCGGCTGGTTCTTGCGAACCAGGCCAGCAGCAACGATGTCCGCAACGGTGACGTCGCCACCGTTAGCGAAAGCCTCTGCGAGGTCAGCAACGTTGACTACCTGGTACTCAACGTGGTTCGGGTTCTTGAAGCCCTTAAGCTTCGGCAGACGCATGTGGATCGGCATCTGGCCACCCTCGAAAGCAGCGGAAACCTGCTTACGAGCACCGGTGCCCTTGGTACCGCGACCAGCGGTCTTACCCTTGGATGCCTCACCGCGGCCGACGCGGGTCTTGGGCTTGTTGGAGCCTGCGGCCGGGCGCAGGTCGTGGAGCTTGATGATATCAGCCATGGTTTACTCCCCTGCCACTTCTTCGACGGTGACCAGGTGACGCACCTTGTGAACCATACCGCGGATGATCGGGGTATCCTGCTTCACAACAGAGTGACCGATGCGCTTGAGACCAAGCGACTCCATGTTTGCGCGGTGGTTCGGCTTGGTGCCCACAAGGCCCTTTACCTGAGTAATCTTCAGAGCCATTGCTTATGCCTCCTGACCTGCGCGCTTGCGCAGCATCTGGGCCGGTGCGACCTCCTCGAGGGACTTGCCACGACGTGCGGCAACTTCCTCAGGGCGAACCAGCTGCTTGAGGCCGTCCACGGTAGCGCGGACGACGTTGAGAGCGTTGTCGGAGCCCAGGGACTTCGACAGAATGTCCTGCACGCCAGCGCACTCAAGCACCGGACGAGCAGCACCGCCGGCGATGACACCGGTACCCGGAGCGGCTGGCTTCATCATCACGATGCCAGCTGCGTCGCGACCCTCGACCGGGTGGGTAATGGTGCCAGCAATCATCGGGACGCGGAAGAAGTTCTTGCGAGCCTCTTCTGCACCCTTCTGGATTGCGGCCGGGACTTCCTTGGCCTTGCCGTAGCCGACGCCCACCATGCCCTGGCCGTCGCCGACGACGACGAGAGCGGTGAAGGACATGTTGCGGCCACCCTTAACGGTCTTAGCGACGCGGTTGATGGTCACAACGCGCTCAATGTACTTATCGCGCTCGTTGTCCTGGTGGTTGCGGCGGTCGTTACGACGGCCGTTGTTGCGACCCTTGCGGTCGTTGTTGTTCTCGGCGGAGCGTCCGCCGTCACGCTGTTCACGGTCCGACATTAGGCGTTCCTTCCGTTGATGTTTCCGTATGCCTTAATCATTAGAACTGCAGACCACCTTCGCGAGCGGCGTCGGCCAGCGCAGCAACGCGGCCGTGGTACTTGTAGCCTGCACGGTCGAAGACGACCTGCTCGATGCCAGCGGCCTTGGCGCGCTCAGCGATGAGCTGGCCTACCTTGGCAGCCTTGGCCTTCTTATCGCCCTCGAGTGCGCGCACGTCGGCTTCCATGGAGGAAGCGGCAACCAGGGTGTGGCCGGCCAGGTCGTCGATGACCTGAACGTGCATGTGGCGGGAGGAGCGGTGAACGACCAGACGCGGTGCCTCAGGGGTGCCGCGGAGGGTCTTACGGATGCGGAAGTGGCGGCGCGCGCGTGCTTCACGACGACGCGAGGAAATGTCCTTGCCAACCGGGGTGCGCTTTGCGTTTTCAGTGTTAGCCATTGCTTACTTACCCGTCTTTCCGACCTTGCGGCGGACCTGCTCGCCGTCGTAGCGAATACCCTTGCCCTTGTAAGGATCGTCCTTACGCAGGCGGCGGATGTACGCGGCGACCTGTCCAACCAGTTGCTTGTCAATACCAGATACGGAGAGCTTGGTTGCGCCATCCACAGCGAAGGTGATGCCCTCCGGAGCCTCGATGAGGATCGGGTGGGAGTAACCCAGAGAGAACTCCAGGTCCTTACCCTTCTGCTGGACACGGTAACCAACACCGAAGATTTCCATCTTCTTGGTGTAGCCCTCGGTCACGCCAACAACGGCGTTGTTGACCAGGGAGCGGGCCAGACCGTGCAGGGCGCGGTTCTTGCGGTCGTCATCCGGACGGGAGACCTTGATCTCGTCATCCTCGACGGCTGCGGTGATCGGCTCCGGCAGCTCAACCTCGAGGGTGCCCTTGGCACCCTTAACGTTGACAACCTGGCCATTGATGGTGATGTCGACGCCCTTCGGGACGGCGATAGGTGCTAGACCGATACGAGACATGTGTCAATCCTCCCTTACCAGACGTAGGCGAGAACTTCTCCGCCTACACCCTTCTCCTGAGCCTGACGGTCGGTAAGCAGACCCTGAGACGTGGAAATGATAGCCACGCCCAGGCCGCCCAGAACCTGCGGCAGTTCGGTGGACTTTGCGTACACACGCAGACCCGGCTTAGACACGCGACGCAGACCCGAGAGGGAACGCTCACGGTTGTTGTACTTAAGCTCGAGGGACAGCTCGTGGCCCTCGACGGAGTAGTCAGCGATGTAGCCTTCCTGCTTCAAGATCTCAGCGATGTTCGCCTTGAGCTTGGAGGTCGGCATCGACACGACGTCGTGGTGCGCATTAGATGCGTTGCGCACGCGCGACAGCATGTCGGCAATAGGATCAGTCATAGTCATATGAGTGACCTTTAACCTTTCTCGTTGCGGTTCCCACAAAAGCTCACCAAAGCGTTTTCCGTGTGATTTCGGGCTACTCACGCTCCCCGCGGTCAATACCACGAGGCGCTCGCCACCCTTTGATACAGACAACGGTCCGCTATCTACGGCGAGGGGCCTACAACAAAGTAGATGTGTTCAATTCTTCCGGCTTGGCACGTTTCCGCACCTCCTGCACTGTTTTCGCGGCACAGGAGTGGAAAAATGCAAGTCCGTCGGATTACTCTACCCGCTGACATGCAGTTTTCCAAAACGCGTTAGCATAGGAAGCCATGAGCGAAACACCTGATCCGATCCGCACCGCCCATCAGTGGCTGAAGGAGGCTGCCGAGCTGATCGGCGCCTCTCCCGAGGAGGCCACCGCTTTGATCAAAGAACTTCTCGATCTGACCAAAGACGTTGCGCATACCCAGTCCCGGCCCGCCGCTCCCCTAACCGCTTACCTGGTGGGGCTCGCGTCCAAGAACACCGATGAGGCCCGTGCACACATTGCCACCTTGAAGGAGGCCCTCAACCGATGAGCGGGCGCGTCAACGCCACATTCGCACTGACCAAGGTGCGCCTCGATGAGAACGGCCACGTCACCCAAGTCGATACCCGTGGCGATTCCGTCGCCGGCGAGGAGCCGCTGGAGATCCGCGTCGGCGGGCAAACACTAACGACGACGATGCGCACCCCGGGACACGACGTCGAGCTGGCACATGGTTTCCTCCACTCCGAAGGACACATTGAGAAGGTCAGTGACGTCCGGGGGGCCCGCTACTGCGCCGGCGCCTCGGTGGATGGGCGCAATCCCTATAATCTGCTCGACGTGGAGCTGGCTAACCCCCACGCGCTCACGCTCGCCGATCTGCGTCTGACCACCACCACGTCCGCCTGCGGCGTGTGTGGCACCTCCTCCATCGAGGCACTCATGAAGCAGTCACGCTACGAGATTCCACAGGTGCCGGTGGATCCGGGGGTCGTCGCCAAGCTGCCCGAGGCCCTCAAGCGGGAGCAGAAGCAGTTCCGTAAAACCGGAGGTATTCACGCTGCCGGGGCCTTTACTCTCGACGGCGCTCCCGTCGTGGTGCGCGAGGACGTCGGGCGGCACAACGCCGCCGACAAGGTCATCGGCAACCTGCTCATGGAAGGAAAGCTGCCCGCCAGTGACCTCATTCTGGTCATGAGCTCGCGCGCCAGCTTCGAACTCGTCAATAAAGCAGCGATGGCCGGCTTCGGCATGCTTGTCGCGGTCTCCGCAGCCTCCTCCTTAGCCGTCACAACCGCCCGGGAGACGGGCATGGCGCTCGTCGGCTTTACCCGCGGCGACCGATTCAACCTTTATTCGGGTCAACTTAGTCGCGATACGCTTCCGGGCCGGAGTTAAGCCACGCGTAGACCCCACCCATGAGGAAGCCACCGCCGATGAGGTTTCCCATCCACGCGATGGACCAGTTGGTGAGCACCGCGCCCAGGCTAAAGGCATCGGGCAGCGGGCTAGCACAGAAGACCGTCAGCAACATCAGACAGAAGTTCGCGATGACGTGCTCAAGGCTTAAGCCCACAAAGCACGCGATGATGGGAACGATGACGAAGAATTTGGACACCAGCTCCTTGGCCGAGATCGCCCCGATGATCGCCATGTTCACCACGAAGTTGGCAACGACGGCCTCGACGAAAAGACCGCCCGGGGTCTTCTCCAGCTTCCCCGCCGACATCGTGGCGATAAGGTGACCCGGGTCCATGTTTCCCAGCTTCGCGGACACCGACATGGCGGCGGCAAAAATCACTACGCCGACGAGGTTAAACAGCGTGGTCACCACGAGCAACCACAGCGCCTTTCCCCACCCCACCTGCTTCTTCACCGCGCCGTAGACCATGTACATCATGTTGCTGGTGGCCAAATCAGCACCCAAGATGACAATGGCGAACAGGCCGAGCCCGAAAAGCGCAGCGAAAACCAAGGAGCCTAAGCCAGTCGCGTGCTTTTCGACACCCATCCCCACTACGCCAGCGAATGCCGTGCCGATGGCTAGGTACGCGCCCGCCAGGGTAGCTCGCACGGCGAAACGGGCGAGGGATTCGTCGAGAAGCGTGAGCTTCTTCTTCACCGCAACGGCGGCGGCTTCGTTGAGAGACATCCAGTACCTCACTGGCTCGAGAAACGTTAAGGCACCCGATATCGTACTCCGTGTCAGGACGCGCGAAACCCCCGGCCTCCTTGCAGGGAGTACCGGGGGTCGTTCTCTATCTCAAAGAGAAAGTGTCGCCGCTTACTTGAACGGGAAGCCGAGCTCGCGCAGGAGCTTGCGGCCTTCCTCGTCGTTGGTAGCGGAGGTGACGACGGTGATGTCCATACCGCGCGGGCGGTCCACCTTGTCGATGTCGATCTCGTAGAACATGGTCTGCTCGCTGAGGCCGAAGGTGTAGTTGCCGTGGCCGTCGAACTGCTGGTCGGAGAGACCGCGGAAGTCGCGAATACGCGGCAGCGCGATGGTCAGCAGGCGGTCCAGGAACTCCCACATGCGGTCGCCACGCAGGGTAACGCGTGCGCCGATGGGCATGCCCTCACGGAGCTTGAAGTTAGCGATGGACTTCTTAGCGCGACGCACCTGCGGCTTCTGGCCGGTGATAGCGGTAAGGTCCTCGAGAGCGCCGTTGATCATCTTGGAGTCGCGGGCAGCGTCGCCCACACCCATGTTGACGACAACCTTGGTGACGCCCGGAATCTGCATCACGTTCTCGTACTTGAACTCTTCGTTCAGAGCCTTCTTGATTTCCTCGCGGTAGCGGGTCTTCAGACGCGGAGTGTAGTTCTCGCTCATTTTAGATGTCCTTCCCGTTGCTACGTGCGATGCGGACCTTCTTGCCGTTTTCGTCGAAACGGTAGCCCACGCGGGTCGGGTTGCCCTCGGAGTCAACGATCGCAACGTTGGACACGTGGATCGGAGCTTCCTGGGTCACGATTCCGCCGGACTCGGCGCCACGCTCGGTAGCGGAGTTAGCAACGTGCTTCTTAACGCGGTTGACGCCCTCAACGAGGACCTTGTCGCGCTTCGGGTATGCCTCGATGACCTTGCCCTTCGCGCCCTTGTCCGGGCCCGAAATAACGATCACCATATCGCCCTTATGAATCTTCATAAGACTAGATCACCTCCGGTGCGAGAGAAACGATCTTCATGAAGCGCTTGTCACGAAGTTCGCGAGCAACCGGGCCGAAGATGCGGGTACCGCGCGGCTCGTTGTCACCCTTGAGAATAACTGCGGCGTTTTCATCGAATGCGATGTAGGAGCCGTCCGGACGACGGGTCTCCTTCTTGGCGCGTACGATGACGGCCTTGACGATGTCGCCTTCCTTTACGTTGCCACCCGGGATGGCTTCCTTGACAGTGGCGACGACGATGTCACCAATGCCAGCAAAACGTCGAACGGAGCCGCCGAGAACGCGGATGACGAGGAGCTCTCGTGCACCGGAGTTGTCGGCGACGCGCAGACGCGATTCTTGCTGAATCACTATGGGTCTCCTGACCTGGATTAATGTGCGCCAAGATTTCCGTCCTTGACACACGCGGTCTATGTACATGGATACTTGCAGGGCTTATTCAACGAACAACTGTCGATGGGTCTCGGGGCACACGGTTCGGAAACGCACCGCCTGCGCCGGCCGGCTGCAAGCAACCTAAATATTGAACCATAGAGACTCGCGTTTGCCAAAACGTTCCGCGCGCCCTCTGCAGCACTCGCCGCAACACACATCACAGCCGAGCCGCTCACGCGACGCACCCCCATCGACCGCCGCGCCCCTCGCCTACCGCGCGCCATTTCCTGTCAGCGAATTTAGCCCCATTACGTTGTTAGTAGTTCCACCCCAGGGCACCGAAGATTCATAGCCTGTCCGCCCGAGTGGGCGGGCTATGTTTATGCCCGTTCCCGCCGCCCGAAAGGACAGTGGAACTAGTCGCTGGCTTCGGTATGGCTTATTGCTGTCCCTGTTAAGATGAGGTGCCTCAGGTTTTGTTCCGTTTGAGTAGATAGGAAAATTTGGAACATGCCAACGAAGTTTAATCAGGATGCGAAGGACCGAGTGGTCCGCCTCGCGGAAGACCGCATCCTGACGGAGAACATTTCCATGCAGGCAGCCTGCAAGATCGTGGCACCAAAGCTGGGCGTCTCGTGGCACACAGCGAGGCAATGGACGCAGGCCGCTCGTCGCGAAGGACGTGTTGTGGAATCAATGCCCGAAGACCTTGCTGCAGAAAAACGCAAGGTTGCGTCGAGAAAATCACGAGCTGCGCGACACCAACGAGTTGTTGAAAGCCGCCTCAGCTTTTTCGCATCCGAACTCGACCTGAAAAGTTAAGAAATGATCCGATTCATCGATCGTCGATGAGCATCGGAATCGTTTCTCAGTCGAGTTCATCTGCCAGACGTTCAACACGCATCGCGAAGGCGGTTTTCTTAGCTCGCGTGGGTACCGCCAATCCAAGACCCGGGGCTTAAGCTCCCGCGCCCTTCGCGACGCTACCCTTGTAGAGCATATTCGCGACGTTCACGCTGAAAATTACGGCGTCTACGGCGTGCGGAAGATGTGGCGCATGCTGCAACGCCAGGGCGTTGACATTGGGCGTGAGCAAACAGCCCGGCTGATGCGCAGCGCTGGTCTGTCCGGCAAGGGAAAAGGTGGGGCACCAATTACGACGCGTAAGCCCACAGGCCCGGATCTTCGCCCAGATTTGGCAAATCGTGAGTTTAAGGCTCCTGGCCCTAATCGTCTGTGGGTGGCGGACATTACGTATGTGCGCACCAGGAAAGGGTTTGTGTACACAGCTTTTGTCACTGATGTGTACTCCCGGAGGATTGTCGGGTGGGCGTTGTCTGATTCGATGCGCACTGAGGCGTTGCCGCTGCGGGCGCTCAACCAGGCGATCGTGTGCGCCACGGAAACGGCGGGCCTAATTCATCACTCGGACCACGGGTCGCAGTATGTGAGCATCGTCTACAACGAGCGCCTGGCTGAGCATGGAATTACGGCGTCGACCGGCACTGTTGGTGATTCCTACGACAATGCTCTGGCGGAGAATGTCAACGGCTCCTACAAGAATGAGCTGATTCATAGGCGAACGTGGGCCGATGTCGTCGACGTGGACATCGCCACGTTCGAGTGGGTTAACTGGTGGAACGAATCACGGCTCCACCAGAGCCTAGGCTACCGCACCCCGGCTGAAGTCGAAGCCGAAATATGGGAACACCACCCCAGTCGAAAAATAATGGAAATCAAGGCAAATGCCTAGGAAAAACCCGGGGCACTTCAGTTATGCCTTCTGGCGGATTCAGGTAGGTAAATAGCGTTCCGTCGTTGATAAGTTCATTGAGCCTGTTGAAGCTTCGCCTAGCGCCACGGTGCGTGAACCAGAATTTTTGACTCGGCTTGACCCACCGCGGTATATCCGCGGCTTTTACCTGGCTGCGGTATGTTTTCTCTTTTAGCCAGGGGCCGAATGTCACGCTGGCCTTGTGGACTCTAGTAATGAACTCGCGTGCTTCATCTTGAGTTTCGATATGTGTGAGCTGATACGCGAACTTGCGCAGTGCTTTATGTGCCAGATAGCGGGGATGACGTGAGATGTCGGTGAGGATATTGCGCTGAACATGAACGAGACATCGCTGGATTTTGGTATCTGGCCAGTGCTTTTTAATGACTGCGCGGGCACCGCCAGAGCCGCCGATCGTGACGATTAGTGGTGGTGCGAGCATGTCTAGGAGTCTGGCGTAGTTGTATTTTGATTCCCCGGTGCACCACAGCCAGGCCACGGGGTGTTCCGCGGTGCACGCAACAAGCAGGCATTTCTTGTGAAAGTAGGTGCCGTCGATAAACAACTGGTCGTAGACGCGGAACTTGTCGGTATGTGAGGGCACCACGATGAACCAAAAGAAGGTAAACCACCGGGTCAGTGTGCGTCGGGTGACGTGAAGGCGGTGTGCTATGCGTTGGGCTGGTTCACCAGTGAGGACCCAGTCTAGAAAGACTTTGAAGTGCTGGATATTGGCGGTGTTGGCCCTGGTGCCGGTTTGAGAAGCGTTGCAGTTGGGGCAACGCCAGCGTGGGGTTCTGGCTGTTGTTGTGCCGTTCTTGTGCATGCTTGTGTTCCGCAGATCGGGCATGCTGGGCGATTCCTAGACCTGTCATAAGAATTGCCGTAGCAGATTCAAATACCACAGGTTGGCAATGACCGGCGTATTTGAGGGCTAAACCTCGGTTGGAACTGATTCCAATTCAATATCCGCACATTGCCCCAGCTCAAGGAATGAATCGACACCACAAATCCCACACAAATGTCCCTTAAGCCTGTTACCTACTAAAAGTAGGAAACAGAGGCACCCAACCCCCCAGGATCACAACAACTTGACAATTGGCGTGCCTAAAACAGCTTGATCAATTTTCTGTAATTCTCTAAGCTTTGTACTCAATTCTCGGTTAATTCAAAAGCTTTTCCTAAAAGCAGTTGTTTTATAAACCGAATAAATCTGCGCGCAGGCTTTCTGCGCTGCTGCGACCAGTAATGCTCAACTAAGGAACTCATGACGACTCCCAATCTCCGTCCCGCGAGTACCCTCGCTGTCATCCCGGATCGTTCGTCCGACGCCCCGGCGCTGTACACGGGGGCCAAGCGCATCAGCGACATTCTACTCTCCGCAACGGCGCTCATTCTTCTCTCTCCTGTCCTGCTCATCGTTGCGCTCCTCATCAAGCTTGACGATGGCGGCCCGGTCTTCTTCGCGCAGACCCGCGTCGGCTACCGCCAGGGACACTTCACCATGCTCAAATTCCGCACCATGCGCACGAACGCCGAGCAGCTCGTGGACCAGCTCCTGGACCTGACCCCTGTTAGGTAGACACCTGATATCCAGCCCTGTTGGGTTGGGAAGAAAGGTAATCTACCACCATGCCTAGGTACTCCGAACAGTTCAAACGTGATGCTGTGGCCCTCTACGAAAACAATGAGGACCTCTCACTTCACGCGGCTTCAGCAGAGCTAGGAATCAATCGTTCCTCACTTTATTCCTGGCTTAAGCAGTACGGCACCGGCAAGCGTGTCCGCACAAAAAGCATGCGCGACAAGGCACAGGCGACGACTGATTCTGAACGAATCCGTCAGCTAGAAAAAGAAGTCTCTAAGCTTCGTGAAGAACGCGATATCCTGCGTAAGGCCGCGAAATATTTTGCCGAAGAGACACGCTGGTAATCCGCTTCCAGTTTGTCTATGACCATCGAACCGAGTACTCGGTCAAGCGGATGTGCCACGTGTTAAAGCTCAATCGCTCCTCGTTCTACAAATGGGTCAACACCCGCGAAAAACGCAGGTTAAAGATGTGTTCGGATGCTCTTATTGGTGCACGAATCAAGAGCATCTTCGATGATGAGCACGGGCTTTATGGTGCTAAACGCATCGCTGCAAGCCTTAAAGCCGATACGGACTTTCCTCCGATCAATCACAAGAAGGTCGCACGCATTATGAAATCCATGGGGCTAAAAGGCTTTACCAAACAACGTCGATGTGTCACTACCAGGCGCAAGCCTGGTCATCGAGTCATGCCAGATTTAGTAGGCCGCAAATTCACCGCTGATAAGCCGAACCAGGTGTATGTAGGCGATATCACCTACCTGCCGTGTAAGGGAGGCAAGAACATGTACCTTGCCACAGTCATCGACGTCTACTCGCGCAAACTTGTCGGTCATGCGCTCGCCGATCACATGCGGGTATCGCTGGTTATCGAAGCTTTGTCCCATGCCAGCAAGGTTCGCGGAAGCCTTAAAGGGGTAATTTTCCATTCTGATCATGGCAGTGTGTACACCTCACAGGCTTTTCAAGACCACTGCACCCAACTTGGTGTTCGCCAATCCATGGGAGCAGTGGGAACGAGTGCCGATAATGCCCTGGCAGAATCGTTTAACGCCACTTTAAAGCGTGAAGTTCTGCGAGATAGGAAAGTTTTTGACAATCCCATCATCTGCCGCCAAGAAGTCTTCCGATGGTGCATGCGCTACAACACGCGCAGACGGCACTCCTGGTGCAACCTTCTAGCCCCCGATGACTTCGAAGCACTCACATCAGCTACACTGACCCAAGCAGCATAGCTAACCCCCGACGTGTCTACTTTCCGGGGGTCAGGCCCCCTCGCCGCCCAAGCCTCCGCAGGCAACGCTGGCAACGAGGTGCTCTTCAAGCTGCAGGACGACCCGCGCATCACGCGCGTGGGCCGCTTCTTGCGCCGCACAAGCCTCGACGAACTGCCACAGCTCTTCAACGTGCTCACCGGCCGCATGTCGCTTATCGGACCGCGCCCGCCGCTGCCGCGCGAGGTCGCCAAGTTCACCCCGCGTGAGCTGGGCAAGTTCAACGCCAAGCCGGGAATCACGGGCCTGTGGCAGGTTATGGGGCGTTCCACCTTGTCGTGGGAAGACTCCATCAACCTGGACCTGCGCTACTGTGCTGAGCGTTCGTTCGGCATGGACATCATGATCTTCTTCCGCACCTTCAAGGTGCTTGCCACGCAAGAAGGCGCGTACTAAACCGCCTTCTTCGCCACTTAGCTCCCCCTGCGGTGTTCTCACTCCCTGACGGCCGCAGAGGGAGCTCTTTCGTCGCTCATGCCATATGCGCCACGGCAGTCACGGCGCGCAGGCCCGAGGAGCCGCGGCGGGCCGGCGCGCTCGCCAACGCAGCAAGGCTGCTGGCGACAGAAAACTGACGGCAGAGAAAAAGCCTGGCTCCAGCATTTGCTGGAGCCAGGCTCTTGTGCGTGAGGGATTTAGCCGCGGTGGAAGCCCGTGGCGTCGGCCTTGTGGGGCAGCACCCGAAGGTCAGACACGATGCGCGGCAGGCGGCGCAGGAAGCCGACTGCATCGACGGTGTAGCGGCCGATGAGTCGGCGCGGCTCGTGCGCTATGCGCCACGCCCAGCCTAGGCGGTACTTGTGGACCCACACCGGGAAGTACTGCTCATTGGCGGCCAGCTGATCGATCCAGCCACCGGCGGTACACACGATGGCTTCGGGCAGCGCAACGTGCAGCTCGGCAGCGACTTCCTCTTGCAGCGGTGCGCCTAGGCCCAGCACGACGACGTCGGGACGCCAGGCGCGCAGCTGCGACGGATCGCGGCGCAGCTCCTTGAGCTCGCCGTAGCCGTCGAAGGCGCAGGTCTGGTGCCCGCCGATGCGCTCCGCCGCCCGCGTCGCCACGCCCGGCGCGGAGCCGATGAACGCAATGCGCTGGTCCGGCTCGAGGACGTCACGAAACAGGACCGGAAGGACGAGGTCGGCCGAGGTGCGGCCCATGTCCATGCCGCAACGCGCCAGCATGAGCTGAAGCAGCGTGCCGTCGATGCCGATGTCCGTCATGGTTTCGAGCGCAGACCACTGCGCCTGCTGCACCGACCAGTGGTTAAGCCATGTGACCACGGCGCCGGGTCGTGCGATGCGCCGAGCGAACTCCGCCACGGCCGGATCCGGTGCAGGTGATGCGCCCGCGCTGGACGGGACGCGGTCGGTGGTGCTGTTATACGTCATGCGGGATTCTCCTTATTGTTCCGCGTCTGCGTCTGCAGAAGCTGCAGCGTCAACGTCGTCGGCAGCGGCATCGTCAGTGAGCTCGGCTTCTGCGGCATCGTCATCGGCTTCTGCGACGGAATCCTCGGCGAGGTCCGCGGCGGCTTCGGCCAGCGCGGCGAGGGCGGGATCGCCCGAGGGCTCGGTGACCGTGGCGCTGAGGTCGAAGACGAAGGACGGAGCCGACTTATAATTGAGGTGGGTTTCGACGGCCAGGCGGTTGCTGCCCGCATGGAAGCGCGACAGCGGAACCTCGACGACATAGCGGTCGCGCGCGGCAACCGACGCGCTCACGGAGCTATCCGCATACGCGGTGTGGGCGACCTCAGACCGAGGCTCGCCCAAGCGGACGCGGCCGACTTCCTCGCCGTTGAGTCGCACAAGCGCGGCATCGTCGGCCCGGACCTCGAGACGCACCACCGCGTCGTCGCCGTGTTGTTCACGCAAGGCGGCGAGGTCGTCCTCAGAGAGCTCAATGTCGTTAACGAAGTACGCGGTGTTCGCGGCGTAGGTCAACGGCGTGGCAACGTCACCAGCACCCCAGCCGATGGGAGCGGCGTCCTCGTTCCAGTCTGCGACGTCGAGGGTGGTGGCCCAATCCTCGGCGGGGGCATCGGCAGCGTAGGAGTAGCGCCAGTCCGCGCCCGCGGCGATGAGCTCGCTGCGGTCCACCGGAATCTCCGTGATGGTGGCCGGTGCCGAATCCGTGACGAGCAACGACGCGTCGAAAGTCAGGGACGGGCTGGACTTGTAATTGAGGTGGGTTTCCACAGCGACGATATTTTCGCCGGGCTTCAAGTAATAGGACGGGATGTCGATCGTCGTGCGCTCCTCTGCGGCGCGCGCGGCGGAGACCACGGCATTCGCGCGGGTGGTGTCCTTCACGTCGCCCTCGTCCATGCGGACGCGTCCGACCTCGTGGCCATTGACGTAGACCACAGCGCCATCATCGGCAATGACCTTAAGCGTCGCCGTCGTAAACGCTGTCGGGTCCGCGACGTCGAAGAGATGCGCAAACCACGCGGTGACGGGGCGCTGTGCCGCGGCCGGCGTCTGGAATTCGGTGCCGAGATCCGCGCCGCCGTAACCCAGCGGCGCAGCACCCGCCTGCCATCCGTCGCGCGTGCCCTCGGTGGTATTCCACGCAGCGTCCGGCGCGCCCTGGTTATAGGAGTACTGCCAGTCCGCGCCCGCGGCGATGAGCTGAGGGTCGTCGTAGCCGAGCGAACCTGCCTCCGGCGCGACGGCCACGTGGGTCGTCGCGGAACGGTTGCCCGCCTCGTCCACTGCTCGGACGAAGTAGCGGTCATCGCCACCGCGCGGCACGGTGGCGCGCGGGCTGATCGACGTCGCGACGACGCGGTCGTCACGCAAGACCTCGTAGCTGGCGGCATCGGAAGCCTCAGCCCAGGTCAGGCCGACGGTCTTCGCAGTAGATTGGTTGAAGGTGACCTTATCCGGCACGCGGGGAGCCTCGCGGTCCTGGGCCGGGTAGCGGACGAAGCCGCCGTTCCACTGTGCTGTGGTGAGATTCGTGCGGGAACCGGTGAAGTCGCCGCCAGCCCACAGCGCGCCGTCCTCCGCGATGAACAGCGACCAGCCGCCGCCGTTGTTCGACCCCAGCATGTACGGTGAGAACTCGCCCAGCTGCTTGCCGGTCTTGGCGTCCCAGGCACCGACCCACTGGATGTTGTCGATGCGGGTGCGGGACTCGCTCAGCGTCGGCCACGAGTAGGAATCCTGGTAGGCGTTCTCATTGCAGTGGCAGCTGGCGTAGGTGACCTCGCCGTTGGAAGCGATAGTCTGCACGTCGCCGCCGTTGGAGCTCATGATGGAGCCAGAGACGCGGTTCATGCTCTGCGGCTCGTAACCGAAGAGGGAGTGCTGGGCGCCGCCAATGAAGACGAGCTCGCCAGAATCCTCGATGGCTTGCTGGTAGGTGGCGCTGGTGTCGCTGGCCTGGAACTGGAAGTCCACGGCCGGAGCGGCACCTGCGGCCGTGGTGAGGACCGCTGCTTTGTTCACCGGGTTGTCCACGGACTTCGTGAAGTAGCCCGCCGCGTAGAAACGCCCGCCGTCAGCCGAGACGTCCGTGTCCACCACGGTGCCGTTGAATTCGGGATTCCACGAGCGGTCCGGCACGCCGTCCAGGCTCACGCGGCCTGCGGAACGCGCGTAGATGTAATTGTCGCCGCCGCTGGTGAGGTGGGTGAACTTACCGCCGAGGTAAACATGGTCCCCGGAGAGAGACAGCGCCTTGACGCTGATAATGCCGTCGCGCAGACGCGAGACGACGTTGAGCGTCCACGATGCATCGATAGCGCCCGTCTTCGGATCCACGAGGACGGTGCCGCGGTGCTCTTCGCCGCCGGCGCGCAGGAAATCACCGCCGATAAGCAGCTTGCCGTTGGGCAGAACGAGGAGAGCCTTGACCTGACCGTCGAGATCCACGGCAAAGTCGCGGCGGACCTCACCCGTGGTGGCGTCGAACGCGGCGACCGCGGTGCGCGGGAGGGACTCGCCCGTCGCGTGGTTTTCTGCCGCCGTGAAATTGCCGCCCACGAAGACGGTGTCGTCTTTTTGCGCAAAGGCCTGCACGGGGGCGTTACCCTCGGTGCTACGGCCGGTCAGGTTACCTGTCACGCCCCACTGCGTGGGCGACGAGAAGCTCGAGACGACTGCGGAATTCGTTACCTCGTCGAGGCCGGCATCCGGGATGGGCTCAAATCCGGCATCGGCGTTGCTCAGCTGCGGGCGCAGATACAGCTCCGCGTACGGCAGCGCGGCATATCCATTCGTGCTCCAAATAAATGAGTCAGCCCCCGTACGGCCGACCCTTTTCCACGGGCCATAGCCGAAGCCGATCTTGTATTGCCGGGCCCGCGTGGTGGAAATATCTATGCCGCGCAGGCCGATGGCGTTGCCCATGAACCTGTCCGTACGGTCTGCGCGGTACCACAAGGGCCCATTATCGAAACGGAAGAGCGCCGGGTCCTCGGCGGAAAGCGCCCACGACCAGTTCTCCATGCGCTGCGGTTTGATATCCGCGGTCTGCCAGCGCGTACCGGAGTTATTGGTGGCACGCACGACGCGCATACCCTCGTCCAACTCGTTGATGTGCTGGCCGCTCAGCAGACCATCGATGGTCTTGGTGGGCAGCTGCGCCGGAGCGAAGTCCGCCGGGGTGCGATCACGGCTAGTGAGCGCGGAAATATCGCCTTGGCCTGCGGGGTAACGGTCCCAACCTTCGCGGCCGCGACCAATCATGACCCAGCCGCCACCGTCCATTTCCTGATCGCAGAAGAATTCCTGCGGCGCCTCCATCTGCGGGGTGAGCAGCCAGTAGGAGCCGTTCTTGGCATCAGGGTTGTCTTGTTTAATAGCCCAACAGGACGCGGCAGCTCGGTCCGGGCTGGACCCGTCCCGCGTGACGACGGCCGGGGTGTCTTGTGCCGCTGGACTCGGCGCCGGCTCCTGCGCGCCTGCGACGGGCGCGAGGATACCGGCGCACAGCGCAACCGCTGCGGCGAGAAGCGAAAATCGTGAGTGAGACATGGAGTTCTTTCTAAAGTTGTGTTTCGCTGCGAAAGCGGCACCGAGGCGCCAAGTCACGAGCGCTTTCCTTGTTTGGCGGCGACGAGCTCGCCCAGCGCTCCAAGGCGTAGCAGCGCGCGCCACCGCCAGCACACTGCGATATACGCAGCACCGCCGACCGCAAGCGCCCCGAGGAGCGCCCACAGGCTCTGGCCACCCAGCCACACCGCCACACCGGAAGCGAGGCCAAGCGTGCCGAGCACCACGGCGACGGGGGCAAGAACCTCCCGCGCCGTGAGCGCAATGCCCAGAAAGACCTTGACCTCGACGGCGGCCATGAGCGCATCAAGCACCATCGAAGCGGACCACGCCACGGCGGCGCCGATGATCCCGTAGCGCGGCATGAGCACGAAATTCGCGCCGACGTTGACGGCCAAGACGACGAGCTTGTTGAACGCGGCCCATCCACTGCGGCCGCTCATAACGAGCAGCGAGTGGATATTGCCCGCCAAGAACGTCACGGCCACGCCTGCCGCAAGAACCGCCAGCGCCGTTCCGCCCTCGCGGAACTCAGGGCCCAGCAGCCCGAGGAAGATCGGCGCGAAGAAGCCCAAAAACACGTACGCCGGCGTGCCAATGAGCACGAGCCACATCGTGGCGGTGAGGTAAAGCTCGCGGGTACGCGACATCTCGCCGCGGTGCAGCAATGCGGACAGTTGCGGGGAAACGACGACGCGCAGCGCGGCATCGACAAGCAAGCCGGCTTGAACGAAGCGGGAGGCGCCGGCGTAGATGCCTGCCGCGTGGTCGCTAAGAAGCCAGCCGGCAAGCAACACGTCGAACCACACAATGGCCTGTTCCAGTCCCGCGGACAGCGTGCGCGGGACCGCAAACCCGAAGACCTCACGGACCTGGCTCGCGCGCGGCAGCGCACGCTCCGAGGCACCATGAACCTCTTCGATACGGCGTAGGCGCCGCAGCACTAGCACGGCTGCCGCCACCGCCATGAGCGCCATGGGCAGTGCCCACGCCGCCGATGCCGCCACCGCCGCGCCACCCGCTACCGCCACGACGGCGATGAAAGGCGGACGCAGGACGGGAAGGCCGATATTTGCCACCATCACGTAGTCGCGCACTGAGCCCAGGGCACGCAGGATGGCAGCAAGGATGAGAAATACAGAGCCGAAAGGAATAAAGAGCGCAATCACGCGCACCGAGCGCGCGACCTCGGGGTTGTCAGTCCACAATAAGGGCGCGGCGATCTCCAGTGCAACAACGAGCACCAGACTCACGGCCACCGCAATGATAAGGAAGCCGTAGACGACAGGGCGAACCTGCCGCGCATCGTCGATCTTTACGCGGGGAAGAAGGTAATTTGACGTCGAATCCAGCCCGAATTTGGCAAAGGCAAGGACGACGGAAAACGCACCAGTAGCCTGAAAAATAATTCCCGCGTGTGCCGCACCAAAAAGTCGCGAAATGACGATGGTGAGGACAAAACCCAAGGCTGCGCTGGTCGCCGATCCGACAAAGCTTAAGGCTCCGCCGCGGGCGAGTTCGCGCTGCTGTGAGCCCGAGTTCTCTGCCGCCGCCGTCGCTGCGGACGCGTCGTGCGCACGGTCGTTAGCCGCGGTCTCTGCGCCAGCTCTTGGTGCGCTCATATACTTTCACTTTCTACGGCTTTTTAATAGCTATCAATAAGCCAGTTCTATTTCTTTCTAGATTCCTGTACATTCATCTCATTAACACCCTATAGGATGTCTGGATAAAATAAGAATCATGCGGGATTTTAAATACTCTTTTCATGGTCGGCAAGGTTTTTTGCGAAAAGGTTTCTCGACAAGCGTCGGAATTGCCTTGGTCGCTAGCCTCGTTGCCTGTAGCAAGGACGAGGCGGACGAGAACACCGCCACGGATGCGCCGGCCTTGGCCACTGAAAGCACCAAAGAAACACGCTCGGCGTCCGCGTCATCGACCTCGCAGGCACCTACATCTGGTGCGGCAGAAACTACCGATGCCGCGAAGGAGCTAGGGTCGGGACGCCGCGGCGGCTCGTCCGACGGGGACGCGAAGGACACGCCGCGTGCTGGCCGCGCTGCAGCACCGCACTCTCCCACCGCGACGATGGAGATGCCCGCGGGGCTTGATGCGCAGGGCGTCGGTGCGGCCCTCGCCGCAGGGCAAGAAGCCCTTACGAACCCGAGCGAGGCGCTACCGGCACGCGCCTCCGAGGCCCTGGGTGCCGACGCGCTCGAGGACGCGGAGAACCAGCGCATCGAATACGAGTCCAATGGCTGGCGCCGAGAAGGCACCGGTGAGGTCGTGGAGGCCGTCGCACTGGCGCCTGCCGACGAGGGCGCCTCGGACGGCACGACGCGCGTGGTGCGCGCCTGTGTGGACAATTCCGGGGTGCGTACCTTCGACGCCGACGGCACGGATATCACCCCGAACCTGCCGGCGAGCGAACGTCGCTCGATCACGTTGCTCACCTTCGAGCGCGTCGACGGCCAGTGGAAGCTGATGAAGACGAGCTTCCCGGACGATCCACGCTGCTAGACGCGTGACACGCCTCGCTTACGGCTCGCACCGCTAGCGAGCCCGCGCGGATGCCGCCCGAGACGCCGACGCCGCGGCGGTGCGCCGGGATGCAGGATGGAGGGGATTCTGGGTCTCGGCGGCGCGGTGGCGAAGCCCCAGGCCCAGCACCACGAGCGAAACCAGCACGCCTGTCATCATGCCGTAGAAGAAGGTCTCCACGAGCGTGGCGAGCAGAACACCGCCAAGGACGGCTCCCGCAGGGTCACGGCACGGCATGAGCGCAATCCAACCCAGCACGAAGGGCAGTAGGAACAGCACGAGACCAACGATGCCATGGGAAAACAGCACGGTCCACAGCTGACCCTGGGTACCGAGCGACGGCAGCCAGGGATATTCCGCCGGGCGCGGAGAACCAAAGCCGAAGAGCGGGGACTCGAGCGTGCGAGCCCACGTCGTGCGGTAGAGCGCCCACCGGTCGTCCGTGGAGTTCGTCGTGGAGACGCGGTTAAAGAAGCTCGCGCCCAGGGGCGAGAAATACCACGCCGTCGCGATGAGGACGAGCCCCAGTGCGGCGCTGCCCACCGCGCGCATGGCGCCACGCCGCAGAGCCTGAAAGCCCACCCACACGGCGACAACGCCCAGTCCGATAAACATGCCGCGGTTGAGCGTCGCCAAGGCCGGTGGCAGACTCACCAGCGCGATGGCCAGCACGCCCCACATGCGAGGGCTGTTGCGCACGAACCACGCGTGGAGCAGCACCAAGGGCAAGACGAGGGAATACACGTTACCCCACGTATTCGCATAGAGGAAGGGCGCGGCCGGGCGAACGTCCTGGGCGACCCAGGCATTCGGGTTCCACTGCGAAGTGCGACGGATGACCATGTCCGCGATGAGGTCGTTGTGTTTAAGGAAGCCCGGGGTCACATACGACGTGGGCGTGCGGATAACGAGTTCAGGCGCTGCCATCGCGAGGTAACCGCATGCGGTCATGCCCACGAGGAACCACACCATCGCCCGCGTCACGCGGTGCGCCGGCAGACTCCCCCGCGCCGAGTAGACGTGGACTGCGAAGACGCCGGCCGAGGCATAGAGCAACAGGCGGTAGACCGCGCCGATGATGCGCCCCGGGGTGTCGTTGAACGGCACCGAAGCAACGACCCACAGCAAAAACAACGCCCAGATAATAATCGGGACTGCGGCAACGAGTTCCCGGCGGCCGAACCACGTGACGACCATGACGGCCGCGGCCACAATCCAGATGAAGTCTCCTACTCCCAGCAGCCACCACAGCGCGTACGCGGCAAACGGAGCGAGCAACGGCCAAGCAGGCAGGCGCGCTGCGTCGTGCGCGCCCGTGCTCATGACGCCCTCGTCGCCCACCGGGCCTGCGCGTAGAGAACAGGTCCACGCAGGAAACCTCGGATTTCTTGGCGCAGCAACTGAGGGGGCATCGGCAAGCCGCTGCCCGCATTGCCTTGGACGCGCTCCGAACCCGGCGCGATGCGACGCAGGATGCGCGGAATGCGGCGTGCGAGCAAGGCGATCGCAGCGGGATGGTGCGTCACCGCCTTGGTGAGCAGCGCCGCCATGCCGGTTCCATCGCCGTACGACTGCGCGATTAGGCCGGCGACGTTCTCGCGGTGGGTGTGGTGAACGACCGCGTCGGGCGTTGTGATGATGGCGCGACCGGCACGCAGTACACGCGCGAAGGCATCGAGGTCCTCGCCGCCCTTAGTCAGGCTGCCGGCCCCCAACGCGGTGTCGAACTCGCCCATCTCGGAGAGGACGGCACGCGGATACGCCATGGAGACGCCGGCACCGACGCGCGCGGTAGTCAAGGGGAAGAAGGGGCCGCCTTCGCCCGGATCGCCCAACGCACGCACCGCCGCGGGTTGCGGGGCGCTGGCCCAGACGGTGGGGCGCACTTGCTTGGGGAAACCGCCGCGATCCTCAAAGAGGAACTGCGAGGGATAGCGCAACTGCGCGGGGAAGACGGGTCCGGTCACGGCGCCGATCTGTCCGGCGGGGGCCGCGGCGAAGACGTCAAGGATGCTGGCCATCCACTCCGGATGCACCTGCGCGTCATCGTCGCTGAACGCAATGATCTCGCCCTGGGCCGCTGCCACGCCGCGGTTGCGGGCATGGGACAAGCCGCCCCGGGGTTCGTCGACGATGCGCAAACGCGGGTCCTCGATGCCTGCCAGTGCGCGGCGGGTATCCCCCGTAGCAGGCGCGTTATCGACGACGATGACCTCAAGGTCGTTGTGTGTCTGCGCGAGCGCCGCCGCCACGGCGCGTGGGAGCAACGGGTTGCGGCCCATCGTGCACAGAATAAGGCTGGCGCTCAGCCCCGCGCCCGCACCCTGCGTCCACGCGCGCTGGACACCAGGCAGGCCGGCGGCCTCGGCTTGGGCGAGGCGGTGCAGCTCCTGCTCATCGAGCGGAACAAAAGGACTGCCAGTGACCTCGCGGTAGCCCAGCGTGTGTCCGTCTTCGCGGATGAGCACGCGGGCCTCGTGGGACGAAGGCTCGGCGTTCTCATCACCGGAGAGAATCTCCAGAGTGTCGGTGCCGCGGTCGTAAACCGCAATGGCGATAGGTGCGATATCGAGCACGTCGATATCCGCAGGGTCAGGCGTGCCGGGCTTGTCTGCGCCCGGGCGGACGGTGGAGTGCGTCATTCGTGGCCTCCCTTAGTGCTTCGCAGCGGTCGTAATGATGCCGCGCAGCGTCACGCCCACGCTCGCGAGGTCGCGCTGCAGCTCCGCGCACTGCGTCGTGGTCCAGCGCACCGGGCCCACGAGGAGCACGTCGGTTCCCTGTTGTACGGCGGCGAGCCGCTCAGCGCGGTGGGTGTCGGCCGCGAGCATCTGAGCGCCTGTGGCGTGTGTAACGGCGTCTGCAGCCGCAACGGTCTCGGCGTCCTCACCATCACGCAGCACGGTCACACCTTGGGCACCGCGGGTCGCGTGCGCCGCTTGGGCGGCGGCGAGGTCCCAGCGCTGGGCATCGCCCGCGGCGCCGACGCCGATGAACACGGGCGCGTGGAAGACGCGCTCTAGATCCGCGATCGAGCGCGGGCGGCGCATCCAGGTATAGGCCAATAAGGCAAGGACGACGCCGAAGACGAGACCGCCCAGCGCACCCGCGAGGAGGAACTTGACCGGCGACGGGGAGCGATACACCGGGTTATCCCCTGCTGCGGCGATAACACTGCCAGCATCAAAGCTCACGTAGCTCAGAGCCGCCCGGCGGTCGCGCAGCGTAGCGAGACGTTGCGACAAAATGTCCTTCTGCACGACGTTCGTCGAGGTACCAAAATCTTCTTGGGAGCGCGCGATAGCCTCATCGAGAGAGGCCTTCGTGTCCTCCACGCGGGCCCGGGTCAGGCTTACGCGCTGGCTCAGGTACGCCGTTGCCAAGGCATCGGCGCCCACGATAGCGCGGTCCTCGTCCGGGTTCGCGTATGTCAACGTCACCACGGTTCCCTCGGCATCACCGGACGCTTCCACGCCCTGGAGTTCCTCCGTGGTCCAGTCCTCGCCGAGCTTTTCTTTCGCCGCGCGCGCCGTCTCCGCAGACTTGGCGATCTGCAGCTCCGTGGAAAAGTCCACGAGCGTCGACGGCGCCTTGTCCCCCACCAGCGGGTCGGCACTCACGGCGGCGACGTTGACTTGGGTACTCGCCACGTAATTGCACGGCGTAACCACCAGGTACACCGCCGCGGCGATGAGCCCCGCCACGATGCCGACGGCAATCCACCGCGGGCGCTGGGTGAGCGCAGCCCACAAGACGTCAAAACCCACGGCGTCAGACGGGGCATTTCGGGTGTCGTTCATGAATTTACGATCCTCAATCAAAGGGGACGGACAGAAAAGATGATAAGGTCAGGCAGAAATATCGCGCGCCCACGCAAGACGCGAACGCAGGCGATGTTCCAGGGCGGCGTGCTGGACGGGGCCTAGGCGGCGACCAGCGGTGCGAATGAGGTCGGCGAAGTGCGCCAGTTCCCGTTCGCGAGTCGAGGCGTCATGCTGCGCGAGGGTGACAATGCGGGTGAGACGCTCGCCTACGAGCGCCGCGCTCAAGTCCCCGAAAGCCTCCGCCTGGTCCGCGTTATCCCAGGACGCGCTGCGCCACGTAGTCGACGCCGTGATCTGATCCGGGTGGACGCGGTACTTGAGCCCCCACACGCCCAGGCGGCGCAGGCGGAAGCCCGCGCTGACGGCGCGCATCCACAAGTCATAATCCTCGGCGGGCACCGCGCGGTAGCCGCGTACGGAGTCGAGTGCCGCACGCGTCGCAACCATCGCTGGGTGCGAGACGGGATTCGTCAGGAGCAGGTGCAGGCCAAACGCCGCCGGGGTAATGCCCAGTGGCACCGCGGGACGCGTCCGCGCCCCTGTGGTGTAGAGGACCTGGTTAAACACGATGTCCGCGCCACGTCCGAGTGCAGGCAGCGCGCTGCGGAAGCGCCACGGCAGCGTGATGTCGTCGGCGTCCATGCGCCCCACCAACTCGGAGTCCGTGTGCGCGAGAAGCCAGTTCAGCGCTACGGCGATGCCACCAGAGGGCGGCTGGGATTCCACACGCAGACGCGCATCGCCCCGGCCTGCGTCCGCCGCGCGGGCCGCCGTCGCGTCAGTGGAGCCGTCGTCGAGGACGACGAGCTCCGCGTCGCGCGGTAAGGCCCGCAGCGTCGAGGAGACCGCCTCACCGACGGTGTTCTGCGCGTTGCGGGCCGGCAGGAGGACGCTGAGCCTAGGCATGAGCACCTCCAGAGGGGACATCGGCAAGCTCCGCTGCGGCGCGGTCGACGGCCGAGAGATCTTTAAAACGGCGCGTGAGCGAAACCGCAGAGTGCGCCGCGGCGACGGCGGCGAGTAGTCCGTAGACCACGGCAAAGGCCGGCGCCCAGCCCCAGAAGACAAAGCTCCAGCACAGCACACCTGGGTCGGTAGGCAACAAAATCCACGAGCGCAGGTTGCCGCCGCGAGTCTGCTGCGCGCCTGCCTTGCGCACCAGCGCCTCAGCAAGAATCTGGCTGAGGAACTGCCCACTCGTCACAACGGAGTACCCGAGCGCCACCAAGGCCAGCCATGAGTACGGGCCCTCGTGGGCCGTGACCGCGATGGCCACGGCCACGTGAACGAGCGGCGAGCGAAACGCGTCGACGACGTGGTCAACCCACTCGCCCGACTTCGACGACAGCTTGGACACGCGCGCCAGTTGGCCGTCCGCGGAGTCAAAAAGGAAGCCCAGCGCGAGCAGGACTGCAGCAAGTACGCCCGTCGACACGGCAAACGGCGCGAAGATGAGCACGAGCATGCCCGCCACCGACAGGCACGCGGAGATGGCCGTGACCTGGTTCGGCGTCCAGCGCAGCTGATAGCCCAGCGCCGCAATCACGCGGGCACCGCGCCGGTTGACCCAGCGCATATACGCGGGTACGCCTTGCGCGGGCTTCTGCGCGGCGTCAAGCTGCGCGATCGCCCAGCTAAAACGAGACTGTGTCGTCGCCATCGGTCCTTATGCCTCTTCCCGTGCGGCACCAGCGCCGGTGAGCGCCACGTCGCGCTCCGCGATTTCGTGGGCCAGGAACTTACGCAACATCGTCGACGAGGTCGACTTCGTGTACGGCAAGTAGACCACGCGGGCACCGACCTCAGCGAGCTCAGCCTCCAGGCGCGCACCCTTTTCCGTACCCTTCCAGTCGTCGCCCTTGAAGAGCACGTCAAAGTGCACTTCTTCCCACGCGACTCGCTTGTCCTGGTCATGGTCGGCGATCACGCCGTCGACGAAGCTCAAGCTGCGCACGAGCTCCATGCGCTCAGCGTGCGGGACGATGGGAGCACGGTTCTTCATGCGAATGAGCGACTCGTCGGTGGCCACGCCGGCAATGAGCGTGGTGCACAGCTTGCGCGAGGCGCGCAGAATGTTGAGGTGGCCGATGTGGAGCATATCGAAGCCGCCTGGAACATAGCCCACGATGGACTCGAGGGCAGGTTCGGCGAGGAGTTCCTCGACGGTGGTGCGGGTGGTCGCAGTGCGGTCGGCGTGGTGGTCGTTCACAGCGTTCGTGCTTTCTCTTCGTGGTCGTGCGCTCGCGCGCGCACTGGGTGCGCGCCGGAAGTCGTGGGACTTCTCTCCCTTCCCGGCCCAGGCTCCAAAGTCCCGGGCGGATATCGGAGAAAGATATCCGCAAAGCCGTGGAATTTCTAAATTAGATTAATCCGAAATTCGGGATAAATATAACTGTTTCATTCACAGTAGCCTTTATTGCAATAAAGTAAAAGACGCACCAAAAGAATTTCTCGTTCTCGGTTCGTTGCACACTCGTTGCCCCGCCGCCCCCGCCGCGCACCGATTACTGCGACAATGGAACCCGTGACTGATAATTCTCGCCCATTTCCCTCCCCGGCCGACTCCGGCGCCGCCGAGGTGCACGCGACAGGCCTGCCGAGCCTCGAGCGCCTGCGCGCCGCCCTCGCGACCTCGCCCCTGCCCGGCGCCGCGCCGTTGCTCCATCAGGTCGATGACTATATCGCGCCGCGCCTGGCCAACCTCGACGCTCCGCTGCTCGCCGTCGTGGGCGGCTCCACCGGCTCCGGCAAGTCCACGCTGGTCAACGGTGTGCTCCACGAGGAGGTAACGACGTCAGGCGTCATTCGCCCGACGACGCGGCAGCCCTCGCTTATCGCGCATCCTTCGGACGCGGAGTACTTCGGCGCGCCGCACGTCCTGCCTGGGCTTGCGCGCGAGCACGGCGAGGCGAACCCACAGGCGACGACGTTGCGCATCGTGTCCACCGAGGCCGTGCCCGCGGGCCTCGCGCTCATCGACGCGCCGGACTTCGACTCCATCGACGACACGAACCGCGCCCTCGCCTCGCAGCTCCTCGCCGCCGCGGACCTGTGGATCTTCGTGACGACGCCAGCGCGCTACGCCGATAACCTCGTGTGGCAGTTCCTCGAGGACGCCGCTGCCCGCAACATCGAGGTCGTCGTGGTCCTCAACCGCGTCGACGAGGACGCGCTCGCTACCGTCCCCGCGGACCTGCAGCGCATGCTCGCCGAGCACAACCTCGGTGCCGAGTTTTTCGTCGTGCCGGACCAAGGTCCTCTCGAGGGCTTGCTGCCCGCCGCGCGCACGGCCGACCTGCGCGCGTACCTCGAGCGCTTGGCTGCCGATACCGCCGCGCGCCACCAGCTGGCCGCCCGCACCGTCGCAGGCGCCCTGGCCAAGGTCGCCGCAGGCACAGAGACGCTCGCCGCGGAGCAAGAGTCTCGCACGGACTTCGCCGCGCATATCGACGAGGTCGTCGCCGGGCACTACGCCGACGCCCGCGCCCACGTCGAGGACGTCACCCGCGATGGCAACCTCTTGCGCACCGAGGTCCTCGCCCGCTGGCAGGACTTCGTGGGCACCTCGGATGCTTTCCGCGCGGTCGACCGCTGGTTCTCTGCGACCCTCGACCGAATCGGATCCTTCTTCACCGGCAAGCCCGCACCTGTACGCGAGGTCGAGACCGAAATCGAAGCCGGTCTCCACGGCGTCATCATCGACGGCGCCGAGACCGCCGCAGCCCGCGCGTGGTCGTACCTCGGGTCCTCCGCGCCCGAGCTGCGCGCCGCCGCATCCCCAGGCCTCGCCCACGCCAGCGCCGATATTTCCGAGCGCGCCGCCCTCCTCGTGCGCGAATGGCAGGCCGAGCTCGTCTCCGACATCGAGGAAAACGCCGCGGGCAAGCGCATGACCGCGCGTCTCGCCTCGCTGGGTGTTAACGCCGTGACCGTCGCGCTCATGGTCGTCGTCTTCGCCTCGACTGCGGGACTTACCGGCGGCGAGATCGCCATCGCTGGCGGCTCCGCCGTCGTGGGCCAGAAGCTGCTCGAGACCATCTTCGGCGAGGACACCGTGCGTCGCATGGCCAAAGCCGCCCGCGAACGCCTCGACGAGCGCGTCGGCGCACTCATGGATTCCGAGCGCGAGCGCTACAACACCGTGACCGCGCCGCTCACGGAGGGCCCCTCCGCAGACGAGCTGCGCGCGGCCGCCACCGCCGCCACCGAGGAGGTCCGCAATGTTTAACCGTTCCCACTCCCTGTCCGAGCGTCTCGACGCCCTCGACCGCGCCGCCGAGTCCGGCGGCGAGTTCTTCACGCCCGAGCAGCACGCCGCCATCTCCCGCGTCCGCGAGTCCGCCGCCGCCCGGCGCGCGCTGTCCGCCGAGCACACGGTGGTCGGCTTCTTTGGTGCCACCGGCTCCGGCAAGACCTCGCTGTTTAATGCCGTGGTCGGCGAGGATCTCGGCGCCTCCTCGCCACGCCGCCCCACCACGTCGTCGCCGCTCGCCGCCGTGTGGCACCCCGAGGGCTCCTCCGAGCTGCTCGATTGGCTCGACGTCGAAGACCGTCGCAACCGCCTCGGCGACTTCGCTCCCAAGGCCGGCCCGCTCATCCTCCTCGACCTGCCGGACTTCGACTCAGTCGAAGCCTCCAACCGCGCGATCGCCACGCGCCTCGCGGGCCAGGTCGACGTCCTCGTCTGGGTCACGGACCCCGAAAAATACGCGGACAACATCATCCACGACGACTTCATCCGCCCGCACGCCTCGCACTCGGCGGTCACCCTCGCGGTCCTCAACAAAGCGGACAAGCTTGCCGATGCCGACGTCCCCACCATCGCCGACTCCCTCGCCGAGCTCCTGCGCGAGGACGGCCTCACCAAGGTCAAGGTCGTGCCCACCTCCGCGAAGACTGGCCTTGGCGTCGACGACCTGCGCACAGCCATCGCCAAGGTCGCCGCGGCCCACAACGCGCAGACCGTCCGCATCGAGGCCGACCTCGACACGGTCACCGCCGCGTGGGCCGACGAACGCGCACCCAAGGACGTGCCCGCGAAAGCCAAGAAGGAACTCGACGAACACCTCGCCACCGCCGCTGGCGCCGAGCGCCTCGCCGCCGCGACGGCTGCCGCCTACCGCAAGCGCCTGGGCCAGACCACCGGCTGGCTGCTCACCTCCTGGATGCTGCGCTTGCGCGCCGACCCGCTGCGCCGCCTCGGCCTGCGCGAGGCCTCGGACGACACGGGTGTGCACCGCACCTCCCTGCCGCCGCTCGACGCGGCAGGCCGCGCCCGGGCCAACAAGGGCCTGCGCTCCTACGCCGCGGCCGCCGCGGACGGCCTCTCCCCCGCCTGGGCCAATGCCGTCGCCGACCGCGCGGAGTCCATCACCGATACGCTTCCCGATGCCCTCGACCGCGCCGCCGCCCGCACCCGCCTGCCCGCACAGCCCTCGAAGGCCTGGGGCATCCTCACCTTCATCCAGTGGCTCGCACTCCTCGCTGCCCTCGTGGGCGTGCTGTGGTACCTCGCCGCGGCCTTCATCCCCGGCGCGCCCTGCGCAAGGAAATCGCCGCAACCTCGCAGGAGCTCATCGTCGAACCGCTCAGTGAACTGCGCTCGAGATACGGCGCATTCCTCGACGACATCCACGCCGCCGCGCGCTAACCCCCCACACGCGAACCGGTTGCCTTGAAGGATTTCACGACAACGAAGGGCCCACAAATCCCGGATTTCGGTTCCTTGATTGTCGCGAAAAGCAGCAACGCCGCCCAGCGCATGCTGGACGGCGAGGAAGCTAGACGGGGTTAGGCGGGGGCATCGGCAGGCTCGGGTTTCGGGGCAACCGTAGCGAGCGGGTCACCGAAGTCGATGGTCTCGCCCGCCATGTAGGTCGGGAGCACCGGGCCGGTCTTCTTCGAGTTGGACACGACGACCGGAGTGGTCACCGGGTAGCCGGCGGCCTTGATGGCTTCGATGTCGAACTCGCACAGGACGTCGCCGACCTTGACCTCGTCGCCCTTCTTCACGTGCGGGGTGAAGTGCTGGCCCTTGAGGTTCACGGTGTCGAAACCGATGTGCATGAGGATGTCCACGTTCTTGCCCGCGGCGTCCTTGCCGCGCACGGCGTAGGCGTGGCCAGACGGGAACGTGACGGTCACCGTGCCGTCGATGGGCGCGACGAGCGTGCCCACGGTCGGCTCCACGGCGGCACCGGCGCCGAGCTTGCCCGCAGCAAACATCGGGTCAGACACGGAAGACAGCGCGATGGCTGTGCCGGACAGCGGCGAGGCGATGCGGAAAGCGTTCGGGTCGGCGACAGCCGACGGGGCGGCACCGTCGGTGGCAGCGGCCGGGACGTCGGTCGCGTCAGGATCAATGGTGCCATTGCGGGAGATGAGCACGCGGCCATACGCGAAGGTTGCGCCAAAGGCCACCACGAGGGAAAGCACGCAGCACAGCAGGAACTGGCCGTAGTCCTCCGGACGGATGGACACGACGCCGATGAAGCCAGCGGCACCGAGCGCGGTGGCCTTGACGTCGAGGAGGGCGACCATCATGGAGGCAATAGCGGAGGCGCCCATGCCGATGTAGAACGGCCAGCGCAGGCGCAGGTTCACACCGAAGATAGCGGGCTCGGTAATTCCAAAGAGTGCGGAGATACCGGATGCGCCGGCCAGGCCCTTCATCTTGTCAGACTTGGTCAGGAAGTAGATGGCCAGCGCCGCGCCGCCCATGGCGATATTGGCCGTGGACGCCGTCGGGAAGACGAAGGAACCGCCCTCGTTCCACAGCATCGTCTCGATGGGCGGGAAGGACTGGTGCAGACCCGTGATCACGATCGGCGAGTAGACGAGACCGAAGAGGAAGCCGGCCACAGGACCCGCGAACTCGGCGAGGTTCGCCAAGCCCAGGCCCAGCCAGTCGCCCGCGGTACGCAGGAACGGGCCGATGAGCGCAAACGTAATGAAGCCCGTGACCAACAGCGTGAGCAGCGGGGTGAGCATGAAGTCCACGGTGCCCTTGAGGCGCTTGTGGAGCCACTTCTCGATGGTCGCGAGGATCCAGGAAATAACGAGCGTCGGAAGAATGGAACCCTGGTAGCCGGCCTGCGCGACGTCGAGGCCGAAGATGTGCCAATACGGCATCTCGCCGGCCTCGATGGTCGCAGCCACGTTATAACCGTTGACGAGGTCCGGCATCACCATGGCCATCGCCATACCCGCGCCGAGGAACTCGTTGCCGCCAAAGCGCTTCGTTGCGGTAAAGCCCACGAGGACGGGCAGGAACGCAAACGGCGCGGACGCCAGCAGGTTAATAAGACCGGCAACATCTGCCATGGCCGGGAACATCTCAATAACGGACTGCTCGCCAAACAAACCATTGACGGTCAGGACGTTATTGAGCGCCATGAGCAGACCGCCACCGACCAGAATCGGGATGAGCGGCACAAAGATATCGGCCAGCACCTTCACGGCACGCGAGAAGCGGTTGCCCGAGCCCGCCGCGATGTCTTTGAGGTTATCCGTCGACACGGCGATGTCCTTGGACGTCGCCTTGTTGATTTCGTCGAACACGACGTTGACGTCGCCCGGGCCGACGATGACCTGGAACATGCCTCCGGCCTCAAAAATGCCTTTGAGGTCCGGATCGTTTTCCAGGGCGGCCTTGTCGACTTTCTTGCTGTCTTTGAGCACCATGCGCAGGCGGGTGGCGCAGTGTGCGAGCGCCACGATATTGTCTTCGCCGCCGATAGCGGAGAGTATTCGCGCCGCGACCTGTGAGTGATCCATTCCGGCGTGCCTCCTCGGAGAGTGAGATGAACTAAATTGGGTCACTTTCCATTAGACATGTCACCCCACAGAAAGCCAAGCATTCGGACATAAATATAGGACGATTCACACCCTAACGGGCAATCCAGCCCTTCCACCGGGCATCGCTGGCACCAAAAACGACCGATGCCCCCGCAATCCGCCCATCACCCGCGAAGACTTCCACTGCGCAGCCATCCGCGATGAGCTCCACGGAGCCAGCCGGGCAGGGTACGATGCGCTCATCCTCACCCACCGCCAAACGGAGTTCTCCCCCGCCATAAGTGACGCGGAAGGCGTCGGCCCCGGAGTCGTCGACAAGCACGTACGTTCCCTCACCGGCCGTCAGCGTGGCTACCGAACCGAACCCAGCACGTGCTGCCTCCGGCGGCACAGCCGGCAGCGACCACAACGGCGCCTGGCGCACCCAGCCATCCTCCAGCCACACGCGCCGCGGCAGGGTGAGTGTGTGGACCCACCCTTCTTCCACAGTCGGGGTGTCATCCTGCGCGGGCAGCCCCATCCATCCCAGCATGATGGCTTCGCCATCCTTTTCCACCAGCTGCGGCGCATAAAACTGGTGCCCATAATCCAACTCGCTAAAGCCCCGCTCCACGTGGAAGACGGTGCCCTCCAGCCGGCCCACGAGGTAACCGCACTGATCGGAGGAGGCGTAGTGCGTGGTGTCGTCGGCAAGCACCGGCTCAAGACCTTGCGGGCAGATGACCAAGACGTCTTTGTCCTCCCCCGTCGCGCGGTCCCGGAGCGTGAGCAAGTTGGGGCACTCCCACATGTAGCCGCCCGGCACGAGGTCCGGGCTCAGGCCCGGCTGAGCACTCGAGGTATCAAAGGTGATCGCACCTTCAAAGGACCACTGCGCCAAGTCCGTGGACCGGTAGAGCACGGCGTGCCCTGTTTCATCCTCCGCCTGGGCGCCGAGCACCATGCGCCAACCCTGCGCGTCGCGGGTGATCTGGGGATCGCGATAGTGCCCCGTGAAGCCCTCCGCGGGGCCATTGATGAGCGGATTGGCGGAATCGTGCTCATAGAAGCCACCTTCTGGACCACCAGCATCGACGGCACGGACGCGATTCTGCGAGGGTATCCGCACGTCATCGCACTTGAGGTTTCCTGTATAAAACAGCCACACGTCCTCACCGTCAACCACCGCGCCGCCCGAGTAGCAACCATGGGCGTCGTGCTCCCGGATGGGGTACAGCGCGTCCGGGTAGTGTCGCCACGGCTTCGCCTCGCCCAAGGAAGCCACGGCATGCCCCCAGCCCGTCTGCTTAGCCGCGTGCGGGAAGCAGGGGTCATGCTGATAGTAAACATGCAGGTTGTTGCCGTCGATGAAGACTCCATTCGGGTCATTGAGACGGCCGGAGGGCGGGGAGAGGTGGAAAAGCGGACGGTAGTTCATGCTCTCGATAGTATGGATTCCATGGACATTATGGTGTGTGGCGAAGACCTTGTTGACCTCGTCCCGCGCGGACGCGGGCAGCTGGTGGATTTAACACCGGCATTGGGTGGCGGTCCCTTCAACGTGGCGGTCGCGGCGAGCCGTCTGGGCGCTAGCGTGGGATTTCAGTCGCGGCTCTCGCGGGATGCCTTCGGGCAGGCGCTCATGGAGCGTCTACATAAAGAACGAGTGGATACTTCGCTCGTGCAGCGGGGTGAGGAACCCACGACGCTGGCGGTCTGCAACATCGGTGAGGACGGCTCAGCCACCTATTCCTTCTACACGGAGGGCACGGCGGACCGCCTAATAGAGCCTGCGCTTGCCGACGTCCCCTGGGCCTGCTTCGGCACCGTCTCCCTCGCCCTCGAACCTGGCGCCTCCCGTTATGCCGCGTTGCTGAAGGACCTTGCCGCGAAGGGCACCAAGGTCGCGCTGGACCCTAATATTCGCCCCTTCTTCGCCACCCCGGAGCACCGCGAGTTCTTGTTGTCTTTGTTGCCGCACGTCACGTTGCTGAAGTTGAGCGAAGAAGAAGTGGAATTCCTGGGCGAAGACGCACTGGCCCAAGTACCCGTCGTCGTGACCACGCGCGGCGCGGAAGGGCTGAGCGTACGCACGGATTCGGTGTCGCTGCAGGTCCCGCCGGTTAAGGTCGAGGTGGCGGACACCATCGGTGCTGGCGACACGGTCATGGCCGCGCTGCTGAGCCAGTTGCTAACGCGGGATATCAGCGCTTTAAGCGCCGAAGAGTGGCAGGAGATCCTCCACTTTGCGGCGACGGCCGCAGCCATTACGGTTTCGCGCACGGGCGCGCAGCCGCCCACGTTTTCTGACGTGGAGGAGCGCCTATGAAATATCCACTGCGCGCCGGCGTAGTGCACGGCCTGCTCTTTGTGCTGGTGGCCGTGGCCTTTATCCTGCCGGCACTCTTCGGCGCTGCAGCACTACTGCCGGTGCCGCTCGCGGCGTGGGCCTCGGTGGTGCTCGCTGCACTCGCGCTTGTCGACGCCTCCTACCACGCCTTCTCCCCTTCCCAGCGCCCCACCCGCGGTTTGCGAGCCCTTTCGGCTGTCGGGGGCGTCGCGCTCATCGCTGGCTGGTTGATGTGGCTGCGGATCTATAACACCATCGACCTGGTCAGCGCCATGCCCTACCGTATCGGCACGTTCCTTCTCGCGGTGGGCGCGGTGTTGAGCGCGTTCTGTTTCGCTATTGCACTCACGCACCGGGGCACACGCTAGGCTCTTGGACGCTTACGCCCCGGGTTCGCGGCCCGATTCAGAGCACGCGTTCCCTAGAGGACTTCGTCTGGGGTGTAGTCCACGTACAGCGCACCCATGGGAACGCTCGCATCGCTTTGCCACCAGCCACGGTCGGGCTCAAAGGGCAAGGTGACGTGCTTGCCCTCGTAGCCTGCCCACGCCCTTTTCTCAACGAGCCCAATGCAATTCTTGCCGGAAAAGGTCAACGTTTTCCGTGACGGGCTGCCACTCTTGTATCCGCTCAAGGTGGTAGGCGCATCCAAAGCCAAGAACCAGACTTCTGCCGAGGCGTAATCGGACACGACAATGCCTGGCACGCCACCATCGAGGTCGCCTGCTTTGACCTTGTGCACAGTGCCTGACACCGTGGTAGGAGCGTCAGCAGGATTGCCCTCGCTGGCAACGCGATCCTTTCGGTACTCGCACTTTTCGATGCCGCTGGCGACGGAGGTGTCCGCCTCGGCATTGTTTCCATCGGTGGATGCAGATGTCTTCGTGTCCTCGACGGTGCCAGAATTACCGGCACCAGGCGAGTAGCCCGCCGGAAGCGTCGGTTTGGGCCCTGCTGCTTCGATGCTCGGCTGTGGCTGTGCCTCCGATTCCGGATCAGGCTGTGCCGTTGGAACGTCCTCAGCGGATCCGACAGCCGGGGCGTCGGCAGCAACGGTAGCCGGCTCCTCTGCGGCGCAACCGACGAGGGTTGCTACGGAGGAAGCACAAACAAGCGTAAGCAGAGAGCGAGAGAGCGCGGACATAGAGAAATTAGCCTTTCAGGAGATGAACGGCCCTACCCTAGCACGTTCCCGCAGCTCACTCCGCATAAACGGAGACCACTCCCCTGTCAGGCTGCTGCCTATGGTGTGCCAAACCAGTGCATGAAAAAGGGCCCCCACGGTCACTGTGGGGGCCATTGTCATCGAGAAGGGCTAGATATTACTTAGCCTTCTCCACGATCTCGACGAGACGGAAGTGCTTGTCCTTGGACAGCGGGCGAGTCTCGGCGATGAGAACGCGGTCGCCGATGCCGGCGGTCTCGTTCTCGTCGTGCGCCTTAACCTTCTTGTTAGTGCGCATAATCTTGCCGTAGAGGGCGTGCTGCTTGCGGTCCTCGAGCTCGACAACGATGGTCTTATTCATCTTGTCGGAGACAACGATGCCGGTGCGGGTCTTGCGAGCGCCCTTTTCCTTCTTAGTGTTCACGTTTGCCTCACTCATGATTAAGCCTCAGCTCCCGGAGCAACGGACAGGCCCAGCTCACGCTCGCGCAGAACGGTGTAGATGCGGGCGATGTCGCGCTTAACCGTGCCGATGCGGCGGTTGTTGGTCAGCTGGCCAGTGGCCTTCTGGAAGCGAAGGTTGAAGAGCTCTTCCTTCGCATCTTTCAGGCGGTTTTCCAGCTCAGCGTTGTCGAGCTCACGGAACTCGTGGGCGGGGGTACCGGTAGCCATTAGAACTGGTCCTCCTTCTTGATGATACGGACCTTGCACGGAAGCTTCTGGCCAGCGCGGCGCAGAGCCTCGATGGCGGTAGCTTCGTTCGGGTAGGTCATCTCGAAGAGGATGCGGCCCGGCTTAACGTTGGCAACCCACTTCTCGACGGAACCCTTACCGGAACCCATACGCACGCCGAGCGGCTTCTGGGTCAGGGGGCGGTCCGGGAAGATGTTGATCCACACCTTGCCACCACGCTTGACGTGGCGGTTGATGGCAATACGTGCGGCCTCAATCTGGCGGTTGGTGATGTACGCCGGCTCGAGAGCCTGGATAGCGTAGTCACCGAAGTTGATGCGGTTACCGCCCTTGGACACACCCGAGCGGGTCGGGCGGTGCTGGCGACGGTACTTGACGCGCTTAGGAATCAGCATGGATTAGCCCTCCTGCTTCTGCTGTGCGCGCTGGCGACGCTGGCCACCACGACGCGGACGACCGTTGCGGTCACCGCGGCCACGGCCCTGCGCCGGAGCGTTCAGTTCGGACTCGCGGACGCCACCGACAACGTCACCCTTGTAGATCCACACCTTGATGCCGATGCGGCCGAAGGTGGTGTGGGCCTCTGCGGTGCCGTAGTCGATTTCGGCGCGAAGGGTGTGCAGCGGAACGCGACCCTCGTGGTAGCGCTCGGTGCGGGACATCTCAGCGCCGCCCAGACGACCAGACAGGAGGATCTTAATACCCTTAACCTGCGGCTGGCGCATAGCGGACTGGATGGCCTTGCGCATTGCGCGGCGGAAAGCCACGCGGTTGACCAGCTGCTCAGCGACAGACTGTGCCACCAGGGTGGCGTTGGCGTCGACCTGCTTGACCTCGAGGATGTTGAGGGCAACCATCTTGCCGGTGAGCTTCTCCAGCTCGCGGCGAATGCGGTCAGCCTCAGCGCCGCGGCGGCCAATCACGATGCCCGGGCGGGCGGTGTGAATGTCCACGCGGACGCGGTCGCGGGTGCGCTCGATGACGACGTCGGCGATGCCGGCGCGGTCGAGGCCCTTCTCCAGGTACTCGCGGATCTTGATGTCTTCGGCTACGTAGTTTGCGTAGTCCTTATCGGCGTACCAGTGGGTCTTCCAGTCGGAAGTGATGCCCAAACGTAGGCCGTGAGGATGGATCTTCTGGCCCATTACTTGGCCCCTTCCTTCTGGCTCTCGACAACCACGGTGATGTGGCTGGTGCGCTTACGAATCATGAATGCGCGGCCCTGTGCGCGCGGCTGGAAACGACGCATGGTCGGACCCTCGTTGGCATAAGCCTCGGAGATGACCAGGGTGCGCGGGTC
This sequence comes from Corynebacterium aurimucosum, assembly GCF_030408555.1. NCBI lineage: Bacteria > Bacillati > Actinomycetota > Actinomycetes > Mycobacteriales > Corynebacteriaceae > Corynebacterium > Corynebacterium aurimucosum. Next base: position 425,537 of record NZ_CP047048.1, on the reverse strand, counting down.
CAGACCGAAGTTGTTCTCAGCGTTGGCAGCTGCGGATGCAACAACCTTGGCAACCGGCTCAGCGGCGCCCTGCGGAGCGTACTTCAGGATTGCAAGTGCCTCGGCTACGGACTTACCGCGGACCAAGTCGATGACGCGGCGTGCCTTCATCGGGGTAACGCGGACGTAGCGAGCCGTTGCGGATGCGGAGGTGATGGTGTCACTCATCGCTTATCGACGTCCCTTCTTGTCGTCCTTGACGTGACCCTTAAAGGTCTTGGTGGGTGCGAACTCACCGAGCTTGTGACCAACCATGGAGTCCTCGACGAACACCGGCACATGCTTGCGGCCGTCGTGGACGGCGAAGGTGTGACCGATGAAGTCGGGCAGAATGGTGGAGCGGCGAGACCAGGTCTTGATGACCTGCTTGGTGCCGGCCTCGTTCTGAGCATCAACCTTGTTGAGGAGGTGCTCATCGACGAACGGGCCCTTCTTAAGGCTGCGTGGCATTGTTTACCTCCTCTTAGCGCTTCTTGTTCGGGCGACGACGGCGCACGATCATGTTGTTCGAGTAACGGTTCGGGTTGCGGGTGCGGCCTTCCTTGTGGCCCCACGGCGACACCGGGTGGCGACCACCCGAGGTCTTACCCTCACCACCACCGTGCGGGTGGTCAACCGGGTTCATAACGACACCGCGGACGGTCGGGCGGACGCCCTTCCAGCGCATACGGCCGGCCTTGCCCCAACGGATGTTCATCTGGTCAGCGTTGCCAACCTCACCGACGGTGGCGCGGCAACGGATGTCGACGCGACGGATCTCGGAGGACGGCATACGCAGGATGGCGTACTTGCCTTCCTTACCCAGCAGCTGGATGGAGGCACCAGCGGAGCGGGCCAGCTTCGCGCCAGCGCCCGGCTTGAGCTCCACAGCGTGGATGGTGGTACCAGTCGGGATGTTACGCAGCGGCAAGTTGTTGCCAACCTTGATATCTGCGTTCGGACCAGCCTCAACGATGGTGCCCTGCTTCAGGCCCTTCGGGGCGATGATGTAGCGCTTCTCGCCGTCTGCGTAGTGCAGCAGGGCGATGTTGGCGGTACGGTTCGGGTCGTACTCGATGTGTGCGACCTTTGCAGGGATGCCGTCCTTGTCGGTACGACGGAAGTCGATCAGACGGTAACGGCGCTTGTGGCCACCGCCGATGTGGCGGGTGGTGATGCGGCCGTAGTTGTTACGACCACCAGTCTTGCTCAGCGGGCGCAGCAGGGACTTCTCCGGGGTCGAGCGAGTGATTTCCTCGAACTCGGACACGGAGGATGCGCGGCGACCCGGAGTTGTCGGCTTGTACTTACGAATAGCCATAATTCTTCCTTTTCCTTTCGGCTCTTCGGTGGGGCTTAAGCGCCTGCGCCGAAGACGTCGATGGAGTCGCTGCCTTCACGGAGCGTCACGTAGGCGCGCTTGGTGGACTTACGCTGACCGTAGCCGGTGCGGGTGCGCTTGCGCTTGCCTGCACGGTTCACGGTGTTCACGGAAGCAACCTTCACGCCGAAGATCTGCTCGACGGCATCTTTAATCTGGGTCTTGTTGGAGTCCGTGGAGACGTAGAACGTGTAGACGTTCTGCTCCATCAGGCCGTAGGACTTCTCGGACACAACCGGTGCGATGATGACGTCGCGCGGGTTAGCGAGCTTAGCCATTACTTCTCCTCCTTAGCTTCCTCGGCGGCGCCGGTAGCGCGCTCGACGAAGGTGTGCAGGGCCTCAACGGAGAACACAACGTCGTCCGAGTAGAGGACGTCATAGGTGTTCAGCTGGCCGGCGTCCAGGATCTGGACGTTCGGCAGGTTGTTGGCGCTGCGGCGAGCATTGATGTCCTCGCGGCCGATGACCAGAAGAACATTCTTGCGGTCGGTGAGGCGCTCGATGAAAGCCTTGGCCTGCTTGGTGGACGGGGTCTGGCCCGGGACGAGCTCCTCGATGACGTGGATGCGCTCGTTACGTGCACGGTCAGACAGTGCGCCGTAGAGAGCAGCCTTGATCATGCGCTTCGGGGTGCGCTGGGAGTAGTCACGCGGGACCGGGCCGTGCACGGTGCCACCACCGGTGTAGTGAGGCGCACGGATGGAGCCCTGGCGGGCGCGGCCGGTGCCCTTCTGACGGAACGGCTTGCGACCACCGCCGCGGACCTCGCCGCGAGTCTTGGTCTTGTGGGTACCCTGACGAGCAGCAGCGAGCTGTGCGTTGACAACCTGGTGCATCAAAGCAATGGATGCCTCGGTGTCAAAGAGCTCGGCCGGCAACTCAACGGTGCCGTTGGTCTTACCGTCAGCGGTCTGGACGTCTAGCTTGAGGTTGCTCATGCGTGTGCACCGCCCTTCACTGCGGTCTTAACGGTGACGAGGCCACCGCGCGCACCCGGGATAGCACCCTTGATGAGCAGCAGGTTGGACTCGGCATCAATCTTCTGAATCTTCAGGTTCTGGGTGGTCACGCGGTCCTGGCCCATGCGGCCAGCCATGCGCTTACCCTTGAAGACGCGGCCCGGGAACGAAGCGCCACCAATGCCACCAACGCGGCGGTGAGCAGCCTGGTTACCGTGGGCAGCGCCCTGGCCTGCGAAGCCGTGGCGCTTCATGGCGCCAGCGTAGCCGTGACCCTTGGTGGTGCCGGTAACGTCAACGAAGGACACGCCCTCGAAGATGTCCACCTTGACCTCCTGGCCGACCTCGTATGCGGAGGTGTCGTCCATGCGGATCTCAGCGACGTAACGGCGCGGGGTCACGCCAGCCTTCTTGAAGTGACCGGTTGCAGGCTTGTTGACCTTGCGCGGGTCCTTCTCGCCGAAGGCAATCTGGATGGCGTTGTAGCCATCGGTTTCTTTCGTACGGATCTGGGTAACCACGCACGGGCCAGCCTCGACGACGGTCACCGGCACAACGCGGTTCTCCTCGTCGAAGACCTGGGTCATGCCGAGCTTGGTGCCCAGAATTCCCTTGATCTCGTTTTCACTCATTGTTTGTTCTCCACCAAATACGTTGTGTCGATCGCTTACTGGATATTCACGTCGACGCTTGCCGGAAGGTCGATGCGCATGAGGGCGTCAACGGTCTTCGGGGTCGGGTCGAGAATGTCGATGAGGCGCTTGTGAGTGCGCATCTCGAAGTGCTCGCGAGAGTCCTTGTACTTGTGCGGAGAACGAATAACGGCGTATACGTTCTTCTCGGTTGGGAGCGGCACCGGGCCGACAACACGAGCACCCGTACGGGTAACGGTCTCGACGATCTTCTTAGCAGAAGCGTCGATGGCCTCGTGGTCGTAGGCCTTCAGCCGAATGCGGATTTTTTGTCCCGCCACGCTTATCCTCTTCCTCGCTTCCCCACTTTCACATTCCCGGCGTATCCGGGGCGTGAAGCGGTGGGAAATTGCTTCTCGATTTCTCTATAACGTTGTCCGGGCTGGAAGCCATGGCTCAACGCCAGTTGTCTGACTGTCATGACGACCACGAGAGTGACTTAAGGCAAAAGCCCAGAGTGCAGTGCTCGTGACGGGGTACAAGACCCGTAGTCAAAGTAAATAGGAAGAAGACTGGGGCGTTAGATCTCAATGATCCGCAACCAAAGTCTTATTCATATACTGCCGCTGTTTATTTGCCATGCCCCTTCTCCGGTCCATCTTCTCGGGATTGTCTCTGCTCAAGCGCGGACCTAGCCCGATCGGATGACCTTCGCGTGTAGTTCTAAAAGAACCCCACAACAAAGGTGTCATGTTCGCCTTACCAGCAACAACGCCCTACAAGCTGAAGCCTGTGGTTACGTCGCTGTGTTAAAGCAACCCCTGTATTTAAGCACGTAACCTCGCGTTTTCCAAACTCCTGCGGAAACAGTGGGTAACATCACGTTTTGGCCAAGGATTGACTCTCCGCCGCCCCGCGGACCGCGTTCGCGGTTAAGCTCGTGACGTAGATACATACCTACATCAACTACACAATGAGAGGGATCCACCATGGCTGAGAACACCACCCCCAAGGACGTCGCCGAGCAGACCGCCCCGGCGAACGACACCACCCCGGCCCCTGCCCCGGAGCGCAACAAGAACCTGGAGACCGATTTCGGCACCACCCGCATCGATGATGTCGTTGTGTCCAAGATCGCCGGCATCGCCGCCCGCGAGGTTTCCGGCGTCGCTGCCCTCGGCGGCGGTGGCGCCCGCATGATGGGCTCCATCCGCGAATCCTTCGGCGCTTCCGAGGACGTCCGCCAGGGCGTGAGCGTCGAGGTGAACAACGGCACCGCTTCCATTGATATCGCCATCATCGCCGAGTACGGCGTGGCCATCCACGAGCTCGCCGAAGCCATCCGCCGCAACATCATGAATGCGGTCGAGCGCATGACCGGCCTGTCCGTCGATCGCGTCGACGTCGTCGTCCACGACGTCAAGCTGCCGCGCGAAGAGGACGAGTCCACCGAGGCAACTCCGGCGGTTACCCAGGGCCAGGCATAACGTGACCTCTGCCGAGCTCACCCTCCCCCTTGCCACGTCCATAGCGGCGGCGGTGACGGATCTGAGGGGCGTCGCCAAGCTTTCGCCCGGCCGGTTCGGGGAGGTCGCGCTGCTCTTTCCTGGTGAGCGCGTGCACGGCATCCGCCGCCCCAGCCCGCAGGATGACACGCACCTGGAGCTGCACATTGTCGTTGATGTCAGCGCAGGCGTGCCACTCGCCGAGCTTGGCGACGTCACCCGCACCACCGTCCGCGCCACCTGGCCCGCAGTGCGCCGCGTAGACGTGGTCTTCGACGACGCGGTCTAAAAGGAACCGACATACAGAACTAAAGGAAAACCATGAAGAACTACACCTCCCTCGGCGTGATCGCCGGCTTGGTTCTGGCCTTTTTCATCTACCTCGGCGTGTGGTACGTCGCCCTCGCGGTCTTGCTTGCCGCGGTCGGCGGCGTCATCGGCGCGCATTTCGACGGCCGCATTGACCTCACCGCGGTGTGGAAGGGCGTGGTCGGCCAGGATAGAGGCCGAGGCTAGTGAGCACCGAATCAACCGGGGTCGCCCTCTTCGGGCGAACCCGCTTTTCCCTGCGCGCGATGGAGAAGGTCATTAACGCCGCCATTGCGAGCGTGCCGGGGACCGCGGCTGTCGACGCCAAATTAGCCGGCCTCGCCGGCCGCGCCTTTCCGCGCGTGATGGCGCAAATGGATCCGGATACGCAGATGGTGGCGGTGGATGTCGACATCGCTGTGTACTGGCCCTCCCCCGTCACCGAGGTGGCGAAGGCAGTTCGCACGGCAATCCGGGAGGCAGTCCGCGATTTCACAGGTTTTCGCACCACTCGCGTCAACGTAACGGTGGGCGGTGCGGTCCCAGGCGAGCGCACAACCGCGCCGGCGGTCGAGACACGCGCGCCACTGTCGGCGCAGATTCCGGCGATTGTTCCGGAGCGCGCTGTGAAGCCGGTGGACGTAAGCCAGCGCGCCGCGGTGCGCCAAGTGTCGACCCCGGCGCCGGTCCCTGTACGCACGGTGAGGGTGCCGGAGGCGGTGCGGGTGAGGGGCGTCGGCAAGCCTGCGGACGTTAAGGTGCGCACGGAAGGTTTCGGCCCCGGCGAGAATCGCTACGACAAGCTGCGCCCCATCCACACGCCCGAACCGCAGCCGCTGCGCGCAGTCACGGATCCTGCGCCGGTACAGGTCCGCTCGGTGCCTGCGCCACGGGAGTTCGCGCTGCGCCACGTCGAAGTGCCCCGCCCGGTTGAACCGCGCGGCGTGGACCTTCCGCACACTTCTCCGCTTCGCGTCCCGCATGCCAAGCCGCTTCAGCTTCGCCCAATTGCGATTCGGCCCTCGGCCGAGTTCACACGCCGGGTAGACGTTCCACGTCCGGTGCCGCTGCGCGCCATCACCATCCGCGAAGGAGGTCATCATGAGTGAGAACTCGCTGCCCGCTGGCTTTGGCCAACGCCCGAAAGCCTCCCCACCGGCGCGGGGGTGGACCATCATCGTGGGCATCCTGCTGCTCGCGGCCGCCGTCGTCGTGGGGCGTGAGGCCTGGGTGGCAGGTGCCAACGAGGGCGCAACCTCGTGGCTGCAGCCCTTCATCGACGTGATGTCCTCGCCGGAGATCCATACATGGATGCTTGTGGCCGGGGGCGTGGCGATCTTCGTCGGGTTGATTCTGTTGTGGGCGGCGTGTGCGCCGCGGAAGACAACGCACGTGCGGATTGGCTCCGAGGATGCGTCGATGTGGCTGCGCGCGGTGGATATTGCGCGGGTGGCGTCGGCAACGGCGCGTCGGGTGCCGGGAACGACGGCGGCGCGGAGTCGGGCCAAGATCACCAAGGAGCGCTCCCGTATCACGGTCACGGCCACGGGCGATGCCGATGATGCGCAGCTTAAGGAGCGCGTGACTGAAGCGGTGACGGCGGCGCTGGCGGCTATCACGCCAGCCCCGGAGGTTACCGTGGTGATTGAGAATGAACAGGAGGACATCGCCAATGTCTAAGAAGCTTGCCGGTGTGGACCGTGCGCTTTTGGCCATACTGGGAATCCTGCTTATTGCCTTGGGGGTGTGGCCGATCCTCATCCACTTCGACGTGTCTTTCGCTACGTACTTGGCCTCGTGGGTGGACCACGACACGTGGGCGGGTCTGCCTGGGCAGTCTTGGTGGCCTTTTGCGCTGGGCTTGGCGACGATCATCTGTGCCCTCACCGGCCTGTGGCTGGTGATAAGCAACCTGCGCCATCATCGCTTTAATTCGATGCCCTCGGAGGAATCGAATGAGGAGGGTGCGATTAAGACGGAGATGCCCGCGATTGCAGGGGCGGTAGCGGATACTCTCGCTGACATTGAGGGCGTGGAGAAGGTATCGCGGCTGGTGGCCTACGACCGCTCGCGGCCGACGTTGCAGTATGACGTGCTGGCAGATCCCGATACCCCGCTGCTGCGCATCAAGGATGCCATTGAGGTCAATGACCGCGACTTCCGCGCGGCCTTCCCGGACGTGGATGTGGATACGCGGTACAAGGTTCACTTCACGAAGGTCCGCAACGCGGCCACATAGCATTTCTCTTGCTCATAAGCCGCCACTGAGCTCGGCGTTTGCTCCTCCGGTTGCGGGGTTGCTGGTGCTGTTTTAGTCTCTGTGCTCATGGGGGATATCGAAACCTATCTCCGCCTTCGCAACTCGGGGATTGCACTGGTGGAGCATGCACCTGGCTCACCCGATGAGCTCCGCGCGCTCGGCGCGGATGCCTCTGATGCCACCGAGCTTGCCGGCCTACACCAGGTGTACTTCGGTCCCACCCGCTTTAGCGGCAAACAACGCAAAGCCCGCCACGCAGCACTCGCCCAGAAACACAGCCTTGGCACCCTCACACTGATTGAAACCTACACCGCACGCGTGAAAAAGACCCTGGATGCCTGGAACCTCCGCGCAAAACTCGCCGCCACACCCGCACACCGCATCCCACATGTTGCCGCCGCACGACTTAAAGAACTGCGTGCTAAAAGAACCGCCAAACCAGGCGTACGCATCACCTACCGGGAACAAGGCCCCAACACCCTTTCCATTACTGACGATGCCACCACGATTGCCAACATGCGCGCAGTCTTAGAATCCACCAACACCACCGACCTCCTTCAAGCCGCCAATGACGTCTTCTTCAAAGAAGGCACTGGATCCACACCCGCGGTGCGCACCCAAGTCATCGTCACATTAAATGAGTTGGACCAGATCATCAGCGGCGAGGGTGATGAAATAGAGCTCAACCTGACTAACGGCGCGCGCATGACAGGCGCAGAGTTTCTCACCCACACGTTTGCCGAAATAGGCTACGCCACCCTCGTCCACCCTCTTGACGGGCCCATCAACACCTGGCGCCTATCGCGCGGAGCAAACCTCAACCAACGCCTTAGCCTGCACGCGGAATTCCACACCTGCTCAAGACCAGGCTGCAACAAACCAGCCGATTACTGCCAAGTCCACCACCTCATCCCCTGGCAAGCAGGTGGCTTTACCAACATCAAAAACCTCACCTTCCTGTGCGCCTACCACAACGGCATTAACGACGATGACCCACAAAGACCTACCGGACGCGGCTACATGTACCGACTCAACACCGGGGTTAGCTTCATCCCACCCTGGGGTGCACCGATAACCGCAATGCCGGAATACCAAGAAGCACTAGCCAGACTCAACACCGAGAAAGCAGCCGCAAAGGCACAGGCCACAGCCCAAGGATCACCGGTCCAAACCCTAGACACAACACCACAACAACCACCGGACCCACCACCCGACAGCAGCTAACCCCAGCCACCACACACAGCAACAACTGAAAGGAAACGGCTCACCACCAGCGACAACACCGCTACCCGCCAACCGAGGGAAGGTTCGCGGGCACACCGGCGATCCTTCAGACACCACCACCCACAAACCACAACAAGGCACGCAGGAAAACCTGCGAGCTTTATGCCAGCGCTACCCATCATCCAAAGCCAGACTAACGGGCAATCCGGCGATCCCAAGTCCGGCTTCACGTGCTGCCGGAAGCAGCAAGAGCTACGGGATCCTTAAGCCCTTAAAGGCGAAGCCAGGCTGGCAGGATCCCCGACTACGCTTCACAGGCCACGGGAAGCGGCATATGCAACGGGGACCCTTAGCTCTTAAAGGCGAACCCGCCAATCAAGGCCAGCCCTAGTAAGGCTCGGCGCACCAGGACTGATTAAAGGGGTGGCGAGGGAGGAGCACTCCAGGGCTCTGACTCGGCAAGGATAAGCTCCTTGATGACGCCAAACGTGTGCATGGACCCGCGTGAGAGGTGAACACAGAATGGGCTTCCGACTTCGCCTGCCTCGATGCGATGCCACGAGAAATCAGTGCGGATGAGCTCCCGGTTTTTGCGCTCGATGATATGCAGACCGTGGTCTGAGGTTACCCTCGTTTAGTGGACACCCTATTTGTACGGATCTTGTGTCCGTAAGAGAGGATGTTCATTGTGAGTCAACAGCGCAAGAAGTACACGCCGGAGTACCGGCGTGAGGCCGCGAACCTGGTAATCGAGTCAGAGCGCCCAATTGCCCATGTGGCTAAGGAAATCGGTGTTTCCGCCGGGCTTTTAGGCCGGTGGGTCAAACTCGAGCGTGAACGCCGAGGAGCCTCGGATGGGATGAGTGAGGCTGATCTTCGTGCTGAGAATGCTCGTCTGCGCCGTGAGTTGGCGGAAGCCAAGATGGATAACGAGTTTTTGTCAAAAGCGACAGCCTTCTTCGCTTTGAGGCAACGCGAGCAGAAAAGTTCGAACTAATGCAGCAGGAGAAGGCGAACTACAGCATCAAGCGCATGGCACGACTATTAAAAGTATCTCGGTCTGGATACTACAAATGGGCCCATGTGCAGCAGAAACGACTATCCGGAAAGGATGATCGGGCAGCATTTTACGATGATGTTGACCGTAAGATTCATCAGATTTGGAAAGACTCCGATGAGGTTTATGGTGCTCCGCGGATCACCGCAGAGCTTGCCGAGCGCTACCACATTTCGCTTAACCGTAAGACTGTGGCGAAGCGGATGCGCATGATGGGCATTGAAGGGATTTCACCGCGTGCCTTTGTCCCGGTGACTACAATCCAAGCCAAGCGTAAGTCGAGTCTTCCTGACCTGGTCAAGCGCATGTTTGATACTGGTGAGCTCAACCGAGTGTGGATGTCAGATATTACCTACCTTCGCACCGGTGAGGGCTGGTTGTACTTGTGCGCGGTCCGCGATGGTCATTCCCGCAGAGTGCTGGGCTGGGCTATGGATAGCGTGCAAGACACACACCTGGTCGAACGGGCCCTGCGGATGGCGCATACACTGCGCGGTGATGTTCCTGATGGGCTGGTGTTTCACGCTGACCGCGGAACGCAATTTACCAGTGAGAAGCTCTGGGAGGTCTGCAGCAGACTGGGCATTGCTCAGTCTGTGGGGCGTACTGGTGTGTGCTTCGATAACGCGATGGCTGAGTCGTTCTGGTCGACGCTAAAGACTGAATTCTACGACCGTAAGCGATGGCCTACCCGTGATGCTGCACGCAAGGCCGTTGCCTACTGGATTGAAGTCGTCTACAACCGTCGGCGCCGGCACTCTGCACTCGGAATGGTCAGCCCCGTCGACTTCGAGAACCACACCGGCGCAATCAACAGCAGAAAAGAAATAGCTGCCTAACCACTAGGTAGCTCCACTACGTGTCCACGATTTGCGGGCAACCCCAGGTCGAGGAGGATGGTTTCCGTTTCGGTGCGGATGAACCACACGCGGTCCCCCACGCTGCGGCGCTTCAATCCAGTCAAGCTGCGATGGTCTTCGCGCAGCCGGGTAACAGACTCGATAACACCAAAGCGGTGCTCGAAACCTTCAGTGTCTGCGAGGACAAGCGGGCGGCCAGGGCCCACCGGACGGAGTGCTGAGACCTGCCACGCCACAGGTTGCCCTCGTTGTCCTTCCTTCGATACCGGCCGTACGACTGCCACGCACGTGGCTCGATGCGGCTGGGAATTAGAGGCGTAGTCCTCTTGAAACTGGCTTGGGATGCGCTGCTCATCGAGGCACCGTGAGGACTCGGTGGGATCCTTGTCAACCACGCCCGCTCGAAGCGCGGTGGGCACATTGGACACTGGGTGCTCTGAGGACTCGGCGGAAGTCTGAACAACAGGGCCCTGAGGAGAATAGGTAGGGACTGTGGGCGTCAAGGTGACGCGGTGAAACGGGGTAACGACGAGCCAGAGGCCTTCGGTGATGAGGTGGCCGTCGAGAGGCACGAGCGGCGGGTGGACGGCTGCCATGGACTCTAGGCGGGCGGTGAGTTCGTCGTCAGGCACGCCCCAGCCGTATCCTTCCGCCGCCAGCATTCCGAACAGAGTTCCCAAGGGTAAGTCCGGTTGGCCTTCCCACGCGGCACGCAGAGCGGCGAGGGTTCGGTCAATACGGGTTGGGTCAAACATGACTCCTAAGCCTAGTAGGCCCACGATCACCAAAGCCGCCCAACCCCATCAGGGATTGAGCGGCTTACAGACCTGCTAATCAGGAAGGGCCTTAAGCCCTAGCGAGAATTAGCCGAGGATCTTGGTAACGCGGCCAGCGCCGACGGTACGGGAGCCCTCGCGGATAGCGAAGCGCAGGCCCTCGTCCATAGCGACCGGCTGGATGAGCTCTACGGACATCTCAACGTTGTCGCCCGGCATAACCATCTCGGTGCCCTCAGGCAGCTTGATAACGCCGGTAACGTCGGTGGTGCGGAAGTAGAACTGCGGACGGTAGTTGTCCATGAACGGGGTGTGGCGGCCGCCCTCTTCCTTCTTCAGGACGTAGACGGAACCCTCGAACTTGGTGTGCGGGGTGTAAGCGCCCGGCTTGATGCAAACCTGGCCACGCTCAACCTCTTCACGCTTGGTACCACGCAGAAGCAGACCACAGTTGTCGCCAGCCTCGGTGTAGTCCATCATCTTGCGGAACATCTCGATACCGGTAACGGTGGTGGACATGGACTTGTCCTTGATACCGATGATCTCGATGTCCTCGTTGACGTTCAGGGAGCCACGCTCAACACGGCCGGTAACAACGGTACCGCGGCCGGTAATGGTGAAGATGTCCTCGATCGGCATCAGGAACGGCTTGTCCAGCTCGCGCTCCGGATCCGGGATGGACTCGTCGCAGGCGTCCATCAGGTCGATGACGGACTGTACCCACTTCTCGTCGCCCTCGAGAGCCTTCAGAGCGGAGATGTGAACGATCGGAGCTTCCTCGTCGTAGTCCTGCTCAGCAAGCAGCTCGCGGATCTCCATCTCGACGAGCTCGATGATTTCCTCATCGTCAACCATGTCGCACTTGTTCAGTGCAACGAGGATGTACGGAACGCCAACCTGGCGAGCCAGAAGAACGTGCTCGCGGGTCTGCGGCATCGGGCCATCGGTTGCAGCAACAACCAGGATGGCACCGTCCATCTGAGCAGCACCGGTAATCATGTTCTTGATGTAGTCGGCGTGGCCCGGGGCGTCCACGTGTGCGTAGTGGCGCTTCGGGGTGGAGTACTCCACGTGGGAGATGTTGATGGTAATACCGCGCTCCTTCTCCTCAGGAGCCTTATCGATGGAGTCGAATGCGAAAGCGGTGTTCTCCTCCGGGTAAGCGTCAGCCAGAACCTTGGTGATCGCTGCGGTGGTGGTGGTCTTGCCGTGGTCGACGTGTCCGATGGTGCCGATGTTCACATGCGGCTTCGTACGCTCGAACTTCTCCTTTGCCACTGTTTGTCCTCCTGGACTCTATGGCGGCTACGTATTTCGCAGCCACGTGGTTTGTATTGCCATTGGCACTTCGAGCCGAAGCCCATAAGCGCTAATGACGCTTTCTTACGTGCCAGTTACACGATCCTAGATTTATGCCGCAGTTTTTTCAAACTGCCCAAATAGGAGGTAACCCCGCCCAACACGTGCGGACGTTGACCCTCGACAAGAATCAATTTAAAGGATCCTGGGAGGGTAACGGCCGGCTCAACGCGCAAAAACCTTTACGCACTCAGCGGACCGCTACCTCCCCAGCGTTGGGAGCTGGTGCCTACTGGCGAAGACTACCAGCCCCCACAGGCAAGGGAATCGATCGGATCCCCTTAAGCCTTAGGCCTTGGCGCCGGTGCGCTCCTCGATGATCTCCTGTGCCACGGAGGAGGGAACCTCAGCGTAGGAATCGAAGACCATGGTGAAGTTTGCACGACCAGCGGTGGAAGAACGCAGGTCACCAATGTAGCCGAACATCTCGGACAGCGGAACCTTAGCCTTAACCACCTTGGCGCCGGAGCGGTCTTCCATAGCGAAGACCTGGCCACGGCGGGAGGAGATGTCACCGTTAACGGTACCCATGTACTCCTCCGGGGTCACGACCTCAACGGCCATGATCGGCTCAAGCAGAACCGGCTTTGCCTTAGCAACGGCCTCCTTGAGGACCTGGGAGCCAGCGAGCTTGAAGGCCATCTCAGAGGAGTCAACATCGTGGTAAGCACCATCCTCGAGGGTGGCCTTGATGTTCACCAGCGGGAAGCCAGCAACGAAGCCGTACTGCATAGCGTCCTGGATACCCGCGTCGACGGACGGAATGTACTCCTTCGGAACACGGCCACCGGTGACGGAGTTCTCGAACTTGTAGGTTGCGGACTCGCCCTCTTCCAGCTCTTCCGGATCCGGGTTATAAGGCTCGATGGTGACGATAACCTTTGCGAACTGGCCGGAACCACCGGTCTGCTTCTTGTGGGTGTAGTCCAGGGACTCAACCTTCTTGCGAATGGTCTCACGGTAAGCAACCTGCGGGTTACCGATGTTTGCCTCAACCTTGAACTCGCGCTTCATACGGTCAACCAAGACGTCCAGGTGCAGCTCACCCATGCCGCCGATAACGGTCTGGCCGGATTCTTCGTCGAGCTGGACCGTGAAGGTCGGGTCCTCTTCAGCCAACTTCTGAATAGCGGTACCCAGCTTCTCCTGGTCAGCCTTGGTCTTCGGTTCAATAGCAACCTGGATAACCGGATCCGGGAAGTCCATGGACTCGAGGATGATCGGGTTGTCCGGGTTACAGAGGGTATCACCGGTGGTGGTTTCCTTCAGGCCGATGAACGCGTAGATGTTACCGGCGTCAGCGTGCTCGACCGGGTTCTCCTTGTTCGCGTGCATCTGGAAGAGCTTGCCCACGCGCTCCTTCTTGTTCTTGGTGGAGTTGAGCATGTTCTCGCCTGGGATAGCCTGGCCGGAGTAAACGCGCACGTAGGTGAGCTTGCCGAAGAACGGGTGTACGGCAATCTTGAAGGCCAGTGCGGAGAACGGCTCCTGAACGGAAGGCTTACGGGTCAGGGTCTCCTCGCCATCGAGGGAGGTACCGTTGACCTCGCCGATGTCCAGAGGGTTCGGGAGGTAGTCAACAATGGCGTCGAGCAGCGGCTGAACACCCTTGTTGCGGTAAGCGGTACCGCAGAAGACCGGGTAGATCTCGGAGTTAACGGTCAGCTTGCGGATAGCGCCCTTGATTTCCTCAATGGTCAGCTCTTCGCCGCCGAAGTACTTCTCCATGAGCTCTTCGTCAGACTCAGCGACGGTCTCGAGCAGCTTCTCGCGGTACTCCTCAGCCTTCTCCTGAAGGTCGGCCGGGATCTCCTCGATGGTGCCATCGGTACCAATCTCGGTCTTGCCGCGCCAAGTGATGGCCTGCATGTTGATCAGGTCGACGACGCCGTCGAAATCATCCTCAGCACCGATCGGCAGCTGCATAACCAACGGCTTAGCGCCGAGGCGATCGATGATGGTCTGAACGGTGAAGTAGAAGTCAGCGCCCAGCTTGTCCATCTTGTTGACGAAGCAGACACGGGGAACGTCGTACTTAGCAGCCTGGCGCCACACCTGCTCGGACTGCGGCTCCACGCCTTCCTTACCGTCGAAGACAGCAACAGCGCCGTCGAGAACACGCAGGGAGCGCTCAACCTCAACGGTGAAGTCCACGTGACCCGGGGTGTCAATGATGTTGATCTGGTTATTGTTCCAGAAACAGGTCACAGCGGCGGACGTAATGGTAATGCCGCGCTCCTTCTCCTGCTCCATCCAGTCAGTGGTGGCGCCACCGTCGTGGGTCTCGCCGACCTTGCGGTTGATGCCGGTGTAGTAGAGGATGCGCTCGGTGGTGGTGGTCTTACCCGCATCGATGTGCGCCATGATGCCGATATTGCGGACCTTGTGCAGATCCTTAAGCACTTCTTGTGCCACAGTTAATACCCCAACTTAATTGTCGTCGACGCCGGCGTCAGTTATGCACTGACGCAACTTCAAATGACGTCTTCATGGATAGGTCTTGGTCTATTTTGCCACGTCTAGGCTTCTTCGTCAGCGTGAGAGCTAAAGCCCACGCCATAAAAAATAGCCCGAACAACGCTATTCAAGTTTAGGTTCCCCACTAGCTAGCGTGCAGAGCTCCACCAAAGGGAGCGAGAACACGCACTGTCAGCGCAGGTAAACGATGATATCGCTGTTCGAGCCATGATGCCATGTGGCGGGTTCTACCGGCGGGATTACCAGCGGTAGTGAGCGAAGGCGCGGTTGGCCTCAGCCATCTTGTGAGTATCCTCACGACGCTTAACAGAAGCGCCCAGGCCGTTGGATGCATCGAGGATCTCGTTGGCGAGACGCTCGATCATGCTGTTCTCACGACGCTGACGGGTGAAGGTCACCAACCAACGCAAAGCCAGGGTGTTGGAACGAGCCGGCTTAACCTCAACCGGCACCTGGTAGGTAGCGCCACCCACGCGGCGGGAGCGGACCTCGAGGTCCGGGCGGATGTTGCCCAGAGCCTTCTCCAGGGTGCCAACCGGGTCGGTACCGGTCTTCTCGCGGCAAACCTCAAGAGCGCCGTAAACGATGCGCTCAGCGGTGGACTTCTTGCCGTCACGCAGGATCTTGTTCACGAGCATGGTGACCTGCTCGGAGTTGTAAACCGGGTCCTTAACTACAGGACGCTTCGGTGCAGCATTCTTACGCATTGTTGATTACTGTCCCTTCTTTGCGCCGTAGCGGGAACGAGCCTGCTTACGGTCCTTCACGCCCTGGGTATCCAGTGCGCCGCGGATAATCTTGTAGCGAACACCCGGGAGGTCCTTCACACGACCACCGCGGACGAGCACCATGGAGTGCTCCTGCAGGTTGTGGCCCTCACCCGGAATGTAGGCGGAAACCTCGATACCGGAGGTCAGGCGCACACGGGCAACCTTACGTAGAGCCGAGTTCGGCTTCTTCGGGGTGGTGGTGTACACGCGGGTGCACACGCCACGGCGCTGCGGGGAGCCCTTCAGGCCGGCCGTAGCAACCTTGGCCTTCTTGGAGTGGCGGCCCTTTCGGACCAGCTGCTGAATAGTTGGCATAAATCTAGTCTTTCTCTATGACTTCGGCTTGAACTGACCGCTTTCACAAGTCCAAACATGCAAAAATAGGGGCTCTTCTCCGGGGCCCTTCCGCATGTCCAGAACGTCCCTCAACCACAGAATGGTCGAGATACCGATCAGACTTTTCATCTCCTATAAAGATGAAACCTTGAACAGACTACCACCACCCCGCTGATCTGCTCAAATCCATGATGTGGCTGCTTGGCTTGGCACTCAAGCTGCAGTGAGTATTAGCGCCACTCCCAGGTCAGGTCCGCCTCCACCGCGCGCTCAGCGAAGTGCTGTTGCTCCTGCTTCTCCCAGGTTTCAAACCACTCTTCGTAGCCAGGGTCGCGCTCAAGGGCGCGCTCGCGACGCTTCTCACGCGGCCCGTCGATGCGCACGGTCACCACGGAGCCGCGCTCGTTGGCGGCGGCTACGGTGGCCTCAGTAACCGAACCTACGCCTTCAACGATCAGATCGTCGCGCTCATCCAAACTAGCCCAGTCCTTCGGCGCGTTGGCTTCCCAGTCCCAGCGCCAATAGCCCGGGTTATTCTCCCGCAGCACTTGTTCCGAGACCATCTTTGAGCCTTCTTGCAGCCCATGCCAACCAGGATAGAATTCGTCGAGGTGGACAACGCGCCATCCAGTGCGCTCCGCCAGCGCCACGGAGGTCCAGGTCTTGCCGGCGCCCGAGGGGCCGTCGATAAGCACGGTAATTGGGCGCATCGGCCGCTTACGTGCCGCCGCGAGCGACATCACATCATTCAAGAGCCTGTCCATCTCGGCGGCGTTGGTATCGGCAGTTCCCTTACCGCCTTCCCGATGGTCCGTGCGGTCCGTGTCCTGCATGTTGTCTTTCACCACTTCTGGGTTTGTCTAGCGTGCAGCTTTTAAGAGAGTCATCCTAGAGTCCAAAAAATCTCCAGGACCCACTGAGAACCGAAACTACCACCGGAAGCGCCGCAAGGCCGGTTCCCACCACCATCACCAGCCAGTCCCGGCCGGCGAGACGTGAGGGCCGCGCCCAGGTGCGCTGGCCACCGCCCGGCGGTGTGCGCCCGAATCCGCGCGCCTCCATCGCCGTGGCCAGCTTCCCGCCGCGGCGCAGGGCCAACACCAACAACCCGAAGGACATAGTGATGAGGTGCTTGATGCGGCCTTCGTCAGTAAGCCCACGCGCACGCCGCGCCATGGCCAGGTACTGCCAGTCTGATTTAAAGAGCGTCATCATGCGCACCCCGGCCACAGCACCGATAACGAAGCGTGAGGGAAGCTTGAGGATCTGCGAGAGGGCATCCCCCAGCTCCGTCGGGTCAATATCCCGCGCCAGCACCACCATGGGCAACGCCACCGCCAGCACACGCACAGTAATGGCGATGGCCAGCTCTAGCGAGTTATCACTCACCGTAATCAGCCACCAGCTGAAGTACTCCCTGCCACCGGGCGCACCGTAGAGCAACATCGAAATTCCGGACAACGGCGCAATAAGAAACAGGAACCACCCAGCCTTCACCAACCGCGGCCACGACACCCCACACAGCGGCGCGAAAAGAAGCGTCATAACCAACGACACGACTGCGGAGACCCAATCCACCGAAAGCAACAAGGGCGTAACCCACACGAACATCAGAAAGATGCGTGTCAGCGGATTCACCCCGCGCAGCAAACCAGCACTGCCCAAACGGCCAGCGCCCTTCACGCTCACCGAAGACGAATTAGCCACGGCTCACCTCCACGCGGTGGTCACCCAACGCGGAAATAAACAGCGGATCGTGGGTGACTGAAGCAATCGTCGTCCCCTCATCCGCCATGCGCCGCAATAACCACACCAGCTCTGTGAAGGTATGGGGGTCTTGGCCGAAAGTCGGCTCATCAAGAAGCAGCACCTCCGGCGCCGTGACCAACGCCGTGGCCACGGACAACCTGCGCTTTTCCCCTCCGGAGAGAGTAAACGGATTGGCGTTGAGCAGATGCCCCAGGCGCAGCGACTCCACGAGCTCCGCAATGCGCGCCTCCGGCACCTCGCGGTGCATAACCCGGGGTGCTACGCGCAGCTCTTCTGCCACTGTGCGGGCGACGAACTGATGCTCCGGGTTCTGGAAGACGAACCCAATGCGGTCCGCCAACTCCCGGGACTTCCACGTCAGCGGCGAACCTTTCAGCCCTCGGCGCACGTACTCTGCCACACCAATCTCTCCGGAGACTGCCGGAAGCAATCCTGCGACCGTCATCAGCCACGTGGTCTTGCCCGCACCATTTGGCCCAGTAATCACCGTGGACATCCCCCGCGGCAGGGCGTAGCTACGCGGCGGCCCGAAGCGGGTGACCAGGTCCGTACTCCACAGCGCCGCCGTCTCCGGTACTGCCCCAGTGTTGCTTGGCGACGTCCCGCCGATCTCCCGCGCCCGCGGCAAACCGCTAATAGACCGCGACGCTACCACAGTGTCTAAAGGACCGTCAGCGACGATGCGCCCGTCCTTCAGCTCAATAGCTCGGTCGAGCACGCCTTTCCACGCCGCGTGCTGGTGCTCTACAACGATGAGGGTTGCACCCGTGCGCTCCACCATGGTCGTTACGGCCTCGATGACCTCACGCGCACCCTCCGGGTCGAGGTTCGCCGTCGGCTCATCCAGCAGCACCATGCCCGCCCCCATCGCGATGACACCAGCCAAGGCTAGGCGTTGCTTCTGCCCACCGGAGAGCTGCTCGGTGGGAAATGACAAGTCCACCGATGGCCCCACCATCGATAGCGCCGCCGACACCCGCTGCCAAATCTCCGAGCGTGGGTAGGCCAAGTTCTCACAACCAAAGGCCACGTCATCGCCCACGCGCGCGGCAATCACCTGCGAGTCCGGATCCTGCAGGACCAGCCCCACCGGAATCGTGCGTCCGGGTGGCTCCACGTGGCCAGAGGCATCTTCAAGAAGAATCTCCCCGACACGGGTACCTTCATCATCCCCACCAAGCACGCCCGCTATGGCTGCCAGCAGCGTGGATTTCCCGGAACCGGAATCACCGCACAGCAGCACCTTCTCCCCCGGCGATACAACCAAATCAATATCCGCCAGCGCCGGCGCACGCCTCCCTGCATGCGTCCAGCCATAGCCACGGGCCACAAGCTTCGTGGCCCCAGCACTACCCACATCAGCCATCAGAACCAGCCATCACAGTCAGCAACGCCAACCAACCTCAGTCAAAGATTCACAAACAACAAACAACGCGAAACAAGCAGCAAGCAACGAGCAAATAGCCTCAAGCAATACTCGTTTAAGCACTGTGTTGTTCGCGGCCGACCGCAAAGCGGTCCAGCGCACCAGTCTTCGCAAGAGCCTTAACCACGAAATAGCCCACGGCACCCGCCAACACAGCACCGGATATGCTCAGCGTCACCAGGTAGATGATGTTGAACTGCAGAGTCTTGCCCAGGTTTCCGGAAGTAAACAGCTCCAGGACAAACGCACCCCAGCCCGCAGCCATGCCACCGAGCATCGCAATACCCAAGCCAAAGCGGCGGTAGAGGAAAATAGCCAAGACAATCTCGACACCAATGCCCTGCGCAATACCGGAGTACAACGTACTAATCCCCCACTGGGAGCCCAGCACCGCCGACACGATGGCCGCCAGCAACTCCACATAAAGTGCAGCACCCGGCTTGCGGATAATCAGGCCACCGACAACACCACCCAGCAGCCAAATACCAGTAGCAATACCACCCAAGCCCGGTGTGAGCGCGTCCATAGCCTGAAACCAGGCGTATCCCACCGTGTTCCATGCCAGGAACACAATTCCGCACGCCACACCCAGCACGGACGCCACCACGATGTCAACGACGCGCCAATTCAAACTGCGTGAAGCAACACCATTCGCAGTTTCGCCGCTATTAACAAATCCACCATGAGATACAGAGTTCATGATCCCTCCCTTTCGCCGGCATTATCCGGATCAGGTTCGACGGTTCGCCGCTACTCAGCGGCATCTCAGCCTCCCCAGCCAATCCATGCACAACCCAATAAGACAAAAGAAATGGAATCGGGTTAAGCGCAATCAAGGCAAACAAGGAAGCACCCGTGACGATGTGTAATTGGAAGCCGCCAGCGCCAAAAGAGCACCAGCTAAGCACGCTCAAAAAGCACTGTCAGCTTAGCAAGAAGGACCTCACGAGAGCACATCTACCTCTGCTTTAGACAAAAGAAGCGAGCCGCTAGTTCAGGAGAAAACGAATGTACCCCGTCGCGTCCTCTGACCTACGCGACGGGGTACGTGCACACCGGCTTCAACAAGGCAGCGGCCATGAGCCTCCACTCGTACAGCTTAAGGAAAGGAGAAACTTCGGTAGAGACCAAAAAGATGGGCATTAACAAATAGTGTTTCGGAATTATCGAACAAGCACTATCTAGAAATGAACTTTCAAACAGTACCAGCCGAAAAAGCTTGACTGCAAAGTCTCACTTCATCAACTCTCAAGTCGGGTAGGAGGTTAACGCACCCCCCAGGGTGGTGTTCGCGGACGACACCCGTCCCTGTACTTTGATTACTTAGAGACACCTGCACCCAGAGCACAAGCATCAACACTAAGCCCCATAGCCAGAGCACCAGCATCAATCAACGCTACAGAGCCAGCAGCCTGCTGGTGGTCGCCACCAAAGCGCTCCAAATCGGCATCGCTATCAGCCATGCCACCAGCTAGCGGCCTACCGAACGTACCAATCTTCTTTTGTGAAGATGATGACCATCGAGACCTCACTTTAAAGTTTATAGAACGCCGACCGCACCGTCATGGCTAGTAGGTAGGACACCGGCGCCACGGTCACGACGGTAACGAGGAATTGAATGACTTCGGCGCGGAACTGAATCGCGGCATCACCGGGAGCGAGGTCGCGGGTGACGAAGGTGGCGATTCCAGTGACTAGCACAGCAGCAGCGCCAGCGAGTGCCCCGCTGAGAATAGTGAAGCGCGTGTATTTGAAGGCGAAAAAGGCCGCTTCCATGGCCAAGCCCGTCGCGATGATTGTTGACCACCCCAACTGATCAAAGCTCCCAACCAACGCACGGCACAAAATAACGGTCATGACATAGCCCACGAAGGCCGCACCCGGCTTGCGGGTGGTCAAGGCCGCGCACAGAGCACCCATAAACTGCAGCACCCATAAGGCAGAGAGTAGAACCATCAGATTCTCCCAACTGAGGGGCATATCCTCCCCCTCTGCCACTCGTTGAAAAATCGCTGCTTTGCCCCACAGCAGCAATGCGCCCATGAGGGAGAAACCCATGACAACAAGGGCGTCAACCCCTGTCCATGCCTTACTGCTTTCGGCAGTCGCGCGCGAGGATGAAGTCGAATCGTGGACTTTCTTGTTGGACTGGGTCATGGTTACGGCCCTTCTTGATTGGAGTACGGGGTCGATTGAGGCTGGTCTAGTAACGCTGTTGTTGGCTATGCCGTTGGCGCTATTCTAAGCAAAGCCAAATAATCCCGGATACCAAAAAGACCCGCACCTCTTCCCCACCAGTGTGTGGTGCGTGAAGTGCGGGCTTTTTGGTTTCCCTTTGGTGTTCAAGGGCTAAGGACTAGGTCCTAGAACGTGTAGTCCTCCTCCAGCGGGACGGAGGCGCCGGTGAACTCACCGAAGCCGTCGTCGCCGTAGATGGAATCACCGTAGGTCGGGATGGAGTACGCAGCGTTGCGTGCAGCCTCAGTCGGCTTAACGCTGATGTTGCGGTAACGGGAAATACCGGTACCGGCTGGGATCAGCTTACCGATGATGACGTTCTCCTTCAGACCAATGAGCTGATCCGAGCGCTTGTTAATAGCGGCGTCGGTAAGCACACGCGTGGTCTCCTGGAAGGAGGCCGCCGACAGCCAGGACTCCGTAGCCAGCGAGGCCTTGGTAATACCCATGATCTCGCTGCGCAGCTGAGCCGGCTGGCCTCCCTCAGCGACCTGTGCGGCGTTAACCTGCTTGGCCTCAGAGAGGTCAATGAGGTTGCCCGGCAGCAGGTCGGTGGTACCAGCGTCGATGACGGTACCGCGACGCAGCATCTGGCGGATGATGATCTCGATGTGCTTGTCGTGGATGGCCACACCCTGTGCACGGTAGACAGCCTGGACCTCGTCGATGAGGTGCTTTTCCACACCACGGCGGCCGAGGACCTCCAGCACGTCGTGCGGGTCAGGTGCACCACGCATGAGGCGATCACCGGTGCTGACGTGGTCACCGTCGCGCAGGGAGCGCTCAATCATCGCATCCGGGTTGGACTCCATCGGGCGGCGAACCTGAGCCAGGCCCTGGCGCTTCGACAGCTTCTCATAAACGACGTTGTCGGAGCCATCATCAGGGGTGATGGTCAGCGTCCAGAAGTTGCCCTCATCGGATAGGGAGACGGTGCCGTCGACAGAGGCGATAGGCGCACGGTTCTTCGGGTTACGGGCCTCGAAGAGCTCCTGAACACGCGGCAGACCACCGGTAATATCGCCACCGACACCACCCTGGTGGAAGGTACGCATCGTCAGCTGGGTACCCGGCTCACCAATGGACTGCGCGGCCACGATGCCGACGGCCTCGCCGATATCGACCAGCTGGCCGGAGGCCATGGACTTGCCGTAGCACTTGGCACAGACACCGGCCGGGGTCTGGCAGGTCAGCACGGAGCGGACCTTGATTTCCAGCACACCAGCGTTGACGATCGTGCGGCTGAGTTCCTCAGTCAGGTCGGTGCCTGCCTCAGCGATGACCTCGCCGTTTTCATCCTTGACGTCGTTAGCCACGACGCGGCCGGAGGCGGAGGTCTCCCACAGCTCGTGCAGGTCGTAGGAGCCAGGGGCAACCTCGATGCCGAGCGGGACGCGCACGCCCTGGCGGGTGCCACAGTCCTCCTCGCGGACGATGACGTCCTGCGCCACGTCCACCAGACGACGGGTGAGGTAGCCGGAGTCAGCGGTACGCAGAGCGGTATCCGCCAGACCCTTACGGGAACCGTGCGAGTTGTTGAAGTACTCCAGAACCGACAGGCCCTCGCGGAAGGAGGTCTTAATCGGACGGGTGATGTAGTCACCCTTGGAGTTCACAACCATGCCCTTCATGCCGGCCAGGGTCCAGATCTGACGCATGTTACCGGCAGCACCGGACTTCACGATCATCGGAATCGGGTTGTCGTCGGGGTACATCTCTTCTACGGCGTTACCCACGGTGTCCGTGGCATCCTTCCACAGCTCCACCAGGCGGTCGTAGCGCTCGCGCTCGGTCAGGGCACCCTGCTCCCAGTACTTGCGCTCGATGCGCTCTGCTTCCTTCTCATAAGACTCGAGAACCTCGGTCTTGTTCGGAAGAACCAGAACGTCGTGCATAGTGATGGTCACGCCGGAACGGGTGGACCAGTAGAAGCCCGCGTCCTTCATCTTGTCCAGAACCTGGGCAACGGTGATCATTGGGTACTTCGCGGCGAGGTCATTAATGACGTCACCGAGCAGCATCTTGTTGCCGGCGCCGCCCTTACGGACCATGACGCCCTCAAGGTACGGGTAGTTCCACGGCAGCAGGTCATTGAACATGATGCGGCCCAAGGTGGTCTCAGCGAGCCAAGCCTGGCCCTTCTGCCAACCATCCGGGAACTGCTCTGCCTCAATGTCTGATGGCGGACGCAGGTGGGAGATGCGCACCTTGATCGGGGCCTGCAGGCCCAGAACACCACGGTCACGAGCCATGATGGCCTCCGCGTAGGAGGAGTACACGCCCTGCTCCGGACGGTCTTCGGTGGCGGACTGGTAACGACCCTCACCGCCGATCTCGTCCTCGGCCTTGTCCATGGTGAGGTAGTACAGGCCGGTAACCATATCCAGGCGCGGCATAGCCAGCGGCTTACCGGAAGCCGGGGACAGAATGTTGTTGGAAGCCAACATCAGCACACGTGCCTCAGCCTGTGCCTCGGCGGACAGGGGCAAGTGGACTGCCATCTGGTCACCGTCGAAGTCAGCGTTGAAAGCCTCACAAGCCAACGGGTGCAGCTGAATGGCCTTACCCTCGACGAGCTTCGGCTCGAAGGCCTGGATACCCAGGCGGTGCAGGGTAGGTGCGCGGTTCAGCATCACCGGGTGCTCGGAAATAGCCTCTTCGAGGACGTCCCACACCTCGGAGCGTTGGCGCTCCACCATGCGCTTAGCGGACTTGATGTTCTGTGCGTAGTCGTTTTCCACCAGGCGCTTCATGACGAAGGGCTTGAACAGCTCCAGTGCCATGAGCTTCGGCAGACCACACTCGTGCAGCTTGAGCTGCGGACCAACAATAATCACGGAACGACCGGAGTAGTCCACGCGCTTACCCAGCAGGTTCTGGCGGAAGCGGCCCTGCTTACCCTTGAGCAGGTCAGACAGGGACTTCAGCGGGCGGTTACCCGGGCCGGTGACCGGACGGCCGCGACGGCCGTTGTCGAAGAGCGCGTCAACGGACTCCTGCAGCATGCGCTTCTCGTTGTTCACGATGATCTCGGGAGCACCGAGGTCGATCATGCGCTTGAGGCGGTTGTTGCGGTTGATCACGCGACGGTAGAGGTCGTTGAGGTCGGAGGTAGCGAAGCGGCCACCGTCCAGCTGCACCATCGGGCGCAGCTCCGGCGGGATCACCGGGATAGCATCCAGGACCATGCCGGCCGGGTCATTGCCCGAGCGCAAGAAGGCTGCAACAACCTTCAGGCGCTTAAGGGCACGCATCTTCTTCTGGCCCTTGCCGTTGTTGATGATCTCCTTGAGCTCCTCGGCCTCAGCCTCGAGGTCGAAGTTGCGGATCAGTGTCTGGATAGCCTCAGCACCCATGCCGCCAGTGAAGTAATCCTCGTAGCGGTCAACCAGCTCTTCGTAGATAGTCTCATCGATGATCATCTGCTTCGGAGCCAGCTTGATGAAGGTGTTCCAGATTTCATCGAGGCGAGCAACCTCGCGCTCACCGCGCTCGCGGATGTGCTGCATCTCCTTGTCGGCAGCGTTCTGGACCTTGCGGCGGGCGTCGGCCTTAGCGCCGGCGGCCTCCAGCTCAGCCAGATCCTGCTCGAGCTTGGCAGCGCGCTCGGCGATCTCTGCCTCGACGTCATCCTCCACGTCCTTCTTCTCCAGCAGCATTTCTGCTTCCAGAGTGGACTGGTCATTGTGGCGAGCTTCCTCGTCCACGGAGGTGATGATGTTGGCGGCGAAGTAGATGATGCGCTCAAGGTCCTTCGGAGCCAGGTCCAGCAGGTAGCCCAGGCGGGAAGGAACGCCCTTGAAGTACCAGATGTGGGTAACCGGCGCTGCCAGCTCGATGTGGCCCATGCGCTCACGGCGCACCTTGGACTTGGTCACCTCGACGCCACAGCGCTCACAGATGATGCCCTTGTAGCGCACGCGCTTGTACTTACCGCAGGCACACTCCCAGTCACGGGTCGGGCCGAAGATGCGCTCACAGAAGAGGCCGTCCTTCTCCGGCTTGAGGGTGCGGTAGTTAATGGTTTCGGGTTTCTTGACCTCGCCCTTGGACCAGCGACGGATGTCCTCTGCGGTGGCCAGCCCGATGCGGAGCTCGTCGAAGAGATTTACGTCAAACACGTAATGTCTCCCTTTCACCCCCCGTCAGGGGGAAGTTGATGGCTTTGAATGTAGGTGGTGTTTCGTTATGCCCGCCGCTGTTGATAGGCGGCGGACCAAGAAGCTAGGCGATGTCTGCGTCGGAGCGCTCGTCGCGGGACAGGTTAATGCCCAGGGACGGAGCGCCGTCCATGTCGTCATCGTCGGAGCCGGACAGTTCCATCGGAGTGCCGTCGGTGGAGAGAACCTCCACGTTCAGGCAGAGGGACTGCAGCTCCTTGAGGAGGACCTTGAAGGACTCCGGGATGCCCGGATCCGGGATGTTGTCACCCTTGACAATGGCCTCGTAGACCTTGACGCGGCCGACCACGTCATCGGACTTGATGGTCAACAGCTCCTGCAGGGTGTAGGCAGCGCCGTATGCCTGCATTGCCCACACCTCCATCTCACCGAAGCGCTGGCCACCGAACTGTGCCTTACCACCCAGCGGCTGCTGGGTAATCATGGAGTACGGACCGGTGGAGCGGGCGTGAATCTTCTCGTCGACGAGGTGGTGCAGCTTGAGCATGTACATGTAGCCGACGGAAACCGGGTACAGGTAGGGCTCGCCGGAGCGGCCGTCGAAGAGGCGGGCCTTGCCGTGCTCATCCACCATGACGTCACCATCGCGGTTCGGCTTGGAGGAAGCCAGCAGACGAGAGATCTCCTCGTTGGTGGCGCCGTCGAAGACCGGGGTTGCGGTGAGAGACTCCGGCGGGACGTCGTACAGCTCTTCCGGCAGGGTCTTGAGCAGCTCAGCGTTGGCCGGGTCCTCGGTGTCGATCTTCCAACCGGCGTGTGCCAGCCAGCCGAGGTGAACCTCGAGAACCTGGCCGATGTTCATACGACGCGGCACACCGTGGGTGTTGAGGATGATGTCCACCGGGGTGCCATCCTCCATGAACGGCATATCCTCCGGCGGGAGAATCTTGCCCACAACGCCCTTGTTACCGTGGCGGCCGGCGAGCTTATCGCCGTCCTGGATCTTGCGCTTCTGAGCCACGTAGACGCGGATCATTTCGTTGACGCCCGGGGCCAGATCGTCATCATCCTCGCGGGAGAAGCGGGAAACGCCGATGACCTTACCGGTCTCACCGTGCGGCACCTTCATAGAGGTATCGCGAACCTCGCGGGCCTTCTCACCGAAGATGGCGCGCAGGAGGCGCTCCTCCGGGGTCAGCTCGGTCTCACCCTTCGGGGTGACCTTACCGACGAGGATATCGCCCGCGCGGACGTCAGCACCGATGCGGACGATGCCGCGCTCGTCGAGGTCACGCAGAACGTCATCGGAGACGTTCGGGATCTCGCGGGTGATCTCCTCCGGGCCCAGCTTGGTATCGCGAGCATCGATCTCGTGCTCTTCGATGTGGATCGAGGTGAGGATGTCTTCCTCCACGATGCGCTGGTTGAGGATGATGGCATCCTCGTAGTTGTGGCCTTCCCACGGCATGAAGGCAACCAGCAGGTTGCGGCCGAGGGACATCTCACCGTTGTGGGTACCGGGGCCGTCGGCAAGCACCTGGCCTGCCTCCACACGGTCACCCAGGGAGACCAGCGGAGTCTGGTTGTAGTTGGTGTTCTGGTTGGTGCGCTCGAACTTGCGCAGCATGTAAGTATCGCGCTGGCCCTCGTCATCCATGATGGTGATGAGGTCCGCGGTGACGTTCTCGACCACACCCGCCTTCGGGGTGATGATGAGGTCACCAGCATCGTAGGCAGCGCGCTGCTCCATACCGGTGCCCACGTACGGGGCCTCGGAGCGAACCAGCGGCACGGCCTGGCGCTGCATGTTCGCGCCCATGAGCGCACGGTTAGCATCGTCGTGCTCGAGGAACGGAATCATGGCGGTTGCCACGGAGACCATCTGGCGCGGGGACACGTCAACGTAGTCCACGCCGGAGGCGTCGGTCACACCGATATCGCCATCCTTGAGGCGGACCTCGATGCGGTCGCCGGTCAAGGTGCCGTCGGCATCCTTCTCAACCTCAGCCTGCGCGATAGCGAAGCGATCCTCTTCATCGGCGGTGAGGTACTCCACCTGGTCGGTGACTTTGCCGTCCACAACCTTGCGGTACGGGGTCTCAATGAAGCCAAAAGCGTTCACACGGGCGTAGGAAGCCAGCGAACCGATCAGGCCAATGTTCGGGCCTTCCGGCGTCTCAATCGGGCACATGCGGCCGTAGTGCGAAGCGTGAACGTCTCGCACCTCAATGCCGGCGCGCTCACGGGACAGACCGCCCGGGCCCAGCGCGGACAGGCGGCGCTTGTGGGTCAGGCCGGACAGGGAGTTGTTCTGGTCCATGAACTGCGAGAGCTGGGAGGTACCGAAGAACTCGCGGATAGCAGCAGAAACCGGACGGACGTTGATCAGGGAAGTCGGGGTAATCGACTCGGCGTCCTGGGTGGTCATGCGCTCGCGGACGACGCGCTCCATGCGGGACAGGCCCACGCGGACCTGGTTCTGGATGAGCTCGCCGACGGTGCGCAGACGACGGTTACCGAAGTGGTCGATGTCGTCGGTGTGGATGGAGATCATCTCACCGTTCGGGGCCTTCATCTCACGCTCGCCGGCGTGCAGGCGCACGAGGTACTCGAGGGTGACAGCGATGTCTTCCTCGGTCAGGGTCATCAGACCATCGTGGTCTCCGCCCAGGCCGAGCTTGCGGTTGACCTTGTAGCGGCCCACCTTGGCCAGGTCATAGCGCTTGGCGCGGAAGAAGGAGTTATCCAGCAGTGCCTGTGCGAGGTCACGCGTGGGCTGCTCGCCTGGGCGCTGCTTGCGGTAGATCTCCAGCAGAGCCTCATCGGTGTTGGCCACGCCATCGGACTCAAGGGTGGACATCATGAGCTCGGAGAAGCCGAAGCGCTCCTTGATCTGCTCTTCGCTCCACCCCAGGGCCTTGAGCAACACGGTGACCGGCTGGCGGCGCTTGCGGTCGATACGAACGCCGACGGTGTCGCGCTTGTCGACGTCAAACTCCAACCATGCACCGCGGGAAGGAATCACCTTCACGGAGTGCAGCGGGCGCTCGGTGGACTTGTCGATGGTCTGGTCGAAGTAGACACCCGGGGAACGCACGAGCTGCGAAACGATAACGCGCTCGGTGCCGTTGACGATGAAGGTGCCCTTATCGGTCATCATCGGGAAATCGCCGATGAAGACGGTCTGGGACTTAATCTCCTGGGTGTCGTTATTGATGAATTCTGCGGTGACATACAGTGGCGCCGAGTAGTTGATGTCCTTCTCTTTGCACTCGTCCACGGTGTTCTTCACCGGCTCGAAGCGAGGCTCCGACAGGGACAGGGACATGTTGCCCGAGTAATCCTGGATCGGAGAAAGCTCCTCGAGGATATCCTCAAGGCCGCTCGTCACGCGTGCGTCTTCGCCGCGCTCTGCCTGCTCGCGCTCGCGCCACTCGGGGGTGCCGATGAGCCACGCGTAAGAATCGAGTTGTAGATCAAGGAGGCCCGGGACGGCGATAGGCTCGCTGATTTTAGCGAAGGAGTATCGCTTCGGGGCTCCAGGGATGTTGGCCACTGACTTGGTCTGGCGGGAGACTGCCAAGATGGGTCCTTCCAGTACCTCTGGCGGATTGCGGCCCCACCCTGGCCGGTGAGGTGCAAAACCGCTGGTAGATTTAGCATTCGGTCTGCTGTGGAATGACTGGGTTTAGAATGCACAAAATCACCTTGTCAAGTCGGTTTTACCATCACCGCTCGAAAGGCTAAATGTGCACTAAAGATCCAGATTCCAGCGCAACGAAATAGCCTATAGCATAATGGCAGCCTTGTAAAGGCGAAACGTGCCGTCGGCGTGTCGCTGCGGAGATCCGCACGCGCGGGCCTCTAGCGCGCGCGGCTAGCGGGCGTGGCGGTTGGCGGGACGTCGAAAAGCACCCAGCACCCCAAGCAGCACCAGAAGCGCGCCGATGCCGACGCCACCCCAGCGCACCCACTGCCCCACAGCACTCCGCGGGAAGCGCTCTGCTTGCTGGAGCAGCTCCGCGCGGGATTCCTCATCAGTGGCACCGTTGAAGGCGAACTGCACCTCACGCTCGTTGCCCTCGCGGTCAGCCCAATAGTCCCGCACATCAACGTCCATCCCCACGACGAGTCCGGTGGCTTGGTCTACAAAGAGGTCCCGTGTTGCGGCATGGAAGAGGTAGCCCTGCTCGGTGGAGCCGTCCTCGTTGCTCAGCGTGGTGGTCGTGTTCCCGGCATAAAGGGTAGCCACGTTGGTGGGCTCAATCTCCTGATGGTAGCGGTAGACCGTGCGACCATCGATGTCGAGGGATTCCTCGAAGACGGCGTCGGCAGCCTTGCGCAGCACCGGGTCAAAGACCGGGTAGGTGGTCTGCTCGGCATCAGCGGGCAGCTTCAGCCAGTAGCCCTCGACTGGGACCTCCGCCGTGGGCGAGCCCATGGTGTGGGAGAGCGCCGCTGGGCCCGTGGCCTCACCGCTGAGGCGGTCGACGGGATAATTCCACACGCGCGCAAAGCTTAAGTCCTCCACATTGCCGGTGCCGCCACGGATGGCTGACTCCCCCACCCGCAGCGTCGCCGTGTCCTTGTCCGCCGGATCCTGGATATCCATATTGAGCTGATAGGTCATCGGCCCCTCGTACTGCGAGGCACCCTCTGCAGACAGTGCTTGCCCAGTGGCACTCTCATCCTGCATCGTCCACGTGGTGTCCTTGATATCCAGCGGCAGGCGCGGGCTAAAGCTCAAGAAGCTCGACGCCGCCAAGCCGGCAGCGATCAGCGCAACGCCGAGGCCGAGCAGGAGGACGGAGAAGATACGGGACTTGGGCAGCATGGTGGCTCATTCTACAGCTCATTCCCATTAAAACGGGAACAACCCCGCACCGCACACAAGCGGTACGAGGTTGTTGGTGCGCAGCGAGTGTACTGCGCAGGAAAGCTGAGTAATTCAGGTGAATTACTTGAGCTCGACGGAAGCGCCAGCCTCTTCGAGCTTAGCCTTAGCAGCATCAGCGTCGTCCTTGGAAGCACCCTCGAGGATAGCCTTCGGAGCACCCTCAACGAGCTCCTTAGCTTCCTTCAGGCCCAGGCCGGAGACGATCTCGCGGACAGCCTTAATAACGCCGATCTTCTTAGCGCCAGCGTCGGTCAGAACGACGTCGAACTCGGTCTTCTCTTCCTCAGCGGCACCGCCGGCAGCCGGGGCACCAGCAGCAACAGCAGCAACCGGAGCAGCGGCCTCAACGTCGAAGACCTCCTCGAACTCCTTGACGAACTCGGAGAGCTCGATGAGGGTCATTTCCTTGAAAGCTTCAATGAGCTCGTCCTTGGTGAGCTTAGCCATGATTGGCATCCTTTCTCATTGTTCCTGGCCGCGCTAGGCAGCCAGATAAGTGTGTGTGTTTAAGTTGTGCGCCTGTAAGTGGCGTCTTAAGCTTCCGCAGCCTTCTTGTCCTGCAGGGCCGCAGCGGTGCGGACCATCTTGGTTGCAGGAGCGTTGAATACGGCGGCAGCCTTTGCCATAGAACCCTTCATGGCGCCAGCCAGCTTTGCGAGGGTGGTCTCGCGGTTGTCCAGCTTGGCGATGGCCTCAACCTGGTCGGCAGACAGAGCGTTGCCGTCCATGTAGCCACCCTTGATAACGAGTGCCTTGTTGTCATCAGCGAACTTGGTGATGACCTTCGCAGCATCCACTGCCTCGCCCTTGATGAACGCAATAGCGGTCGGGCCAGTCAGGTGCTCGTCAAGACCCTCGATGCCAGCTTCGTTGGCAGCGATCTTGAAAAGGGTGTTCTTGGCGACGGAGTACTCAACGTCAAAGCCGAGGTTGGTACGCAGCTCCTGGAGCTGACCCACGGTCAGGCCACGGTACTCGGTAAGCACGATGGAGTTTGCACCCTCGAGCTTCTCCTTCAGTGCCGCCAGGTCTGCGGTGTTCTTCGGGTTTGCCATTTTCTACTTCGCCTCCTTTCGAAACATCTCTTGTGTTTTCCGCCGGGGCCTTCCCTACTCCGCTTGCCCGATGGACAGATGGACAACCGAAATAACAAAAGCCCCGTGCAAGAGCACAGGGCGCGCGCGGAAATCCGCGCTCATTCGCAAAGTGTCTCCTGCGTGGGCCGCCCTCTAGGATGAGGAACCTTCGATCCGGGTATCCGGATGACCGACGGTCTTCGGTGAACTTTGACTCGGCCTCAGCGGGCCGTTCAAACTTCGCTAGGTACTTTACAACCCGACCTGTCACAACTCCAAATCGCTCCGCTGGGAGTTTCCTACTCGAGCTCGTGTATGAGCATGTCTAGTCACCGAGCACCCCACGCGGAACGATGACAGGGGCGTCGCCTCGCGGGTCATCCCAGATCTCGACGTCGATGCCATAGGCGGCTGCCAACACGTCTTTCCGCAACGCCTGGCGGGGAGTTCCCTGCGCGATGACCTCGCCATTGTTCATGACCACCATGGTGTCGGAGTACTGGCCGGCCAGCATGAGATCGTGCAACACGACGACGACTGTTTTCCCCGCGTCGGCTTGTTTGCGCACAAGCTCTAAAACGCTAATGGCGTGGGCTGGATCGAGGAAGGTTGTGGGTTCGTCGAGAAGCAGCACCGGCGTGTCCTGCGCCAAAGCAAGCGCCAGCCACACGCGCTGGCGTTGGCCGCCCGAGAGCGCCGCGATGTCACGGTCGATGAAGTCAATAATACCAGTCTCCACGCAGGCCTGCGCGATGATGTCGCGGTCCTTCGCGGACAGTCCCCGCCCGCGGCCCAGGTGCGGGTAGCGGCCGCGCGCTACGAGCTCGCCCACCCGCAGCCCATCCGGCGCCATCGGCTGCTGCGGAAGGAGCGCCACGTGGGCAGCTGCTTCCTTCGGGCTCATAGCATGCACGTCCAAATCACCGATGTGCACGCTCCCCTGTCGCGGGCGAAGAATCTTAGACAAGGTCTTCAACAGCGTGGACTTGCCGCAACCATTCGGTCCAATAAGCGTGGTGATTTCACCTGGGCGGGCCACCAAGTCAACGCCGGACAGGATGTCTTCCCCGTCCTTATAGCCGGCATGAATACCGGTAGCTGTAATTTCTCTGTCTTTCACAAGTTTTTTATCCTCTCCGCCGTGCGGCATTCCACACCAAGATGACCAGGGCACAACCTCCGATGATGGAGGAGACAGCGCCCACTGGAGCGTCCATCGGCAGCATTCCAGCAATGACAGCGCACGCGCTCAACAAAGCGGCGCCGGCAGCGCAGGAGACTAGGGGCACCGGCGTGGGCGTTCGGGCAACAATGCGCCCCACATGCGGGGCCAGGAGCGCGATGAAACCAATGGGGCCGGCCACGGATACGGTCACCGCGCAGATGCCCGTAGCTGCGACCAGCAGCAGCGCGCGTGTTCGCGTGATGTTAACCCCGAGGGAAAGGGCCGAGAGATCATCATGCGCAAGAAGCGGCAACTCCCGAGCACACCACAGGCCAAGCACCACAAAAGGAGTCAACCCCACGAGCAAAGGAAGAATGACCTCCATCCGCACGAAGCCCGTGGTTCCCGCCAGCCACAGCTGCGATTGCGCCGCGCGGAGGAGCTCGGCTGCGCGCAAGAGATACGCCACCAGCGCTTGAAACAGCAGGGAGAGCGCGATTCCGACGATGACGATGCGGTTGCTCGTGCCGATTCCCCCAAGTGCCACCAGCAGGATGGCTGCCAGCACGGCACCCAACAGCGCGAGCCCGGCCCTCCACCAGAACATGGAGAGCCCGTCGGCAAGCAGCGGCCGGGAGACTACCGTTCCGAGGACCACCATGACGGACGCGCCACCAGTCACGCCAAGAATGTCAGGCGAGGCCAGCGGATTGCGCGACATTGACTGCGTCCACGACCCCGCCAGTCCGAGCGCGGCACCCACAATGAGGGTCGCGAGAGCTACCGGCATGCGCAGGTCCCAGACAACGCGAATTTCGCTACGGCTTCCCCCGCCGTTGAGAATCTCCAGGACCCGCCCCGGACTCAAGGCCACAGGCCCCTGGCCCAAAAGGAGGACATATGAGCTTGCTGCGACCAGAACAAAGAAGCAGGTCGCTGCCCATATCCATGTCCGGCGCTGCCGCTCTTGGGAACGCAGTTGCTTGACGACGTCCCCCTTCTGCAACCCCCTCATAGCTTGTGCTCCCCACGGTGTACGGCCCAGATGAGAAATGGTGCGCCCACAAAGGCCAAGACGATGGACATCTCCAGCTCAGAGGGACCTGCGATGAGGCGGCCGAGAATATCCGCAGTGAGTACGGAGCAACCACCGAGCAATGCGGCCGGTGCAATCATCGCGGTAACTTCTGGCCCCGTGAACCGGCGCAGCAGATGGGGGATAGCGAATCCGACGAAAGCAATGGGCCCCGTCGCCGCGGTAGCGCATCCTGCTAGGACAACGATGCTCAAGGCAGCACCGCGCCGCGTCAGCGTGGGCGAGCCACCTAAAGCAACCGAGGATTCCTCCCCCATTGCCAGAAGATCGAGCGGGCGCGCCACACGTGCGGCGATGATAAACCCGATGAGCAATCCGGCACCTGCGATGGCGACATCCTCTGGGCCGCGCCCGAACGTGGAGCCAATGGTCCACCGGCGCATGCTGTCGAGAACATCCGTGGAGTACAGGCCGATCAGCATGGCGCCAGAGCTCAAGGCGGCAGCAACGCCTGCGCCGACTAGAACCAGCGTCAGGGGATCCTGAAACCTGCGGGACACGCCCAGCACTAATGCCGTGGCTAAGCCAGCGCCGAGGAGGGCGAGCGCGGTCCGCATTCCGGTTGAGGTGGCGACACCTAGCGCCGCCCC
The DNA here is from genome assembly GCF_030408555.1 of Corynebacterium aurimucosum. Classification (NCBI taxonomy): domain Bacteria; kingdom Bacillati; phylum Actinomycetota; class Actinomycetes; order Mycobacteriales; family Corynebacteriaceae; genus Corynebacterium; species Corynebacterium aurimucosum. Next base: position 391,232 of record NZ_CP047048.1, on the reverse strand, counting down.
GAGGGCAACCAGGAACGAAGCTCCCGCGGTAATACCGATGAAGCCCGGATCAGCCAAGGGGTTTCTAGTCCAGGACTGGGCGATAACACCCGATACCGCGATTGCGGCACCCGCGAAGTAGGCCACGAACGTGCGGGGAATACGCAAATCCCACACGATGTTCTCGATATCTGCTTCGCCTCCGCGGAGGAGCGCAGACAACAGATCCGGCAGCGGAATAGCCCTCGAACCCACCGCCAATGAGCACAGCAAAAGGAGGAAGGTCGACACAACTAGGGCCGTGGTGAGCAGTGCGCGGCTTCTCCCCCGCGAATCCAATGCGGCTGCCTCATCGCCGTGGCGCGCATCCGCAGCACCGTGGATAGCCTCAGCCTTCCTCGGTAATGCGAGCACTTAAAGCTTCTCTTCGAACTTGTCGACGGCCCACGGGATCGTCAGCGGGTTCGGCATGCTCATCGCATTGCCGGTGTCCGTGTCCAGGTAGCGCACACGGCCATCCTTGACCACGTCGAGGCCCTGGAACGTGGAATCCTTCTTGAATTCATCGGCCGCGCCGTTGTAATCCAAGACGAACAGGTAGTCCACGTTGTTGAGCTGGGAGTAGTTTTCCGGGGCATAGTCCACGAAGAAGCTGGAGCCATCACCCTGCAGTTCCTTCGGAATGTCAAAGCCGAGGTTCTCAATGAACTGGCCGCGGCCGTCTTCTGCTGTGTAGAGGCCCAGCTTCCCGTCATAGGGCATGACGATGGCTGCGCGCTTGCCCTGCAGCTCCGGGTGGGAGTCCTTGAACTGCTCAAAGGCGTCCTCCGCTTGGTCAATGAGCTTCTCCCCCTCCTCTTCCTTATCCACGGCAGAGGCGATGGTCTTAACTTGCTCCTCCCAGGGAATCTGCCAGTCTTCGAAACCTTCGGGCTTCACGGTCAGCGGGGCGATATCCTCGAGAGATTTCTTCGCCTCCTGATCCACAGCTTGGTTCACGGCGATGATCTGCGTGGGATCCGAGGCCGTGACCTGTTCAAGAACCTCTGCCGTGAAACCGGAAGCGGTGTTATAAATCACCTCGGGCTGGGCGTCACCCAAAAGTTCCTTCGCCCATGGGCCAACGCCGGAGCCATCACCGTCGCCTTGCGAACCCCAGGGCGCTACGGCAACCGGAGTGATTCCGAGTGCCAGCACGGTATCGGCATCACCGAGCCCCAGGCTGGCAACGCGCACCTCCTCAGCACTGTCCGCACCCGCGCTGTCCTCGCCACTTCCGCGCGAGCACCCCGCTAAAGCAATCGCTGCCGCTGAGACAATAGCGAGCACTGCTTTCGCGCGCTGGTTGATAGCAACCATGGAATGAACCTTTCCTTCACAGGGAAGCGGCACGCACATTAACGCGCCCCCTAACTTATTTGAGGCTAGCCTAACCTGCGCGTTATGATGGTTTCAAATTGGCCTCTACCTAGGATCAATTCCCTTGACGCATCACCGCCTACTTCCCGTAACCCTCACCGGGAACACCCGCCTCAAGCCGCGACTGCACCGTTTAACTTTTCACTCGCCGGCTTTTAGTGACTACCCCTTAGCCGGGCCTGACGAGTATTTTGGGCTCCTCATGCCCCAAGACGAGCAGGATTTTTCGCCCTTCGCGGTCGACGATGCCAATGTTCGCGCCGCCGTCACCCGATTGCCCGACGACATTCGCCCAGCATTGCGCTGGTACACCATTCGCAAGCTCAACCAAGAAGCGTGCACCATCGATGTCGACGTGGTGACCCATGGCGATAATGGCCCGGGTTCACACTGGATCCTCAATGCCCAACCCGGGGATACCGCCGGAATATATACCGGGCAAGCACTGTGGCAGGCCCCTAGGAAGTCACAACTGTTACTCGCGGATGCCTCTGCTCTACCGGCACTGTGGCACATCCTCGAGCACTACGAAGCCTTCTCACCGGAAATCTTGGATGCAGTCGACGTCGTTGCCATGATCACAGACGACGATGAAGTTGAAGACGGCTTGGAGGAGACGTGGCGCGGCAAGGTCCGCTCACTCACCATGGTCCTGGCTCCACACGACGAACACTGCACACGCGCCAGACAACTTCTCGGCTCCCGCTTCACCCCCGATACCGCACCAGATTCGGTATGGGTTGCCGGTGAAGGGGATCTCGCAAAAGCTGTGCGCTCATTAGCCGTGCATGACTGGGGCGTTCCGCGCGAAAACGTCATCTGGTCCGTGTACTGGATGAAAGGGAGGCCGCGGCCTTAGAGCAGTCTTCGCCTCTAGAGCCTGCCGCCTGGGGCACAGGGACCAAAGCAATGGCACCTCATGCAAAGGAGCGCATGCATTCACCTGGGCTTATCTCGATTCAGCGCTGCATATGGTGTCTTTAGTCTGGTCCCCCTTCCCCTCCTCCAGTCAGGTGCCTCAGCTGCGCTGGGGGCTAAAGCGCGCTGGGCCTAAAGTCTCCGCACACAGGACAACGCGGGTCCCAGTGAAATCTGGGACCCGCGTTGTAAGGGGTCTTGTCTATCAGGCGGTTTCTCACGCCGCCCGCCCTGCAAGACTCAGGGTGTTCTCTCTATCTCTCATGCGCCTCTCTCAAACGCACGAGATTATTATGCGGCACGTTCCTTGTAATCCCATACCACCAACCTGCCAATTGCCTGTTAGTGAGAAAAGTGCCGTTACCCTACACAAATCCAGCACTAGACACGGGAAAAGCCGCAGGCAGAGGTCTACCATGGGGCTAATGATGAACCCACGGATTCATTCTCAAGCCCAACCACCTATTGGCCATACCCCGCTGATGCGCGTGGACGCCATTAATCCCCGTACCGATGTGCACCTCTACCTCAAGCTAGAGCAATTCAACCTGGGTGGATCCGCCAAGGACCGCACCGCACGCGCACTCATCCAAGCCGCGCTTGACGCCGGCGACATAGGCCCCGGATCCACCCTGGTGGAGTCTTCCTCGGGCAACCTCGGCATGGCACTGGCCCGCCAGGCCCCACTTGCGGGGATGAAATTCCACTGCGTGGTCGATCCGCGCGTCAATTCCTCCACCGTGGCCACGATGCGGGCCTACGGCGCCCACGTAGAATTGCTGGATCACCCGGACCCGGAAACCGGCGATTGGCTCACCGCTCGCCGCACCCGCGTGGCCGAGCTTCTAGAAGAGATCCCCAATTCTTTCAATCTCAACCAGTACTCCAACGAGGCCGCCTTTTACGCCCACGCCGAAGGCACGATGACGGAAATCGTGGACCAGCTCGGACAGGCACCCACCCACTTGCTCGTCGCTATGAGCACCACCGGTACTCTCGGCGGCTGCGTGCGAAAGCTCACTGAGCTTGGCGCGGATACGGAGACCATCGGTGTCGATGCCGAAGGCTCCGTGTTGTTTGGGGGCCAGCGCGGCACCCGCATGCTGCCGGGCTATGGTGCTGGCATTGTCACCGATCTATCCACCAAATTCTCACCGTCCTCAGTAGAGCGTGTGCCCGATCTGGATGCCATTGTGGCAGCCCGTCGCCTCGCCCAGGCCGAAGGCCTTCTGCCTGGGGCCTCCGGTGGCGCGGTTATCGCGGCATTCCAGCGTCTCGCGCCTACCCTTCCGGCCGGTGCAGAGGTCGTCGCCGTACTCCACGACGGTGGCCAGCCTTACCTCGATACGATCTACAACGATTCCTGGGTCTGCGAGCACTTCGACATCTCTCCTCCCGAGCTCGCCGCGCGCGTCGAAGGGGATTCAGAGTGAGCCCGCAGGAACCTTCCCGCCGCATCGCCATCATCGGCGGCGGTCCACGCGGGCTGTGGGCCGTAGAAGAACTCATCGAGCGCGCCCGCATCCCCGTGGATATCACCGTCTTTGATCCCTACCCCGCCGGCGCCGGCGCGGTGTATCGCCCGCAGCAGCCGTCGCAATGGCGCCTTAACGTCAATTGCGCCATCGTCACCACCGCACACGATAGCTTCAACGCTTGGCGCACCCGCCGCGGGGAATCCACCACCGATGCCTTCCCGCCGCGCGCGCAGGTAGGGCAATTCCTGGCCGATACGTGGGCTGCTGCCCTGCACCGCGCCCCGCAGCACGTACGCATTCGACACCTACCCCAGCGTGTGCGTTCGGTGTCTACCGCTGACGACGGGTTCATCGTCGATGGCTCGCCCTTCGACGAAGTCCTCGTCTGCACCGGCCACGATCACCTCCACCCCGGTGCCTTAGTTCACGAGCCTTCCCGCGTTCCGATCACCGGACTCTACTTCGGCGCCGATTTGCCCAGTGCCCCGCGACGAATTGGGGTGCGCGGTGCTGCCTTGAGCTTCATCGATGTCTGCCTGCTGTACGGCGATACCGCCGAGCTCATCTTCCCGGTGAGCCGCAGCGGGCGTTTCATGGAGGTCAAGCCCGCCCCGGGCACGCCGCAGCCCGAGATCCCGGCCGACGTAAGGCGCGCCTGTGCCGGCGTGCACAATGCCGATGATTTGCGCGACATCCTCCTGGCGGCCGCCGGATCGATGGGTGAGTTTTCCACCGGGGACCTCGCTGCAGTGCTCGACGGCCACGACTTTTCCGGCGATGCCGTCGCGGAGCTGGATGCCTCCCTCCGCGCCGCCGAGGGCACCGGGACGCTTACCCCGGCTGCGGCTGTAGGCGCGGCGTTTCGGGGGCTCTTTCAAGAATGCGTTGAATGGCATAAGACTCATGGCGCCATGCCCGGCTTCCGTGAGCTCTCGCGCACCCTCGAGCGCGTGGCCTTTGGCCCACCACCGGTCACCGCGCGGCACCTGCTCGAGCTCATCCGCACAGGCGTGGTAGATACCCGCTACCTCGCCGCCCCGGACCAGATAGACCACTGGCGCGAGCAGGGTGGCATTGATCTGCTTATCGATGCCACCGTAGCTCCCCAAGCCATCCTCACCCCTTTCCACGATGTCCCCGGCGTCGTGGAAATCGGCCGCATGAATGAGCTTGAGCTTCCCGGCCATGACTCGTTGAACCGTTCCGTGCACGATGACATCCCCCGTTGGGCGGAGAAAGTAGGAAACCCATGACCAACCACACCACCCCGTTACCCGTTCATGGCACCGTTGCGCTGCGCGCGCGGTGGGAAGAGTGGATGACGGAATTGGTGGGCGACCCACAGCAAGTTTCCCGCCTTACCTCCGAGTATGGCTCGCCCGTTAATGTGCTCAACCCCGCGCCGCTGCGCCGCAACGCCCAAGAGCTCCTCGATGCCGGCGCCTCTCATGGCGTGGACACCCAGGTATTTTTCGCTCGTAAGGCCAATAAAGCCTTGTGCTTCGTCGACGCCGCCCGCGAGGCTGGCCTAGGCGTGGACGTCGCCAGTGAAAATGAGCTGCGCCAAGTGCTTATCCGTGGAGTCGCGCCCGAGCGGATTATCCTCAGCGCGGCTATTAAGACCGACGCGTTGCTGCGCCTAGCTATCGACCGCGGAGTCACCATTTCCTGCGATTCGCGAGCGGAAGCCGAGCGCATCGCTGCCCTTGCCAAGGCCCTCAACCACACCGCGCACGTCGCACCGCGCCTTGCCCCCAACCCGGATAACCTACCGCCGACGCGCTTCGGTGAGCTCCTTCACGCATGGCAAAGCCATGCCTGGCCCGAAACCATCCACACTGACGGCGTTCACGTACACCTGCATGGTTATAGCGAATCGGACCGCCGCACCGCACTCGCGGAGGCCATCGCCCTCATCGAGCACCTCCGCTCGGCCGGCCAGCCTGCTTCCTTCATCGATATCGGCGGCGGTGTTCCCATGAGCTACCTCGAATCCCGCGAGCAATGGGAGTATTACCAGCAACGCATCGCAGCCCAGCGCGCCGGCACCGGTGAGCCTTTCACCTGGAAGTCCGACCCGCTCTCAAATACCTACCCCTTCTGGCAAACACCCACCCGCGGCCAGTGGTGAGACCAACTTCTTTCTGGTGAGGTAGCCGGGTTTGGACCTGCCGGCCGTGCCTTGAGCGAGCGGAATATTTCTCTTCATTTGGAGCCAGGGCGCAGCCTGCTCGATGGCTGCGGCATCATTCTCGCTGAGGTCAGCTTCCTCAAAGAGCGCTCCGACGGCCTGCCCCTCATCGGCGCAGCTATGAACCGCACCCAGTGCCGTACCGCGGCGGATGACATTTTGCTCGACCCGCTCCTCGTGCCCACTGCCGGAGACCGCGGTACGGTGGGCCGGGAACCGCGCACCGGGTTCGTGGTGGGGGCCTATTGCATCGAAGATGAAGTCATCCTGCGCCGCGAGCTCGATTTCCCAGAGGGCATAGCGGTGGGCGATACCCTCGCTATCCCCAACACCGCCGGTTACTTCATGCATATTTTGGAATCTGCCTCTCACCAGATTCCGTTAGCACGCAATGTCTACCTGGACGCAGACAGCCGGGGCTGGGAGCCAGACGATATCGACGCTTAACAATCCCCGCCGCTATCTGCACGGGACTGGCAGGCATAGGAAAAGGGCTCCGAGGGTAAACCTCGAAGCCCTGTGCCATTTAGCGCGATGCGCTCGACCGATTTACTCGGTGTAGTTCTTCTCCACGGAAGCGTCGACCGGGATGCCCGGGCCGGAGGTGGTGGAGATGGTGACCTTCTTGGCGTAGATGCCCTTAGCGGAGGCCGGCTTCAGGCGAATGATCTCGTCGTACAGCGCGCCGTAGTTCTCAGCCAGCTTCTCAGCATCGAAGGAAGCCTTGCCGATGATGGCGTGCAGGTTGGAAGCCTTGTCAACGCGGAAGGAAATCTTACCGCCCTTGACGTCAGCAACGGCCTTGGACACGTCAGCGGTCACGGTGCCGGTCTTCGGGTTCGGCATGAGACCACGCGGGCCCAGGACGCGGGCAACGCGGCCAACCTTGGCCATCTGATCCGGGGTAGCGATAGCAACGTCGAAGTCGATGTTGCCCTCGTTGATAGCAGCGATCAGCTCTTCGGTGCCCACGATGTCGGCGCCAGCAGCCTTCGCAGCCTCAGCGTTGTCGCCCTCAGCGAAGACAGCCACGCGGACGTCCTTACCGGTGCCGTGGGGCAGGGAGACAGTGCCGCGAACCAGCTGGTCAGCCTTACGCGGGTCAACGCCGAGACGGAAGACAACATCAACGGTGGCGTCGAAGTTCTTGGAGGAGGTCTCCTTGGCCAGCTTGGCGGCCTCGATCGGACGGTACAGGCGGGAGCGGTCTACCAGCTCAGCGGCAGCCTTGTATGCCTTGGACTTGGTGCTCATAAGTGCAATTCCTTTTCTTGGATTGATGTGGTGTTAGCGGGCCGAAGCTGGCCCTGCCACGCGCGATACAGAACGTATCGCGCATTAAATCGAATTTTTACTTAGCCGAGACGCCGTCAACGGTGATGCCCATGGAGCGAGCGGTACCAGCAATGATGCGGGCGCCGTTCTCGATGTCACGAGCGTTGAGGTCCTCGAACTTGGTCTGTGCAATCTCCTTGCACTGATCCCAGGTCACGGAGCCAACCTTGTCGGTGTGCGGAACGCCGGAGCCCTTCTTGATGCCAGCGGCCTTGAGCAGGAGCTTAGCTGCCGGCGGGGTCTTCAGCTTGAAGTCGAAGGAGCGGTCCTCGTACACGGTGATTTCCACCGGAACGACGTTGCCGCGCTGGGACTCGGTCGCAGCGTTGTAAGCCTTGCAGAACTCCATGATGTTGACGCCGTGGGCACCGAGTGCCGGGCCGACCGGCGGAGCCGGGTTAGCAGCGCCTGCCTCGATCTGGAGCTTGATCAGGCCAGTGACCTTCTTCTTGGGAGCCATCGAATTACCTCTTTCCTGTGGTACCGGAGTGCCGCCACGATGAATAACAGCGCCCCGTCCGGATGCTCACGCATTGTGGGCCACCGGAGGATGAACGTTTCAAGATGCGCAAAAGCGCACGGCGTTCAAGTCTAGAACACCGTGCGCCCAGCTCAAAATCGCTTTTTAGGAGATACGCTCGATCTCCGTCGGGGACAGCTCCACCGGGGTCTCGCGGCCGAAGATGGACACCAGGCCCTGCATCTTGCCGGTCTCTGGGTCGATCTCGGAGATGGTGGCGGAGACAGAAGCCAGCGGGCCAGACAGGATGGTGACGGCCTCGCCCACCTCGAAGTCGTGCGCGTAGGCCTTGGCGGCCTCCTTCTCCGGCATGGCCACAACCTGCTCGCCCTCGGAGTCTGCTGCGGAGTCCTCCGGAGAGACCGTCGGATCGTTCGGCATGAGGAACTTAGCAACGTCGCGGATCTTCACCGGGGTCGCGTTGCCCTCATTGCCCACGAAGGAGGTCACGCCCGGGGTATCGCGGACGACGGACCAGGCGGCGTCGTTAAGCTCCATGCGCACCAGCACGTAGCCCGGCAGCAGCTTGCGCTTGACTACCTTCTTCTTGCCGTCCTTCTTTTCAATGGCCTGCTCGACCGGCACAACGACCTCAAAGATGGAATCCTCCACCTCGAGTGTCTGGGCACGCATATCGAGGTTGGTCTTCACCTTGTTCTCATAACCGGAGTAGCACTGGATGATGTACCACTGGCCCGGCTGCTTCTTCAGCTCGCGGGTAAAGGCGCGCAGGCGGGACTTATACTCGGCGTCGGCTACTGCGGCGGCGTCTGCCTCAGCGCTTGCCGACGCCTCCCCTGCACCCTCGCCTTCAGCCTCATCCGTGACGCCACCGAGAGCAGCCTCAGCGGCCTTGGTAGCAGCTTCCTTTTCGGCAGCTTCCTTCTCCTCAGCGGACAGTTCCTCCTGCGGCTGCTGGGATTCCTCAGTAGCCTCGACCGCTTCGGCGGCCTGTTCCTGGACGTTATCGATCATGGCCTGCTCGAGGGAGGTGCCAGTGTTTTCTTCGCTCATTGTCTGCTACTCCAAATTGGTGTTCATTCTTCCAGTCCCCCACCAGGGTACTCGGCGGGACTAGGGCAAAAAGTATCCCGCCGTTTCCCCTAGTCGAGCTAGCGGGAAGGCGGCGGGATGAAAGTATGAAATTAGTGTACTAAGGCGCGAGGATTGCTTCAACTCCGAGGCCGGTCAGCGTGTCCACGCCCCACACCAGAGCGGTGAGGACGATAAGAAAGGCGAAGGTCACCAGAACGTACTGAAGCATTTCCTTGCCGGTAGGCCACACGACCTTCTTCATCTCAGAGACGACTTCACCTGGGAAGGAGCCGACGGATCCGCCGAAAGAATCTTCCTTCTTATCCTCGACGCGCACGACGCGCTTGTCGGTGTAGGAATCAGTAGAGGTGGTCGCTGCGCCAGAGAGCTGACGCTTGCCGGTTGGGCGCGGAGCCCCGGTGCTCGGCTGCTTTTCCTCGCTCACGGCGATTCCCTCCTTGGAAGTGATGTGGCAGGGGCGACAGGACTCGAACCTGCAACCTACGGTTTTGGAGACCGTTGCGCTACCAATTGCGCCACGCCCCTCTGCGTGCCCTTTTGGGACAACGCACAACCCTACCAGAACAGTGATTCCCCATGGAAACCACGTGCCGTATAAGGCTGGGAGTCGGTAGTGAAAAAGCGCCCATATGCGGGCGCTTTTCTTTCCCGGTAGCGATGGCGAGAATTGAACTCGCGACACAGCGATTATGAGTCGCTTGCTCTACCACTGAGCTACACCGCCATATTCACTTTCTGAAAGCTTCCAGAAACATGAATGGAGCCCCCTGACAGAATCGAACTGTCGACCTTTTCCTTACCATGGAAACGCTCTGCCGACTGAGCTAAGGGGGCACAGCCTCTTAGAGTCACGGAGTTTCTTCCGCTGTGCTCTCGTTGAAGCCTTGAAAAGATTAACCCGAAACGCTTAAACAACACAAATCGCCAGTACGACAATGGTTTTTGCGCACTTTTCAGGCACCTAAACTCGCACACATCACCCTTGCACCACTCTCGCGGTAGACCGCCCCTACTCCAGGCGCACCAAACCCAGCTATTGTTGACGTATCAAATACTTTATGTGCTCTAGGGAGGACACATGAGCTCTGGTACCCAGAAGCAGACACCGAAGGACTGGGCCAGCGACGCCCAGAATGCCTCGACGGACGGCGAATTCAAGCGAGACACCAACTACATCGGCGACCGCATTCTTGCCTCGGTCACCGGTGACGAACCACAGCCTTCCGTGGCTGGTAGCGGCGAGGCCCTCGACTGGCCGGTGCAGCCCCACCGGTATCGCCTCATTGCTGCGCGCGCTTGCCCGTGGGCACACCGCGCCGTCATCGTACGGCGCCTGTTGGGACTGGAAGATGTCATCTCCTTAGGCCTGGCGGGCCCCACCCACGACAAGCGCTCCTGGACTTTCGACCTCGCCCCCGACGGGCTCGACCCCGTCCTGCGCATCCCCCGCCTGCAGGATGCGTATTTCGCGCGCTTTCCTGCCTATCCGCGGGGCATCACGGTGCCAGCCATTGTGGAAGAGTCCAGCGGCAAGGTTGTCACCAACGACTTCAACTCCATGGTGCGGGACTTCCAGACAGAGTGGACCGACTTCCAACGAGAAGGCGCACCCAACCTGCTGCCGCCGTCCGAGCAGAAGGAGGAGATGGAGGAAATTAACGACTTCATCTTCAGGAAGCTCAACAACGGCGTGTATCGCGCGGGATTCTCCGCATCCCAGGAGGCTTATGAAGAGGCCTATGCGGATGTCTTCGAGGTCCTCGACTGGCTGGAGGAGCGGCTAGCCCACCGCCGCTTCATCATGGGTGAGCACATCACGGAGACCGATATCCGGGCATACACCACCTTGATCCGCTTTGACGCTGTCTACCACGGCCACTTCAAGACCAACCGGAATAAGATCAGCGAGATGCCGAACGTTTATGGCTACTTGCGCGAGCTATTCCAGCTCCCCGGTTTCGGCGATACCACCGACTTCACCGAGATCAAGCAGCACTACTACATAGTCCACCGCGAAATTAATCCCGCCCAAGTGGTGCCGGCCGGTCCCGACCTTAATGGCTTGGCACAGCCCCACGGCCGCGATTACCTGCCGGGTGCGCCCTTCGCTGAAGGCACCACCCTGCCGGGGCCGTTGCCTGAAACTGAGCGGTTGAGGAACCCCACGGATTTCCAGCGAGAGCTGTTCTCCTTGGATTAGACCCTGAGTCACCCGGAGATCGAAAAATCCCGCAGACTCATCATCGCGTCTGCGGGATTTATTCTGTGCCAGGTAGAAGATTCGAACTTCTGAAGGCGAAAGCCGGCGGATTTACAGTCCGCTCCCTTTGGCCGCTCGGGCAACCTGGCAAGCACTCTTGAGTGCGGTTATGTACTTTACTACGAACTCCCGCCTAACATGCAAATCGCCAGGCAGGAGGGGCTTTTAACCCACGCGCTGAACGGTATAGTCCGCCAACTGGCGCAGTGCTTCACTAGCCGTGCATTCCGGCAGCAGGGAAAGCTGGTCCTCGACCACGCGCAGGTACGCGTTGACGTCGGCCAACGCCTTGTCACGGCCGCCCGACTGCCACAGCAGCTCGATGGCGCGTTGCACGGAAGCGTCATCCTCCAGCGGGCCTGTCAGCAGGGCGCGCAGCTCATCGCCGACCTCGCCTTCCTCCTCCAGGGCATAGAGCACCGGCAGGGTGAACACGCCCTCGCGCAGGTCCGTGCCCGGGGTCTTCCCGGATTCCTCGGAGTCGGAGAAGATGTCGATGACATCGTCGACGATCTGGAAAATCATGCCTACGGCCGCACCGATTTGGCGCAGCGCCTCGCACTGTTCTGGACCCGCACCCGCGTGGTAGGCACCCAGGTAGCCGGCGGAGGCAATCAGCACCGCGGTCTTTTCCCGGATCACCGCCGTGTAGTGCTCTACGGCGTTGGCTTCGCCAGCACCGATGGTTTCCCGCATCTGGCCGGTGACGAGCTCCTCGAAAGTCTCCGCGAAATGCTCCACCGTGTGGGTATCCAGCTGGCTCATCAGCCGCGAGGCGTGCGCGAGCAGTGCATCGCCCGCCAGAATCGCCACCGAGTTGGTCCACCGGAAGTTCGCGGAATCCACGCCGCGTCGGCGCTCCGCCTCATCCATGACATCGTCGTGGTAGAGCGTAGCCACGTGGACCATTTCCACCACGGTTGCCGCCTTCACCACCTCGGGGGATTGTGAACGTTCACCGAACTCGGAGGCCAACAACGCCATCATCGGGCGGAAACGCTTGCCACCAGCCAGGGACAGGTGGCGCACTTTGTCCTTGATGAAGTCCTGCCCGCGGTCGAGCTCCGTATTCAGCAGGTCCTCTACAGCAGCCATCCCGGCGTTGATACGCTCGGTGAGCTGCGCATCCCCCAAGTCCACGTGCTTGGCGTGAGTTTGGCCGTGTGACATTAAACGTGTTCCTTTAAGCTCAAAAATCCTAGTGTTTACTTACCGTAGCCCATGGCACGGCCCTCAACACACTTGTGGCCACTATCCCGTGCAATGATAGTCCCCATGTCGGAGCAGATCGATTCCACCCTTGTTGACGTCGCCATCGTAGGCGCCGGGCCCGCCGGCGCTGCCGCCGCTATCCACGCCGCACGCGCCGGCCATGAGACGCTGCTTGTCGACGCCTCCCCTTTCCCCCGCGACAAGACCTGCGGCGATGGACTGACCCCGCGCGCCATGCACCAGTTGGAGCTCCTCGGCATCGAGGTCAACGCGTCCTACCGCAACCGCGGCCTCAAACTGCATGGCTTCGGCGGCACCGTCACCGCCCCGTGGCCTAAGACCTACCCCTCGCACAAAGGCACGGCCCTGCCGCGCTATGAATTCGACGCGCTGCTGGTTGAGGCTGCGCAGGCAGCCGGCGCGCAACTGATAACCGGCGCGGCGACACAGCCGGAGCTGGACGGCAACCGGCTGGTGGAGTTCTCCGTCGGCAAGCGCCGCGTGCGCGCCCAGTGGGTCATCGTGGCCGACGGGGTGCGCTCGACGTTTGGCAAGCAGTTGGGCCGCACCTGGCACCGCGAGGAGGTCTATGGCATTGCTGCACGCGCTTATGCCGATTCACTGCGGGACGGCGAGGAATGGATGCACTCCCACGTTGAGCTCAAGGACCCCGAGGGCGTGGTGCAGCCGGGCTATGGCTGGATCTTTCCGCTGGGCCAGGGGGTCAATATCGGCTTGGGCGCGCTCTCTACGGCCGCCCGCCCGGCCCGCCTCAACACGAAGAAGGCGCTGGATTTCTACGCTGAGCAGCAGCGTTCGGAATGGGGCCTGGGCGAGCTGCGCAACGTCACCTCGGCGATGCTGCCCATGGGTGGTGCGGTGTCTGGAGTTGCCGGCGCGAACTGGATGCTCATCGGTGACGCTGCGGCATGTGTTAACCCCCTCAACGGCGAGGGCATCGACTATGGCTTGGAAACGGCAACACTCGCCGTGGAGATGCTCGGCACCAAGGACCTCACCTTGGCGTGGCCAGACCGGCTACGCGCCGAGTATGGCGAGGCCTTCCTACTTGCCCGCACCGCCGCGCGCCTGCTGACCTACCCACAATTCCTGCCGCTGGCCGGGCCCGTGGCCATGCGCGGGCCGGTGGGCCGCATGCTCATGCCGGCCGCAGCGCGTCTCATGGGCAACCTCATCACCGACGAGGACAAGGACCTCCTCGCCCGCGCCTGGCGGCTGGCCGGCGGGGCAGTTTCTACGCTGCGGCGCGATACACCTCTCTGGGCCTAAGGCGCCTAGGCGGGCTTAACTGCGGAGTGCAACGCCACGATGCCGAAGGTCAGGTTGCGCCACCCAGCTTGCTTCCAGCCATTGCGATTAATAGCGGCGGCCAGCTCATGCTGCTCCGGCCACACACGGATGGACTCCGCGAGGTAGATATAGGCCTCCGGGTTGGAGGAGACCACCTTGGCAATCGGCGGCAGCAAGCGGGTCAGGTATTCCTTGTAGACGGTGCCGAAGACCGGGATGACCGGCTTGGAGAACTCCGCCACTGCTAGGCGCCCGCCGGGCTTGGTCACGCGCGCCATCTCCCGCAGGCCCAGCTCGAAGTCGTGGATATTGCGCAAGCCATAGGAAATGGTCACCGCGTCAAAAGTGTTATCCGCAAAGGGCAGGCGCATTCCATCGCCGGCCACCTTGGGAACATCGCGTTCCGCGCCAGCCGCGAGCATGCCGAGGGAAAAGTCACAGGCCACGCACCACGCGCCGGACTTGGACAGCTCTTCCGTCGAAACGGCCGTTCCGGCAGCCAAGTCAAGGACCTTCTCCCCTGGCTGCAGGTTGAGCCGCTCGCGGGTCAGCCGGCGCCAGCGTGCGTCCTGACCAAAGGACAGCACCGTGTTGGTGATGTCGTATTTCTTGCCCACCGCGTCAAACATGCGCGCGACATCGAAGGGCTTCTTCTCCAGATCTGCCTTAGACACAAGCGCCTAGTTTAGGCGACGCGCGCTCCCAGAGCGCGAGCGGCCCAACGCGGCAGCTCCGGACGCTGGCCCAGAATGGTCAGCGGGACCTCACGGACATTCTCCAAAACCTCTTCGTAGTAGCCCAGCAGCTGCTCGCACAACGCCGGCCAAGTCTTGGAGGCAATCGACTTCCGGGCGTTCTCCCGCATCTCCTGGTGAATCTCCGGATTGAGAAGCGCGTCGACGGCATTCGGGAGATCCTCGACGAACGTAGGGACATCGAGAAGCAACCCGTTATAGCCCTCCTCAATGAGGTCCACCGGGCCGCCCGCGCGGGGGCCGATGGTGGGCACGCCTGAGGCCTGCGCTTCCTGGATGGCCTGGCAGAAAGTCTCGAACTCGCCGGCGTGCACGAAGACATCAAGGCTTGCATATGCGGCTGCGAGCTCCTCGCCACCCAGCGCCCCAGTGAAGACTGCACCTGGCAGCTGGGCCTCCAGCAGCGGACGCTCTGGGCCATCGCCAACAATGACGAGCTGAATATCCTCACGATCATTGAGCGCGGACAGGCGGTGCACGCCCTTTTCTGCGGCCAGCCGGCCCACAAAGCCGACGATCTTTTTCTTCCCCGTAGAGTCCCAGTTCCGGCGCAGCGCCGCCGAGCGCTTCGAGGGGTGGAAGCGCTCCGAGTCTACGCCGCGGCCCCAGTGGCGCACGTTCTTGATGTGGTGCTTCTCCAAGTCGCTGATGGTCAGTGAGGAGGGCGCGAGAGTCATTTGGCACGCGTTGTGGATGGTGCGCAGCCACTCCCACACCCCATAGGCCAGCGCGGAGGCATGGTACTTGGTGGCGAATCCCGCGACGTCCGTCTGGTACAGCGCCACTGCCGGAATGCGCAGCTGACGTGCGGAGAATGCGCCCGCAGCTCCGAGAACGAAGGGACTGGCCAAGTGAATGATGTCCGGCTTGAACTCGCGCAGCGCCTCGTCCACAGCGGAAGTGGGAACGCCGACCGGGAGCGAATCCACCAGTGGCACCCGCACGGTGGGCACGCGCACGATGGTGAACCCGAGGTAATCAGGGATCTCCTCCTGCCCATCCCGGGCACCAGGAGCGATGACGATGGCCTCGTGGCCGTGCTCGTGGAGGTATTCGAGGACACGCAGCACGGAGTTGGTCACTCCGTTGACGTTAGGCAAGAAGGATTCCGCGACGATGGCTACACGCATGCGCCCCATCATTCCTTTCCTGGGTGCTCGGTTGGTAAAGCACGCGCTAAATTCCGGTTAATTTTCCCGCTTGCCCACCACAACGCCCCGGCAATCAGGGTCGCCACAGCTGCAGAGGACAGCGCCGGAATAATCGATAGCGTCCATTCTCGGCCTTCCACCTTGACTAGGTCCGGGTTGTTCTTGGCATAGAGCACCCAGACCTGCTGTCCCTCCCCCAGCCCGGTGGGATAAAGCAGGCCGGTGGGCGGGGTGTGATAGATACCCTCGGAGTCCTGGAAATCCACGAAGGTACGCAAGGTGCCGACATCCGTCACCGTGGCCAGGGCGCGCCCGGGGTTGGCGCCGATGGTGCGGTCATTGAGAAAAGGGCCGATGACCATTCCCGCCATGCCCACGAGAGCTGCGGCGTACAGCACCAGGATCAGCTGGCGTACCCGGCGCCGCGGCATTTACTGACCTACCTTGGCATTCAAAGCTTCCTGCAGCGCGCGGCGCGAGGACCTCGTGGTATGCGCCTCCACCACGGTGATGCCGGTGGAGTATTCCTTGAGTTCTGCCAAAACGTCGAGCAGCTCCTGCGCCGAGCTCACCTCGCGGTGCTCAGCACCGCAGGCTTCCGCTAGCTTGGCCACACCCACCCCATGCGGCGTCCCAAAGGCCTTCTCGAAGGAGTCGCGCAGGTGCTCGCGGCCCTGTTCGAGCACCTCGAAGATGCCGCCGCCGTCGTCGTTTGAGACGACGATGGTGAGGTTCTCCGGGCGCGGGTTGTCTTCGGGAAGGATGAGCGAAGTCGCATCGTGGAGGAAGGTGACATCCCCCATGAGCGCCACGGTGCGCGGGGCGCGCGGGGCGTCGGCTTCGCGGGACTGGGTGGCCAGGGCGATACCGATGGCCTGCGCTATGGTGCCGTCGATGCCGGCGGCCCCGCGCGGCGAATAGGTCTCCACACCGTCGAAGGGCAGGCCGATGAAGGACGCATCCCGCACCGCGTTGGAGGCGCCCAGGACGAGGGTATCTCCGACGGCGAGGGTGTCCCCCACCGCGGCGGCGACGTGGAGGCCGGTAAAGCCGATCTCGGGCTTGGTGGCATCCTCACCGGTGGTCTCCGCCAGAACCTCACGAACACCGTCGGCCGCCATCTGGGCCGCGCCTTCGCAGATCTTCATCCACTCTCGCGTGGGCTCGCCGCTGGTTTTGGCGGTGGTACCCAGCTGCGCGGACTCGCCACGGGGGTTGGTGAAATCTTCCGTGCGCGACAGACAGATGAGATCGATATCGGGATCACTCAGCAGTGCCAGGACACCGCGGTGCAGGGTGGGATGGCCCACGACGATGACCTGCTCCACCTTGGTGTTGACCACGTAGTCGTTGGCGGAGACTTGGGCGCGGCGGAAGAGGTGCGCCGCGGCCGGGTGCACCGGGTGATAGGGCGCAGGTGCCGTGGGCTCGGCGATGGTGGGGACATCCTCCAGGCCTTCGACTTCCCAGGCCTCATCGCCGGCGATGACGAGCGTGTTGCGGCTGAGATCGACGGCCACCTCGCCGTGATTCGCCCACCGCGGGGTACGAGCGCGGTGCTGCGTGTAATCCGTCGGGCTACCGGGCAGCTCTTCGCCTACCAGCGGGGCATCGAGAGCCACGTTGATGTGCACCTGGCGGTCATTCAAAAAGCGCTCCGCGATAAGCGGGATATCACTCGTGCTCTCCACCTGGGTGGTCTCCGCATACACGCCGAAGATGCCGGGCTGCTCAATAGTCTGGGAGGCCCCCGTGCCCACCAAGCGGGCCGGCCGGTCCGCGCTGATGACGGCCAGCGGGGTATGCGAGTAATGCGCCTCCACCATCGCGGGCAGGGCATTAGCCACCGCGGTGCCGGAGGTCATCACGATGCCGACGTGCCGGCGTTGGACGCGTGCCAAACCTAAAGCAGCGAAGGCGGCGGAGCGCTCATCCAGGCGGGTATGCACGCGAATATCGCTGCGCGCGAGAAGCGCCAAAGACAGCGGTGCGTTGCGCGAACCCGGGCAGATAACCACGTCGGTGAGGTGCCGCGAAAGCTGGGCCGCCAGTGCTTCGGCCAGCTGCATCGACTCCGGCTGCGCGGAGGCAGTGGGCTCGGTGTGAGATTCAGTATTAGGCATTGCCTGCACCACCCGTATCGAGCTCTTCCATGCCCGAATCGAATTGCTCGAAGAGGTCATTGATCAACCCTTCCAATTCGGCTCCACCCTGGTCCACACGGTCCTGGACGTCCGGCGGCAGCTCCGTCGGCAGCTCCGTCGGAATATCGGTGGGGAGGTTATCCCGCGGCGAGCTCTTGGTGGTGGTCACCGTGGTGGGAACCTCGGTGGTCACGGTCTCGGTAACCGGCTCCGGGGCGGGTTTGTCAGCATCCGCTGCCGCACCGCGCCACAGGAAGAACAGCACGCCGGCGAAAACGACGGCGATAGCAGCGATGGCCGCGAAGACATAGGACAGGGCTCCCCCGCCCTTCTTCGGCTGCTCCACCTGGTAGCTGGACGGGACCGGGTCATACTGCGGCTGCTGATAGTTCTGGTCATAGCCCTGCTGATAGGGCTGACCATAGGCCTGCGCGTTCTGGGATCCGGGCTCCGGGAAGTGTTGTTGGGGACGCTGTGGCGGCTGCTGTTGGGGCGCGCCGAACTGGCGGGTTTCGTTCTCACCGGTGACGCGGCCGAACTGCCGCGTCTCGTTGTCGCCGTTGTTGTTGGTCATGGGATTTACCTTATCGTGCACCCGCGCCACTTAGCACCCGCCCGGTGGGCGTTAGTCCCGTGGAAACCTGACCCGGCGTGCCATCCGCCACAATCTTTCCGCCATCCGAACCAGACCCCGGGCCCATCTCAATAACCCGGTCAGCGCCGGCGATGAGGTGACGGTCATGATCTGCCACCACGACAGTATGGGAGGCCTCCACCAGCGAGTGCAGCTCAGCGATGAGCAGGTCGATATCGGCCGGGTGCAACCCGACGGTGGGCTCATCCAGCAGGTAGACGGTATGGCCCCGGCGCGAGTTGCGGGAGCGCTGCAGCTCCGTGGCAAGCTTGATGCGCTGCGCTTCACCGCCGGAAAGCTCCGGAGCGCCCTGGCCCAAGCGCAGGTAACCCAGACCGACCGCCTCCAAGGTTTGCAGCGCGTGGAGGATCGGCGCTTCATCTGCAAAGACCTCCAGGGCCTCTTCCACCGTAAGGTCGAGGATGTCCGCGATGGTCCTGTCCTTCCAGCGGATGGACAAGGTGTCATCGTTATAGCGCTGTCCCTGGCAATCCGGGCACTGGGTATAGGAGCCTGGAAGGAAGACCAGCTCGACCTCGATCTGGCCGGCGCCACCGCAGGTGGGACACTGGCCTTGCTTAACGTTGTAGGAAAAGCGCGAGACCGTCCATTTCTTCTTCTTGGCCTCCGGGGTGGCCGCGAAGAGCTTGCGCACGTTGTCGAAGAGGTTGGTGTACGTCGCCACCGTGGAGCGCGGGGTTCGGCCGATTGGCTTTTGGGTAATGGAGACCACGCGCTTGACCTGCTTCGGACAGTCCGGCCCCGTGAGCATGTCATGGAGTGCGGCCAGCAACGTGGATTTGCCGGAACCCGAAAGCCCAGTAATGGCCGTAAACTGGCCGAGTCCGAAGTCCACGTCGAGGCCATCGATGGTGTGCGAGTGCACCCGGCGCAGCGCGATGTCCCCGTGCGCCGGGCGCGCTTCGACCTTGGGCGTGGGGCGCGGGCGCGCCAAGGCACGCGCGGTGGGAGTATCTGCAGAGTCCGCCGCCTCTATGTAATCGGCGACGGGACCCGAGTACACCACCTGGCCGCCGCGCTCACCGGCGAGCGGGCCGACATCCACGATCCAATCGGCCTGCTTGACCAGTTCCATGTCGTGTTCCACCAGCAGCACCGAGTTCCCCTCCGCGATGAAGCGCCGGCACATATCAAGCACCGCGCCCCGCTCCACCGGGTGCAGGCCCGCAGAGGGCTCATCCAGGACATAGGTCACACCATAGAGCCCGGAGCGCAGCTGCGCAGCCAGGCGCAGGCGCTGCACCTCACCGCCCGAGAGCGTGTCCATAGGCCTATCCAGGCTGAGGTGCCCCAGGCCGAGTTCCAATGCAGATTCAAAGGCCGGAAGGAGGGCCTTGAGGAGCAGGTCTTCCGCATCATTCGGCTGTGGTTTCTGAGCGCTTAACAGCTCGTGGGCTTCGCTCAACGGGAGGGCATTGAATTCGTCGATCGGCAGCCCAGCGTAGGTGACCTTGAGCGCCTTCGCCGTCAGCCGGCGTCCCTGACAGGTATCGCAGCGGCGGGTTTCCATGAAGCTCAAGACGCGGGCGCGGAGTGTATCCGACTTCGTCTCCGCATAGGTCTTGGTCAGGTAGCTGGCCACGGAGCGCCACGTGCCCTCGTAATTGCGCTGGATCTGATCCGCCCCGCGGCGCGGCTTGACGGTTACCACCGGGCGCTCCTCGGTGAAGAGGATCCACTCGCGGTCTTTCTTCGGCAAATCCTCCCACGGTGAATCCAAGTCATAGCCCAGTTCTTGCAGAATGTCGTGGAAGTTCTTGCCCGCCCAGGCTCCGGGCCACGCAGCAATCGCGCCTTCCTCGATGCTCAGGCTGGGGTCCGGCACCATGGACGCCTCCGTGGGTTCGTGGACCACGCCGGTGCCCTGGCACTCCGGGCACATGCCTTCTGGGGTATTCGGGGAGAAGGAATCGGAGTACAGGCCCTCCGGGTTGTCACCGCAGCGCGAGTAAAGAAGGCGCACGGAGTTAGACATGGCGGAGATCGTGCCCACGGTGGAGCGCGCGCTGCTTGCCGACGCCGACTGCTGCAACGCCACCGTCGGCGGCAACCCCTCAATGCGGCCGACCTGAGGGTCCACCGCGGAGGCGATGAGGCGTCGAGCAAAGGGCGCGACGGATTCCAGGTAGCGGCGCTGGCCTTCGCCATGAATGGTGCCGAAGGCCAGCGAGGACTTGCCGGAACCGGACACCCCCGTCACGGCCACGAGCTGGCCGCGTGGAAGGTCCACATCCACGTTGCGAAGGTTGTGCAGGTGCGCGTCTCTCACGGAAATCGTCATGCCCGCCAGCCTACGCTGACCTCCGGACATGGACCGTGAGCTGTGCTTTTAAAGGTGCGGCCAGCACTGACGCACACGCTCGAACCACCACTCGCGGCGCTCGCCCGGCGCGGCGAGCGCGCTGAGGCGATCCGGATCGGGGGCAAGGGATTCGGCGCGCAGGTGACCGTCGACAAGCTCGCGTGGTGCTGTCACATCCTCCAGGAACAGCGACCCGGTAGCCAGGCCCGCAGCGGCCGGGGTGACGTCGATGTCTTCGTCGTCATAGATTTGCGGCAAGGCGGCCACTGCGGCAAGTCCCATGGAGATTCCCACCGAGGTATCCAGGGCAGAGGCCACCGTGATGTCCATGTGGCGCTCGCGCAGGTGGGAGGCTACCTCGAGTACTTTGCGCACCCCGCCCAGCGGCGCGGGCTTAACCACGGCGACATCGGCCGCCTGCAATTCCGCCACCCGATAAGGGTCGCTAGCCTTACGTATGGATTCATCAGCCGCCACACGCACGAAAATCCCGGCGCGCATGAGCTGGGTGCGCACCTCCTTGAGTTCCTCAACGGTCTTGCACGGCTGTTCCATGTAATCCAGCGGCATGAGCTCCTTGGCCGCGGTGACGGCTTCCTCAACGCTCCAGCCGCAGTTGGCGTCGACGCGCAAAACCGGCACGCGACCCTGTGCCTCGATGTAGGCGCGGACAGCGTGAACGCGCGCGATATCGTCCTCTAGGGTCTGCCCCTTCTCCGCCACCTTGATTTTGAAGGTGCGGCAGCCGGGATAGCGCTCCATGACCTCCGGCACCTGCTCGGCAGGAACCGCAGGGACGGTGCCGTTGACTTCTACCCACTCGCGCACGGGTTCCGGAAAGCCTTCGTAGGCCGCTTCCAGCCCGGCGGCGAGCCAGCGGGCGGATTCCTCCGCTCCGTACTCCAGGAAGGGGGCGAACTCACCCCAGCCCGCGGGGCCATCGATAAGCAGCGCCTCCCGGGTAGTAATGCCGCGGAATTTCACGGCGAGGGGCAGGGATACCACGTGGGCGCGATCGAGGACGTCATCAATGTGCATGAGGTTCATCGTACGTGTGGGGGGTTGAGCGCGACACCTGTCATAGCCGGTGTTACCTTATAACAGTAAGTGGATATAACCAGAAGAAGGATCCTCAGATGCTTTACCTTCTCATCGCACTGCTGGCCATCGCCGCAGTTGTCTACCTCATCTATAAGAAAGTCCACGCCGCGGCCTCCATCTTCGCCGTTGGCGTAGTCCTGCTCATGCTCGCCGCCCTCACTGGGCGCGCGGATTTCCGCACCACCGAAATCGAAGCCACGGGTAATGCCTTCTACGATCAGCTGCTCGTCGTGGACGCGCTATTCAAAGCACGCTTCTCCGGCATCGGCATGGCGATTATGGTGCTCTTCGGCTTCGTGTCCTATATGCGGCACATTGGTGCTGATGCCAAGACGGTCGTGGTGCTCTCCTCACCGCTCAAGCGCTTCAAAGGTTCCTACTGGCTGGTTCCAGTGGGCTTCATCTTGGGCACGCTGCTCTCGCTGGTGATCCCCTCGGCCGCAGCGCTGTCCTTGCTTCTTGTGGCCACTCTCCTGCCAGCGCTCATCGCTGCGGGCCTGACCCCGCTGACCGTGGGCGCCATCGTGGTGACCTCCTCTACCATTGTGCCCACCCCACTTGAGGCCGGCCTCATTCAGGGCGCCGATCTCACCAACATGACGCCGACGGAATTCGTCTACGGTGCTGTCGCCTATGCCACCGTTCCCACGCTCCTCATCACGGCCTTCGTCCACATGTGGTGGCAGCGCCACTGCGATAAGGTGGATGCCCGCAAGGCTGAAAGCTCCGGTGAGGTCAGCGCCGATTCGATGCACGATGACGCTACCGAGGAAGCTATCGCCCGCGCCGCTTCCCTGCCGGGCTACTACGCCGTGCTTCCGCTCATGCCGCTGCTACTCATCATCGTCTCCGCCATTCTTAACCGCTTGGGTGTCATCCCCTTTGAGGGCGGCATCCTCCCGGTGACCGTGGTCTCTTTGTTCATCGCGATGATCATCGAGTCCATCCGCAAGCGCACCGTCACCGGTGCTGTGGATTCCATCTCCAGCTTCTTCAAAGGCATGGGCGAAGGTGCTGCGGGCGTCGTGGCCCTGCTGGTCGCCGCCGCTGTCCTCGTGGAGGGCATCACGCAGATGGGTGTCATCGACATGCTTATCGACGCCACCGAAGGCTCCTCCGGCGCCGCCGTCCTCATCGTCCTCATCTTCGTCGCCGCCACCGCCGCAATGGCCGCGCTCACTGGCTCTGGCACTGCCCCCTACTTTGCCTTCTCTGAGGTGGTTCCCAACCTGGCCTCGCAGACCTCCATCCACGCCCCGCAGATGCTCACCGCCATTTGGGGCACCTCCAACCTCATGCGCCAGGTCTCCCCGGTCAACGCCGCGGTACTCATTGTCTCCGGCGCCATCAAGGTCAACCCCATCCAACTGGTCAAGCGCACCTCCGTGCCCATGATTGTGGCGACGGTGCTCAACACGCTGTTTGCGTTCATGTTTATTGGGTAGCGGTTTTTCGCGCGGGCTCAACGTTAATCACGGAGCCCGCGGTACGTTTTGGTAAATAAGGTCCCCCAAATCCGAAAATCTGCGGGCATATTTACGAAAACGTACCAACCAACCGTGCAGGACGTACACATCGATCAAATAAGGCCCGCCTCGAAGTTTTAGGCCACTATTTGTTAGAAGCGTCACGACCACACGGCGAAGCCTCCTGTCTGCCGTACAATTGCCCAGACAATGAATCCCATTAAGCGTTAAGGAGGAACCATGCTACTTGCTGAAGCATTGGCCGAGCGCGCCCAGGCGCAGGAGCGCCTCAACTCGCTGAGTGACCGGCTCGCGGCGACGGTCCGCATTCAGGAAGGCGATGAACCGGATGAGAACCCGACGGATCTCCTCCGTGAGCTGGAAGGCGTGACCAAGCGCATCGATGAGCTCGTCATCGCCATCAACGCCACGAACACGGCCACCGCGTTCGACGATGAGATCACGCTCATGGAAGCGCTGGCGCTGCGTGATGGTCTGCTGCGCAAGCGCCGCATCTACCAGGGATTGGCAGAGCGTGCGGGTGCGCGCCACGACCGTTACTCCCGCTCGGAGATCAAGTTCGTGGCCACGGTGCCCGTGCCGAAGTTGCGCGAGCGCGCCGATGATCTGGCCCGCCAGTACCGCGAGCTAGATACCCGCATCCAGCAGCTGAACTGGAATACGGAACTGATAACTAAATAAGGTCTGCCGCTAGTTGTGCCGCATTCTTGCGGCACGTCATGTCGTTCGACATGTAGTCATGTCGCGCGTCAAGCGCGCGACGGTAGCCCACACCCTTCGCAGCGAGCGCAACCCTTACTGGGCAGGGAAGAGCCCAGTGCTTCTCAGGCGCCTTCGCAGCGCAAGAAGGCAGGGAGGTTCGATTCCGTCCCACTGTATGGTGTACCGCGCTGGTACGGAGTACACGTGCACATTGACGGGGATAATCCCGCAGTATTGTTTATTGTTTATCACCGCCGCGCTGGGCGGAGAGTGTGGGTGAGGGTTTGGGAATGGGGACTATACTTCCGGCGCACCGCTTTCCAATTAAGCTGGTGTGCCATGAGCGAGCAGAAAAACTACAGCACAGATAATCCGTTCAAACCGGAGCTCTGGCGTCCTGTCGAGGGCTTTGAAGACCTGACGGACATCACCTATCACCGGCTCATCAGTGACGTTCCGAAGCCCCAGCGCAAGGACGGCATCGTCCGCATCGCCTTCGACCGCCCCGAGGTGCGCAATGCGTTTCGTCCGCACACCGTGGATGAGCTCTACCGCGCGCTGGACCACGCGCGCCGCACGCCGGATGTCGGCACGGTGTTACTGACCGGCAACGGGCCTTCCCAAAAGGACGGCGGCTGGGCCTTCTGCTCCGGCGGTGACCAGCGCATCCGCGGCCGCTCCGGGTATCGCTATGCCACGGAGCATGCGCATGATGACGCGACTGCCGATGAATCCACCGTGGACACCGCCCGCGAGAAGGTTGAGGGCGGCCGCCTGCACATCTTGGAGGTCCAGCGCCTCATCCGCACCATGCCCAAAGTGGTCATCGCCGTGGTCAACGGCTGGGCTGCTGGCGGCGGGCACTCCCTGCACGTGGTGTGCGATATGACCATTGCCTCCCGCCAGGAGGCCCGCTTCAAGCAGACCGACGCCGACGTCGGCTCCTTCGACGCCGGCTATGGCTCGGCCTACCTGGCCAAGATGGTGGGCCAGAAGTACGCCCGCGAGATCTTCTTCCTGGGCCGCACCTATGACGCACAGCGCATGTACGAGATGGGCGCGGTCAACGAGGTGGTTGATCACGCCGACTTGGAGGATGCCGCCATCCAGATGGGGCGCGAAATCAACATGAAGTCCCCCACCGCCCAGCGCATGCTCAAGTTCGCCTTCAACCTCACCGATGACGGCCTCATGGGCCAGCAAGTCTTCGCTGGAGAAGCCACGCGCCTGGCCTACATGACAGACGAGGCCGTCGAAGGCAAGGAATCCTTCTTGGAAAAACGCGAGCCCAACTGGGATGACTTCCCGTACTACTACTAATCGTCATTCCTCGAGGAGGATCCACAGTGCTGTATTTCGCCATTACCCTCGCGGCCATCGCGCTCATTGCCGTCATTGCGTCGCGAGTGTGGATGTTACGCCGCATCCAGCAGGCTCAGAGGGACGGTGAGCGCCCCTTCGATCAGGAGGATGAGCTCATCAACCCTTACGAGCACCGCGGGCGGTAACCTAGCTAACCGTGACCATCCTCTCTCCTCTGCCTGTCAATCCACATGACCCCGCCGCCATCCTCCCTGATCTGGAAGCGGCCATCGCAGGACAAGCCACCTTCCTGCCCGTCCCGGCGGAGGACCGCACCCGCGCGCAGCTCCTGCGCAACCACATGCGCGCAGGAGAACCCATTAACTCCTCCATCGCGCTGGTTGTGGCCACCTCTGGGTCCACGGGCACGCCGAAAGGCGCGCAACTCACGGCCGCCAATTTGGTCTCCAGCGCCGATGCCACGCACCGCGCTCTCGGCGGCACCGGTCAGTGGCTGCTAGCCATGCCCGCCGCCCATATCGCGGGAATCCAGGTATTAATCCGCTCGCTCGTCGCGGGTGTGGAGCCGCTCTGCCTTGACCTGTCGGAAGGTTTTTCCATCCCCAATTTCGCCCGCGCCGCGCACGAGCTGGCCGCCACCGGGGATCGCTCATACACGGGCCTGACCCCCATGCAGCTGGCCAAGGCCATGGATTCGCTAGAGGGAATCGAGGCCCTGCGCACCTTTGACGCCATCCTCGTCGGAGGTGCTGCCACCCACCCACAGTTGTTGGAGTCAGCGAAGAAGCTGCGCATCACCATCGTCACCACCTACGGTTCCTCGGAGACTTCCGGTGGCTGCGTCTACAACGGACAGCCACTGGATAGCGCTCGTGTTCGCCTCGGCGAGGAGAACCGCATCTACCTCGGCGGGCCCATGATTGCGCAGGGCTACCGAAACGTGGACTCAGATGCCTTCATGGTCGATGAATCCGGCACCTCGTGGTTTGCCACTTCGGACGCCGGGGCGTTGAACGGCAATACCCTCACCGTCACCGGGCGCCTCGACAACATCCTGAACACCGGCGGGCTCAAGCTCCACCCAGAGCAGCTCGAGCAGCACATCCTGCACGTGCCGGGAGTGGACGGCGTGTGCGTGGTCGGCATCCCCCACCCACGCTTAGGACAGATGATCGTTGCTGCCTATACCGGATGGGCGGATGTCGGCGATATCCTTGTGGCTCTCGACGATAGTGGCCTTCCCCGGTGGCACATCCCCAAGGACTTCAAGCGCCTAGCCGAGCTCCCCACCACCGGCCCCGGCAAGGTTGACCGCCTCGCCGTCACCCGGCTGTGGAGCGCCTAAACCTCCGCTTCGCTGATGCTGCGTACGGCGATACCGCGCGCAGCGGATTCCCCGATCGGGAAACTCGAACCGCCGTCTACGGCAACCTCGAGCACACCCGCGACCGAGGGGGCAACGACGGTCACTTCCACCCCCGGCCGCACTCCATATTTATCCAGGTAGCGCAAAAATTCGCCATCAGCGTCAGTGACCTGCTCCACGGTGACGGGGGTCTGTGCGGGGACGTCGATAAGCGTAATGCGCGAGACCGGCTCGGCAGTGCCATCCGGGGCAGGTATGGGATCACCATGCGGATCGCGGGCGGGGTTGCCCAGGAAAGAATCGAGACGTTCAACGAGCCTGTCGGACGTCGCGTGCTCTAGCATTTCCGCCTCATCGTGCACCTCATCCCAGGTATAGCCCAGAGTGCGCACGAGGAAGGTTTCCAGGAGTCGATGCCGACGCACCATTGCCACAGCCAGCCGCCGGCCTTCCTCAACAAGCCGAACACCGAAGTAGCGTTCGTGTTCCACCAGCCCCTTCGCGGCCAGGCGCTTGACCGCCTCCGAAGTAGTGGGCAGTTTCTGCCCCGCCGCTTTGGCTAGATCCCCGAGCGGCATCGCGGTATTAGCGCCCTCTTTCTCCTCATAGGTCCAGAGGATCTTGAGGTAGTCCTGGGTGCGTTCGGGCAGCTCACTGATGTGCATACCCCCATCGTAGTTCAGCCTATTGCTTCCAAAGGTTTCAGGACTTATGCTCTTTCAAGTTCACTCTATTGAACATCGACATTCACTTTTAATAAGAGAGGTTTCCCGTGAAGAAACTTATTTCGCTTCCCCTCGCTTCCCTCGTGGCTGCCACCGCGCTGACTGCCTGCACCAGCAGCGACTCCGCCGAAGCCCAGGACGACAATCTGACGATCTTCGCCACGACCGGTTACTTGGCTGATGCGGCCGCCAACATCGCCCCGGACGCCGACATCACCACCATGGTCGGCCCCGGCGGCGATCCACACACCTACCAGCCCACCACGCGCGATATTGAAAAGATGCAGGACGCCGACCTCGTCCTCTGGAATGGCCTTCACCTCGAGGCGCAAATGGTGGACCAGCTCTCCTCCCTCGGTGAGAAGCAGCTAGCTGTCGGCGAACAGCTCGATACTGCTGACCTCCTGCCGTGGCCCGAGCAAGGCGACAAGGGCGAAAAACTCTACGACCCGCACATCTGGAATAGCCCCGAGCTGTGGAGCCAGGTCGTCGATCACATCGGCACCAAACTCGGTGAAATCGACTCTGACAATGCCGAAGACTATGCCGCGGCCGCCGATGCATTTGAAGACAAGATTGCAGCCGCGCACGACAAGGCCGCTAAGGAACTCGAAAACGCCTCCCCGCGCGTTCTCATCACCGGCCATGACGCTTTCAACTACTTCGGCAAGACCTTCGACTTTGAAGTCCAAGCCACCGACTTCGTCACCACCGAAGCCACCAAGTCCGCCACTGAGATCTCCGAGCTCGCGGATACCATCGCGGAGAAAAAGGTCCCCGTTATCTTCCAAGATAACCAGGCGAACCCACAGGCCATCACTTCTCTCAAGGAAGCCGTAGAATCCCGCAACTGGACAGTCACCATCTCGGATGAGGAGCTCTTTGCCGATACCCTCGGCCCGGAAGCCCCCACCGATACCTACCTCGGAGCCTTTGAGCACAATGCTAGCGCCGTGGCGAAAGCACTGAGCTAATGCTCCACGTTGAAAACCTCACCGCCGGCTATCCCCGCACGCCGGTGCTTCACGACGCCACCTTCACCCTCACCCCCGCGACCATCACCGGACTGGTAGGCGCGAATGGGTCGGGAAAGTCCACTCTGGTCCGCACGCTGGTCGGGCTCCTTCCGCCACTAGCCTGCGGGTCGATGACCTTCGATGGCGTCGATCTTGCGCATTTTCGGCAGCGGCTCGGGTACATGCCACAACATGCGAATATCGACTGGAGTTACCCTGCCACCGCCTTCGACGTTGCCCTGATGGGCCGCACCGCCGGGCTGCGCTGGTGGCAGTGGCCCAGCCGCGCTGACAAAGACGCCGCCCACGCAGCACTTGCTCGCACCGGAATGCAGGCACACGCGCAACTGCCAATTTCCGCGCTATCTGGTGGGCAGCGCCAGCGCGTGTTGTTGGCGCGCACGCTCGTTAGCGATCCGGAATTCATCATCCTGGACGAGCCCTTCGCTGGTGTTGATGCCGCAAGTCAGCGCGCCATCATGGATGTACTCAAGGAACTGCGCGACAACGGCGTGACCATCCTGCTGGTGCACCACAACCTGGCGGAAGTCGCCGACTTTTGCGATGAGGTCCTCATGGTCGGCCACGGCCGGCTCATTGCTGCTGGCCCCACCGAACAGGTTCTCACAGAGTCCGCCATTGCCGATATGTTTTCCCTGCCATCATGAACCCACTCGAGCTTCTTCAGAACTACACCTATACCCAGGCACTCCTGGGTACCGTGCTGATCGGTGGCTGCGCCGGCGCGCTCGGCCCATTGGTATATGTTCGCCGCACCAGCCTGCTGGCCGATGCCATCTCGCATTCTTCCCTGCCCGGCCTGCTCACCGCCTTCCTCGTGGCCACCGCCATTGGCTGGGACGGGCGAAACGTCTGGCTCCTTGCTTGTGGAGCCCTGCTCACCGGAACGCTTGCGGTGGTCTGTATTCACCTCATCCCGCGGTTGACTCCCCTGGGGCAAACCACTGCGATGGCGGCCACGCTGACCACGTTTTTCTCGGTAGGCATGCTGCTCATGCAGTATATTTCCCGCCGACCATTGCCTGGCAAGGCCGGAATCCAGGATTATTTGCTGGGAAATGCCTCCACGCTCACTCGCGCGGATGTGCGCTCCACACTCATCATCGGTGGCTGCGTGCTGCTTTTTCTTTTCCTCATTCACACCCGGCAGGCCGCGGTCACCTTTGACTCAAGTTTTGCCCAGGTAGCCGGCATTCGCGCCTCGTTCCTCAACGCGGCTAGTTTCTTCGCCCTCACCGCCATCACGGTGCTCGGTGTCAAAGTCGTCGGCGTGGTACTCATGGTCGCCGTAGTCATCAGCCCTGCCGCCGCTGCCCGCCCCTGGACCACGCGCTTGCTACCTTTCATCGCGCTCTCCGGGTTCCTCGGCGCGGCCACCGCTGCTCTCGGCTGCTATGTCTCCATTGCGCACGGCCCGCTGCCCACCGGTCCGGTCATCGTCCTGGCTCAGGCAGCGCTCGTCACCATCAGCCTCCTCAGCAGAAAGCTCGCCTCATGACCCTCGCCGCCACTGCTTGTCTCCTTGCCGTCCTGACTGCCTTAGCCTGTGCTATCCCCGGCACCTTTGTTGTCCTCAAAGGCCAGGCCATGCTTATCGACGGCATCGGCCATGCCGTCCTTCCCGGGATTGCCATCGGTTACCTCTTTACCTCCGATCTGGATTCGCCCGTGCTGCTCGCTACCGCGGCTGCCGGCGCCTTGGTAGTAGCGTTGGGGACCGATGCGCTCCAGCGAAGCCCACTGGTGACTGCTGATTCCGCCCTCGGGTTGGTCTTTCCCGCCCTGTTTGCCGCCGGAGTCATCTTGATCTCCACGCACATGAGCCACGTGCACCTTGATGTCCACGCGGTTCTCGTCGGTGATCTCAACCTCGCGGCCTTCTCCAACCCTAACTATTGCTACATCATGGCCGCAGTGCTGGGTATCAATGCTCTCTTCCTCGCCCTTACACTGCCGCGTTTATCCGCCACGACTTTTGACGCCGATTTTTGTGCCGCACGCGGGGTGCCCACGCGCGTTCTTCACGTCATTTTTATGACCGTGGTTGCCTGCACTGCCACCGCCGCTTTTCACGCTGCCGGTGCCATGCTGGTCATCGCGCTCATGGTATTCCCGACGATGACCGCGCGACTGCTTACTCAGCGCGTGCCCACGCTGGTGTTGACTGCCTGTGGCGTTGCCGCGATCAGCGCAGTCGTTGGATTTTGGGTTGCCTATGTCCTCGACGCAGCTACCTCTGCCGCAATGACAGTCACCAATGCCGTCGTTTTCGTCGCGGTGCTCATTATCTACCGCCTTCGCCAACGCACCAGCTCATTGCCGCAGCGAACCACACCAGTGGCACAATAGTGAGCATGTCTGCCTTTTCCGCCACTCCTGCCGATTGGCTCCAGGGTGCTCGCCCGCATACCTGGGCCAATGCCTTTGCTCCCGTTATCGCTGGTACCGGCGCTGCCGCCGCGGCGCATGGTTTGCACTGGGGCCGGGCGTTGCTGGCACTCATCGTGGCCTGGGCTCTTATCATCGGCGTGAACTACGCCAACGACTACTCCGATGGCATCCGCGGCACCGATGATGACCGCACCGGCCCCCAGCGCCTCACCGGCGGCGGGCTGGCCAAACCACAGCACGTCAAGTTCGCCGCCTTCGCTTGCTTCGGCGTGGCCGCCATCGCGGGAATTTCGCTCTCCCTGGCTGCCAACGCAGCTTGGTTCATCCTCGTCGGCGCCGTGTGTATCGCCGGCGCCTGGTTCTATACCGGTGGCAAGAACCCCTACGGCTACCGCGGGTTCGGAGAAATCGCCGTTTTCGTATTCTTCGGGCTCGTCGCCGTCCTGGGCACCGAGTACACGCAGGTCGGCCGCATCACGTGGACGGGCCTTGCCTTAGCCGTGGGTATCGGCGGTATGAGTGCGGCGGTAAACCTGGCCAATAACATCCGGGACATCCCCTCCGATAAGGCCACCGGCAAGATCACTTTGGCGGTGCGCCTGGGTGATAAAAAGTCCCGCACGCTATTCATGACACTCTTGCTGCTGCCGGTACTACTCACCATCGGCCTAGCCTTCGATTCCTGGGCCGCGCTCGCTTCGCTGCTCTACTTCCCCCTCGCGCTGGGTGCTATCCGCACCGTCAACCGCGGCGCACGCGGCCCGAAACTCATCCCAGTACTTGGCATGGCCGGCCGCGCGATGCTGGTGTGGGCGGTTATCAACGCTGTAGCGCTGGCCCTGGTTTAACCACCGATTTAGCGGCCAGCCAGCTCCTCTTGGACCCACTTCTTGTGGGCCTTGCGCTGCGCGGAGTACTCCGCCAGCGTCTGAGTGGCTTCCATGCGCCACGTGGAGAAGATCAGCATGGACAGCGGCAGCGCCACAAACAACGCCAACAGGGCGGAGACCAGCAGCGGAAAGGTCCCGAGAACCGCCATGGCCAGCAGCTGAATCACCGCGGTGAGCACAATGAACAGCACCACGCGGGCAGCCCCGTACTTCCACAAAGCGACGCGGGAGCGGCGCTTGAGCGCCGGGTCCGGCTGGGGCGGTTCGGAGTTCTGGGAGGCGTTGGTGGTGTTTTCTGTCTGACTCATAATTCTCACTTTTACTTTGCGGGCATTCCGTAGAATACAACGCATGGGTCGATTGATACTACTACTCTTGTTTGTCCTCGCGGCGGTCCTCGTATGGAAGGCCTTTGGTCCGTCGAGTTGGAATAAGAAGGCACAGCAGCCGCAGCGCCCCGCAATCAAGGGCCCAGACGATGACGAAGAGTTCCTGTGGAACCTAGAGAAGCAGCGCTTCAAAGAGCGCCGCGCCAGGGAGCGGGAGGCAGAGCGCCAAGAAGAAGAGCGCCGCCGGCGCTCACAGGGTTCACAAGGTTCCCAGAAACCCAAGGCCACCGAGGACAAAGACGATAAAGGCAAAGGAGCCGACGAAGCCTAAGCCTTCGGCTCGAAGGTCATCTCGAGATCGAGCGCTTCAGCCACCGCCATCACCTTTTCCCAGCGCACGCCAGAGCCGCCGTGCTCGATAGTGTGCAGCGTGGAGCGCGAAATCCCGGCCTTCTCAGCCAGCGCCTGCTGCAAGATACCGAGTTCTCGGCGGCGCTGCGCAAAGCCCTCACCGAGAGCGATGAGCTGCGGGTTATCGCCCGCCGGCTTGCCCTGCTTGTGCCGCGGCTTAGGGGTCTCCGCCATTTAGTTCAGCCCCGCATAGGAGTGCAGGCCGGAGACAACCATGTTGATGAAGAACAGGTTGAAGATCATGAGCAGCATCGCCGCGATGTTGATATACGGCGCGGCCTTGCGGAAGGCCGGCGTCGCGCGGGCGTGCAGGTAGGCGGCGTAGAGGATCCAGGTGGCAAAGGAGACGGTCTCCTTCGGGTCCCAACCCCAGTAGCGGCCCCATGCGGACTCGGCCCAAATGGCACCCAGCACAATACCCAGGCCCAGGGTCGGCAGCGCCACCACGCCCAAGCGATAAGCCAAGCGGTCCAGCTTCTTCGCCGAAGGAAGCGGGCGGGCAAGCGCACCGAAGAAACCAGACTCATTACCCTTCGGCTGGAATTCACGCAGCACGCTGAGCAGAGAGGCAATACCGGAGACCACGCCGATGGACGCGCCCAACGAGACCACGGTGACGTGAATCGGCAGCCAGTGGGACTGCAGTGCCGGAACCACCGGAGCGGATTCCGCATAAAGCTTGGTGGAGCCATAGAACATCAGCGCCAGAATCGGCGTGAGCAGCCACGGCCACAGGGTGCGCCACTCCTTGCGCTGCATGGCAATGGTCGCCACCACCATGGCGCCGGCGGTCACCATGAGCACGTACTCGTAAAGGTTGCCAAACGGGAAGCGCCCCGTTGCCAGACCGCGCAGCACAATGGCCGCCAAGTGTAAGGCGATACCCAACCACAGGAGCATCTGCGTCATGCCGCCGAGCTTGTCGGCGTTCTCCCGCTTCTTCGCCAGATCCGCATCTAGGTCAGCATCGGGACCAGCGCTGGCTGTCGGGGGGACGTCGCCAAGCACGGCACTGTCTGCCGAGGCCCCCACGCTGGCGAGTTCGCGCTGCTGCGCCACAGCACTCGTGCGGGAGCGCATAGCCTCGATGATGCTGTGCATCCGGCCGTAGTAGACCAGGGACAACACCAAGGCGAGAGCATAAACGACGAACGCGGTTTGCACCGCGATGTCGGAAAAGTTGGACAGATTTTGATCAACCTGCATGAGTGGGAAACCTTGCCTTCACAATCGTGCCTACACCGTGCTTCACGCACGAGGCTGCATGAGCGGAGAGATTTATGGTGCTCATAAGAGTACCCCCCCTTCCCAGCAGTATCCAACTTTTGACGGATACACTCCGCTCCTTTAGTCGGCGGAGTAGAGCTCGTCTTCCTCCACCTCATCGGGATCCGGCAGTTCCAGGAGATCGCGGTGAAGCTCGTGGAATTCCTCAGACCAACCCGCGCGGTCGGTACGGGCAAGGCCGCCCATCTCGATGTCGGTGCCGCCGTTGGCGCCCGGCCGGATGCGCACCCACACGCGGCGGCGCTTAATTACCAGCGAGCCAACCAGCGATACCAGCATGACCAGCGAGGACACCAAGACCCAGCTCTGGAAGGGGTCATAGGAAACCTGGTAGTTCGCGAACTCGGAGGCGCCATCGAAGGTGATCTTCGTACCGTCGTCCAGCGTGACCGATTCACCCTGGTTTAGGTTGACGCGGTCGATCTTCTGCAGCTGGCCCGTGTGGACCAGGTTGGAATCCAGGGAGAAGAAAGACTGCGGGGTACCCGTGTCCAGGCCGGCATCACCGCGGTAGATATCGATAGCCACGGCTGGGTCCAGCATCGCTGGGTAGGAGGATTGCAACAGCTTGCCGCTCTCACCGGACCACTCGGCGGTCGGCGCAAAGAGGCCCTGGATGGCGATCTGGTTCTGGCGGCGCTCAAACAGGTCCGGGTACATGCCCGCCGGCGGGTCGAAACGCATCACTCCCGAGGACAGGAAGAACGTGGTGTCGGTCGGCTGGAACTGGATGGTCTGCGTGCGCTTTTCGCCGTTGGGCCACTCCACCGTCATCGTCGGCGCAAAACCGTGGCCCTGCAGGTAAACGCGGTTTTTGTCAATGCGCAGCGGGTGATTGACCTGCAGCTGGTAGTCCTCCCAGGTCTCCGGGTCCGTGAAGATATCGTCGCCTGCGGCATAGGACACGTTCGAGGTGAACATCTCCGCCTGGCCATTGGGCAGGTAGTCCGCGGTGAAGTCGTGGGCCTTAAAGCAGAAGGGGTGCAGGCCGGTGCCGTCGAACAGCGGGCCGGCGCGGAAGGAATCATAGACAGAGGTTGATGTATTACAGAACTCCGTGGACTGCGGCTGTTCCTGGGTCTGGCCCTGGGAGTTCTTCTCCGTCACCACGATGACCTGGCCTTCATAGTGCACCAGGCGCCCGGCTGCCATGGTCAGCAGGATGGCCACGAGAGCAATGTGGAAGATGAGGTTGCACAGCTCGCGGGCATAACCGCGCTC
The DNA here is from genome assembly GCF_030408555.1 of Corynebacterium aurimucosum. NCBI lineage: Bacteria > Bacillati > Actinomycetota > Actinomycetes > Mycobacteriales > Corynebacteriaceae > Corynebacterium > Corynebacterium aurimucosum. The sequence continues at coordinate 356,276 of NZ_CP047048.1, read as the reverse complement.
CGCGGAGAAGGACTGCGCACCCGCACGGTCCTTGTCTGGGGAGACCGCATTGACGCGCCACTTCTTCAACATGGTTTTGGTGGCAGCCGCGATCTCCTCCGGGGATTTCTCCGAATGCCCGGTGGCGTTCAGCGGCATCTTATTCAAGAACTTTGGTGCGCGCGTCGGCGGGGTGCGGTAGGCCTTGTAGTGATCCCAGGAGCGCGGGATGATGCAGCCCACCAGGGAAATCATGAGCAACACGTAGATGGCCTGGAACCAGACGGAGGAGAAGACGTCGAAAAGCTGCAGCTTATCGTAGATCTCTGCCACTTTACCGTTGGTCTCAATGAAGTCATTGACATTGGACTCATTGAGCGAGCGCTGCGGCAGGAGCGAGCCCGGAATGGCAGCAATGGCCAGCAGGAAGAGCAGTGCCAGCGCGGTGCGCATGCTGGTCAGCCAATGCCAGGCCTTGCGGATATATCTCACGAAAATTCTCCTTTAAATCAGCGTCGCGCCATAGGACACGGTCCACTGGCGGATGGCGTTGATGAAATCTGCCCAGAGCCCGGTCAGCAGCGCCAAGCCGACGAGGATCATGGCGATGCCGCCAACAATCTGGATGGCGCGGGAGTGTTTGCGCATCCAGGTCACGGTGCGCATCGCTTTGGCGGAGCCCAGTGCCACGAGTAGGAAGGGCAGGCCCAGCCCCAGGCAGTAGCCGATGATCAGGATCGTGCCGCGCAGCGCTGTGGTTCCTTCGGTGCCGGCAGAAACGGACAGGATGGCGGCCAGCGTGGGGCCCAGGCACGGGGTCCAGCCCAGGGCGAAAACCCCGCCGAGCAGGGGCGCGCCCAGCCACGTGGTCCAGCGCCGCGGGGCCATGCGGGTGTCCTTCTGCAGCACCGGCACCACGCCCATGAACACCACGCCCATAAGAATGGTGATGATGCCGCCGGCGCGCATGAGGGTGTCCGCGTTGAGCGTCAGCGCCGAAATGGCACCGAAAACCGACACCGTAGCGAGGACAAACACGATGGTAAAGCCCAGCACGAAGAGTGCTGCGGCACCGACCACGGCCCAACGCCGGCGCTTGCCGACGCCCACCCCCAGCTCCTCGTCATAACTAACCTCTCCGCCCACCACGGAGGCGAGGTAGGAGATATAACCCGGAACCAGTGGAACCACACATGGCGAGGCGAAGGAGACCAACCCGGCCACAGCGGCGGCGAGCACTCCGATAAGGAGCGGGCCGGACACGGCGGCATCAGCAAAGCTTTGTCCCACGCCGTCAGCGACAAGGATCACTGTTCTTTCTCCAGCTCGTCGACGACCTCAAGGACATCCTTCTCCGTGATCTCCGTCAGGAAGACTGCGGCGGGGCGGTGCTGCTTATCCAACACGATGGTGGTGGGCACCACGGAGGTGGGCACGCCGCCGAGCGCCGCGGCCGTCTTGAAGGGCGGGTCATAGATGGAGGGGTACTCCAGGCCGTTATCGGCCATAAAATCCCGGGAGATCTCCGGGTTGAAGTCCTTGACATTGATGCCTAGCACGGTGCCGACCTTGCGCTTTTGCAGCTCCGAGTGGATGGCCTGGAGGTCATCCGATTCGGAGCGGCACGGCGCGCACCACTGGCCCCAGGAATTCAGGACGACGATCTGGTCCTGAAAATCCGAGAGCTTGATTGTCGTGGACTCATCCCGCAGGTCCTCACCGGAGAAATCCTTGAGTGGTTTGCGGTCTGCTTCCTCGTAACGAATGGTGGTCTGCCCGCCGGGTGAAATAAACTCGAAGGTGCCGCCGGAAGCAACGGCGTTCTGTGCATTCTCCTCGCTCTGTGTACAGCCAGCTAAGGCAAACACAGCAACGACACCGGCCACGGCGGCGCGGATAGTTTTACGCGCCATTAGATGTCCTGTGCAGGTTCGGAGTAGAAGATATCGATAATCTCGCGGTCGCGGTAGACCAGCGAGGTCACCGAGGCGAGAGCGCATTGGCGGTCCCACGGCGCGTGGGCCAGGCGCTTGCCCAACACGGTGCGCTGCACCATGACGATGGGCAGCTGGTGGGACACCACGATGGCCTCGTACCCCTCAGCCTTGGAACGAGCGCGCTCAGCGGCGTCCATCATGCGCGCGGCGATCTCCTCGAAAGGCTCGCCCCACGAGGGCTCAAGCGGGTTGACCATGAGCGGCCAGCGCTGCGGGTTCCACAGCTGCGAGTTCCAACCCTTGGTGCGCAGGCCCTCGAAGCGGTTGCCGGACTCGATGACGCCCTTGTCGACGTCCACCTCCAAGCCCGTCACCTGCGCAATCGGCAGCGCGGTTTCCTGCGCGCGCTGCAGCGGCGAGGCCGCCAGGTAGGTCACGTCATGGCCCTCAAAGGCTTTCGCCGTGCGTGCGGCCATGGAATGCCCACGGGAGGACAAGTGATAGCCCGGGATGCGCCCGTAGAGGATCTTATCCGGGTTATAAACCTCGCCGTGGCGGACGAAGTGGACGATGGTGGTGGACATATGCCTGTGTCTATCCCCTCAACATGGTTGGTTTAGTGCGGGCGCTGCGCGCTGGCAGCGGCCTGGGCGGCAGGCTTGAGAGCTGCCTCGATTACCTCAAAATCTTTGTCCGTGAGCGCGTCAGACACAAACCAGGTCTCGAAGGCTGACGGCGGGACGTACACGCCGCCCTCCAGCAGTGCGTGGAAGAAGGGGGCGAAACGCCAGGTATCGGCGGCCTGCATATCGGCGAAGTTGCGGCCCTGGCCCTCGGCGAAGCGGATGGAGAACATCGTCTCTGCGCGCTGGATGTGGTGTGCCACGCCGGCGGCATCAAGCGCCGCCGTTATCAGGCCGGTCAGGCGGTCCGCGTTGGCCTGCAGGCGCGGGTACAGCTCTTCGTTTGCGAGCTCCAGTGATGCTAGGCCGGAGGCCATCGCTACCGGGTTACCGGACAGCGTGCCCGCCTGGTAGACAGGGCCCGACGGTGCCAGCGAAGCCATCACGTCGGCGCGACCACCGAAGGCAGCGGCCGGCAGGCCGCCGGAGACCACCTTCCCGAAGGTCACCAGGTCACCCGCTACCCCATCGACGCCGAACCAGCCCTTGTAGGAGGTGCGGAAACCGGTCATGACCTCGTCGAGGATGAGCAGGGCGCCGTCGGCATGCGCGATCTCCTTGAGTGCCGCGTTGAAGCCCTCCTCTGGGGCCACGGTGCCCATGTTGCCCGCCGCGGCTTCGGCGATGATGCAGGCGATCTCTCCCGGGTGCGCGGCAAAGGCCTCGCGGACGGCGTCGAGATCGTTATAAGGAACAACGATGGTATCCGCGGCCGAGGCGCCGGTCACGCCCGGGGAATCCGGGAGCGCGAAGGTGGCCACGCCGGAGCCAGCCGACGCCAACAGCGCGTCCACGTGGCCGTGGTAGCAGCCCTCAAACTTCAGGACCTTGGCGCGGCCGGTGAAACCACGGGCCAGCCGCACGGCGGACATGGTGGCCTCGGTACCGGAGTTGACCAGGCGCACCTGCTCCACGGCGGTGCGCTTGACGATGTGCTCCGCCAGCAGCGTCTCGCCCTCGGTGGGGGCGCCGAAGGAGAGGCCGTCGGCAGCCGCCTTCTGCACTGCCTCCACGATGGCCGGGTGGGCATTGCCGTGGATCATCGGGCCATAGGAGCTGACCAGGTCGACGTACTCGTTGCCGTCGATATCCCACAGGCGGGAGCCCTCACCGCGAGCGATAACGCGGGCTTGGCCGCCCACGGATCCGAAGGCGCGGACCGGGGAATTCACACCGCCCGGGGTGACCTTGGTGGCGCGCTCGAACCACTCGGCGGACTGGGACGTATTCTGCTGGTTTAGCTGGCTGGAGTTAGGCATAGCCCACATTGTATCGGTTTTAGCCCTATACAAAAGTTGGAGTCCCCTCGTGTCCCACGGTCGCTCCTCCAAAGCCTCGCGCGCGCCCTCGACACGCTCGCGCTGCGCACCCGCCACTGTGGCGCTATGCTGGCAGCACACTGTTGATTCTGCCTTTCTTTATTTCGGCGCTGGGGTGCGCTGCGGAGAGGCACTACTTAAGGGGGATTCCCATGGCTTCACGCCGATTTCTTATCATTCTTGCCTGCCTTCCGCTGTCTGCCTGTGCCACCACGCAGGCAGAAACCGCTCCGCGAAGCGAGCCCGGTCCCATTACCTCGGCCCCACCGACGTCCTGGGAGCCGAATGCCCTACCTCAGCCGGTCAACCGCTTGGGCGACACCACCTCCATCGCGCCAGCCCCAGCCGAACCAGAACCTGAAGCCCAGGCACCAGCTCCCGCACCCACGAAGGTTGAGGCACCAGCACCACAGGTAGAAACCGTTACGCTCCGTGCCCCAGCGCCAGCGCCAGCGCCCGCACCAGCACCGCACCCGGCCCCGCCACAGAGCCCCAAACCCAAGTTTGAGCTTCCCAAACCCCCGCACATTCCCATCCCGCCGGAAGTCCAGGAAGGGCTCGACCACATACCTACGCTTCCCCCGCTGCCCAAAGCGGAGGAGATCTACATCGACGTGCCCTTCTAAAACCTCTAAGGGTAGACCCTGATCTACCTCCTATATTCCCCCCGCTGTGCATGACAAGAAACATGTCCGAGAGTTAACCTGAACCCGATTTCAATGACGGCGTTAACCTGACAGTAAGGGATTCATGAATAAGAAAGCTCTCGGCATCACTGCTGGCGCTATCGCTGCGGTTCTCCTCGCAGGCGGCGGTGGAATGTACGCACTAACCAGTGGGTCTTCCGATATTCAGCTCACCGCAACCGATGTCACGACAACCGCCAAAGAAGACCTCATCAGTTCCGTCTCCGCCTCCGGAACGGTTTCTGCCGAGCGCGAACTCTCGCTGACCACCTCGCTGACCGGCCCCATCCAGTCCTTGGACGCGAAAGTGGGTGACCGCGTCGAGGCCCAACAGTTGCTCGGCCGCATGGACACCACCGAAACCGAGCGTGAGCTCGAGGCCCAGCGCACCTCCCAGGAGGCAGGCAAGCTTGAGGCCGTCCACCAGATTGAGGACGCCCAGCTGCAGCTGCGCCAGCTTCAGGATTCCCTCGACCAAGGCCTCAACCCCGAGGTCAACAGCGCCCAATCCGCCGTGAACTCGGCGCAGACCGAATACGCCGAAGCACAGCGCAAGCTCGATGAAGCCTTGGCCACCAAGGGCGACCGCCCCGAGATTGCAGAGGCCCGCGCCGCCGTCGAGCAAGCACGTTCTGGTGTGCGCGATGCGGAGTCCAAGTCTTTCCAGTCCGCACTGGCCTCCCTCGGCACTGCCACCGAGGATCCCTCCGGCCTCAACACCGCCAGCGCTTTCTTGAGCTATCTGGACTCCGATGAGGCAGTGCAGGATTCTGAGCGCCAGCTCAAGCAGTCCGAGGAATCCTATGGCCGCGTCCTCCGCGGTATCGACCGCGAGCTGGGCGAGCAACAGCGCGCCACCGCTTCCTCCTACCAAGCGGTTGCCGATGCCGAACGCGCGCTGCAAGCCAGCAACCTGGCCATCGAGCAGCAGATTTCCTCCCAGTCCCAGGCGGTGAACCACGCGGTGGAATCGGCGGCGTCGGCAAGCGCGAATAACGCCAAGGAAAATGGGCCGCTGGAGTACCGGCTCTCCCAAGCCGACCTGCGCTCCCCTCTGGCAGGCGTTGTCACCGCCGTCAACGGCCAGGCCGGCGCCCCGGCCGAGGGCCCCATCCTCACCGTGGCGGATGACTCCTCCCTGCTGGTGAAATCCACGGTCAAGGAGGGCGATATCGCCCGCATCAAGGTCGGCGATGAAGTCTCCTTCACCTCGCCATCAAGCCCTGGCAAAGAATACAAGGGCAAAGTCACCTTCATCTCCCCCACCGCTGAGCAGCCCGATGTCGAGGCTGGTGCAGGGGGCGGCTCCGGCAAGCCAACTGGTTCTACCAAGCCCGAATTCCCCGTGCACATCCACGTCGATGGCAACCGCGAGGGCCTGCGCCTCGGTTCCACCACGAAGGTGAAAATCATTACGAAGAAGGATAAGAACGCCATCACCGTGCCGCTCTCCGCCATCTATGAAGACGGCGGAAAGAAGAACGTCCTCGTCGTCGACAACGGCACGATCCAGGCGCGCGAGGTCAAGGTGGCCAGCGAATCCGATTTCTCCGCCGCCATCTCCTCCGGCCTCAAGGAGGGCGAGACCGTCATCAGCCAGGCGGATACGCACAAGGACATGGTCGGCATGTCCGCCTCCGTAGAAGGCTCCGATGATGCGGAAGAGAACGCATGAGCCGCCTCATTGAGATGCGGGGAATCGTCAAACGTTTCAACGAGGGTCTCGACAGCGAGCTGACCGTCATCCCGGGCCTCGACTTCAGCGTGGACGAAGGCGAGTTCGTGGCCGTCGTGGGCCAGTCCGGCTCCGGCAAGTCCACGCTCATGAACATCATCGGCTTGCTCGACCGCCCCACCGCCGGCGAATACCAGCTGGCTGGCGTGGATGCGCTGGCGCTTGGCGACGACAAACTAGCCTCCTTCCGCGGCCAAAAAATCGGATTCATCTTCCAGAACTTCAACTTGATCGGCCGCATGTCCGCGCTGAAGAACGTGGAGATGCCCATGGTCTATGCGGGCGTTTCAGCCCACGAGCGCACCCAGTGCGCGGAAGAGCTTTTGGAGATGGTCGGCATGTCCGACCGCATGAATCACCTGCCTAATGAGCTATCCGGTGGTCAGAAGCAGCGCGTGGCGGTGGCCCGCGCACTGGCCAACCAGCCGGAGATTCTGCTGGCGGACGAGCCCACCGGCGCGCTGGATTCGCAGACCGGCCGCATGGTCATGGACTTATTCCACGAACTGCACCGCACGCATGGAAAAACCATCTTGTTCATTACCCACAACCCGGAGTTGGCTGATGAATGCAGCCGCACCGTCACGATGAAGGACGGGGTGTTGTCATGAATTTCGCTGAATCCACCAAGATGGCGCTGACCAGCTTGCGCACCAACAAGATGCGCTCGGCGCTAACACTCTTAGGCGTCATCATCGGCATCGCCGCGGTGATCGCCATCGTCACACTCGGCCACTCCTTGCAGGCCTCGGTTCAAAAAGACTTGGACAAGGTGGGCGCCAATAACTTCACCGTTCAGGTCAAGGAGCGCCCTGAGGAGGGCGAAGAGGAAGAAGCCGACGATCCTTTCATGGGCGGCGGCTATGTCGAGGACGAGTCCTCGATGCTCACCCCGGACATGCTGGACCGCGCCAAAGAGGTCTTGGGAGATCAGATCACCGGCATCAATATCGGCGAGTACAGCTCTTATTCCGGCGCCCTCGTGGTCGAGGGCGAATCCGGGGAGGAGACCGCCAACCTCCTCATCCGCCCGACCAACCCGGACTATGTCTCAGGCTCCTCCTATTCCATCGTGGCCGGGCGCTTCCTCAGCGAAGACGATATCGATTCCAGCCGAGCAGTAGCCATGCTGGATAAGGAAACCGCCACCAAGCTCTTCGGCGCTCCTGAAGACGCTATTGGCCAATACGTGAGCTTTGAAAGCCAAGAGGCCTCTCCTATTGAGCTCGCCGTCATCGGCGTTTTTGAAGAGCCGCAAACCGGCCCTCTTGTAGGCGGTGGCCCCAGCCAATCCGCCTTCGTTCCTTACCCGCTGGAAGCCGAGCTTTCCGATTCCCCCGGTGCCGGCACCGCCTTCAGCGAGGTCACCGTTCGCGGCAACCCAGACTTGGACAAGGCCGCGGTAGCCAGCAACCTGCAGCGCGTCTTCGATAGCTACTACAAGGACAACCCGGACTACATGGTCAAAGTGACCGACTTCAGCGATGACCTCGCGTCCTTGAACCAGATCTTCACCACGATGAGCCTGGTGCTCGCGGCCATCGGCGGTATCTCGCTGCTCGTCGGCGGCATTGGCGTGATGAACATTATGCTCATCACCGTCACCGAGCGCACCCGCGAGATTGGCATCCGCAAGGCGCTTGGCGCACGCCGCCGCGATATCCGCATCCAGTTCATCACAGAGGCCATCGTGGTCTGTCTCATCGGTGGACTCATCGGCATCGCCATCGGCACTGCCGCCGGCATGGCGGGTGCGGCCGCCATCGGCTCACTCGTGGCACCGCCGCTCTGGGCGGTTATCCTCTCGCTGCTCTTCTCGCTGGCTATTGGCCTCTTCTTTGGCTACTACCCTGCGGGCAAGGCCGCAAAGCTGGACCCGATTGAGGCGCTGCGCTACGAGTAAATCCCGCGTCGTCGTTTCAAACGACGACGCCTCCTAGTGCACTACCTTCAGGCCCACGATCCCGCCAATGATCATGGCGAGGAACAGCACCTTCCAGACAGTTGCCGCCTCGTGCCCGGCGGCGAAGGAGTAAATGACGGTGACCACCGCGCCCACGCCGGCCCACACCGCGTAGGCCGTGCCCACGGGGATGGACTTCATGGCCCAGCCCAACCCACCCATGGAAATGGCGCAGGCAACGAAAAAGATCACTGAGGGCCACAGGCGGCTAAAGCCCTCCGACTTATCCAGCGCCGCTGCCCACACGGCCTCGAAGGCACCGGAGAAGATCAACACGAACCACGACATAGCCAGCCTCCCTCGTCCGGGGCTCGCATGAATCGCGGCGAGCCTGCCCACAATGATGGCACACTGGGCGGCATGAAGATTGCATTCCTTGGTACTGGCCGCATGGGCACCGAGCTCGCCCGACACCTTCTCAAGAACCATGAGCTCACTGTGTGGAACCGCACCGCCGAGCGCGCACAGCCGCTGGTCGACGCCGGAGCCACCCTCGCCGATTCCCCCACCGCCGCCGTGGAGGGCGCAGAGGTCATCATCACCTCGCTCTTTGGGCCCGATGACATCCGTGAGCGAGTCATTGACACCAACCTCATCCCGGAGGGCGTGACCTGGATCGATACCACGACCGTCTCCCCCATGCCGCCCGCGAGTTCGCCGCCGCGGTTGACTCTTATGTCCACGCGCCCGTCGTTGGTTCACTGGGCCCAGCGCGCGAGGGCAAGCTCGGCGTCTACGTGGGCACGCCTGACGACGACCGCCGTGAGCTCGCCATGACCATCGCCGAGTCCTGGGCCGACGAGAACAAGCTCATCGGCGTAGAATCCGCCGCCACCGCAGCGATTGGCAAGCTCCTGGCCAACCTGGCCCTCGCCGTAACCGCGGAGGGCGTGCTCGAAGCACTCCACCTCGGTGAGTCTGAGGGTCTCGATTCCGAAGTCGTCCTCGAGATGCTCGACATCACCGGCTTGGCCTTCATGAAGAACATGAAGGGCCCGTTCATCACCGGCGAGCGCAACACCACTCCGGGTGACTTCACCGTGGACGCCCTGTGCAAGGACGCCAAGCTCATGGAGATGACCGCCAACAAGCCGCTGCCGGCAGTGGCCGCCGCCATCGAGCGCTTTGAGGAGCAGCAGGCCATGGGGCACGGCGACCAGGACTTCTCCTCCATCTTCGTCTTCCGCAACAAGGGATAAACCCGGCTTCTAGCCGCCCTGCGGTGCGACGATCCCGCGCAGCACCTCCTCCAGCTGCGCGTTATCTCCAGTGTCCTGACTGTGAAAGCGCGCGGCAATAAACTCCGCGCGCACGCGGCTATCACTCGCTAGCCGCTCCACGTCGAGTTGATATCCTGCCGCCGTAACCAGCGCGTCAAAGAACACCGTCTGTGTGCGGGTATTCCCTTCCCTAAAGCTGTGCACCACATTGAGCTCACCCCACAGCTCCGCCAGCTTGGCTACGAAATCATCAAACCCTAGACCACGCAGAAAATTGTCCTTCGCAAGCCCCGCAAACAGCTTCTCTGCTGCCTTTCGTCATTTCCGGTCCCGCCGGGTAGTAGGCATGCCCAGCCTTAATCATGAACTGGTCTGTAGGGGCAGTTCGCTCTTCACCCGCCCATTCATACACATCCTGAAAAAGATGTCGATGTATGGCCTTGAAATGCGCATAATCAAAAGCACCTTCCACAGGTGCCGAGTCCAACTCGGTCATCCGAAGAAATACAAGCTTTTCTTCCAAGATCCGTAGTTCTTCTGCGTCATCTAACCCCAAGCGATTCTTCAGAACCTTGGTCCCTGGAATGAAATAGTTCTCCCAGCCCCCGCTCATGTTTCTCCCCCGCGCTCTACTTCAGCGAAGCACGCCGTACACGAGCGATTGCTTCGTCGGCAGATAGTGTCCCTGCGGCTATCTCGCGGCCTAGCTGGCGCACGTACTCATCAGTCACATCGTGGCCTGCTAAACGTAACGCAGCATCACTCAACGCTAACGGATCACGGCCGCTACTACTGCTGCTTTCAATTTGAATAGGCTCCGACATTGCTGCCCTCCCGAGTTTTCAACTACATTTTCTCTCATTTTAGCAGCTCATAACACTAATCCCAAGGGCGTTTCCCATCACTAGGACAACGTTCAGGGCGTGCATTTTGCTAAACTTCATCAATAAGTTTTAACTATTGTCTAGCCGCCCAATGTAAGGAGATCGCCGCCCAGCAATGCTTTCCATCGACGCCGATTATGGGCATTCCACGCCCCTTGGACACCTTGAGAAGGACTTCGCCCCCGGCCACGTTTATGGCCTTGCCGGACCTAATGGTTCAGGTAAATCCACGTTGCTGGCCACGCTTGGCGGGGAGCTTGCCCCTCTCGATGGCTCTGTGGAGTGTGACGGCCATCCCGTCGGCACGAAGGAGCAGCCGGGCGCTGTGATTACGGTGGCCGAGCCGGTTTTCCTCCCCGACCTCACCGTTGGCGAGCACCTGGACTTGATGGGGAAAGCGGCAGGGGTGGACGTCGCCAAGCTCTGCGAGCTCTGGGCGCTTGAGCGTCTCCTTCCGCACCCAGCCTCGCGCCTGTCCTCGGGCCAGCGCCAGCGCGTCTTTCTAGCTGCGCAGCTGTACCAGCCGGCGCGTGCTTTACTTATCGACGAGCCCGAGCGCCACCTTGACACCGCCTGGACTAAGTTCCTGACAGGTGAGTTGCGCTACCTAGCCGACGAAGAGAATCGCTGCATCGTCGTGGCCTCACATTCCGACACCATCACCCAGGCATGCGACGAGGTGGTGCAGCTGTGATGCGCGCTCTATCTCGACTGGGCGACGGTATCTGGTACCTCATTCTCGCCGGCATCGTCATCGGCTTCGGTTACACAGGATGGCAAGAAGTCGGCGCCGTCGCGCCTGCCATCCCGGCGCGCATCACGCTGACTAGTATCGCTCCGATTGCCGGCATCGTGGGACTGCTCGCTCTCATCGTGTTCGCCGAGACGCTTTATCCCCTACGTGCGTTATCCAGGGAGCGTTGGGTGTACGTTGATCGCCCGCGCGGCCGGCTCCGCGGCACGGACTGGATCACGTGGGCGCAGCTGGTCGGCTTCGGAGTCTTGGGACTCGGCATCTGCGTGTCCACCGGGCTATCCCCGTGGTTCGCGCTAGCAGTCCCGGCCCTACGTTTCGTCGTGGGGTGGCGCTCGTTCACGCTGGCTTCGCTACTCAGCGCTGGGCGCACGCGCCTGGTCGGCGGTTCTGGCCTAAGCCTTCTCGATTCGGAAGTCACCTCTGATGCCATTGCGAGCCAATCCGCGTGGATTCCTCGTCGCGCCCATGCATCCTCCACGTTGGCGGGTCTCTTCTTCCGTCGTTTGGGACGACGGTGGTACATCGGCGTCGGTGCGCTCGCGGCCCTCGGCTTGACGTTGGGACTCGCACCACAGCTCGGGGCGCTGGCCATCGTCGGCTTCATGTCCGCGTGGAGCATCGTCGGTGCGGCGGTTGGGCGCGCCGCATCCTTCGGCCGCGTCAACGACGATGCATGGCCCGACTGGGGCCTTCCCCTTATAGCTTCTGTGGGCACAGCACTGCTTGGTGCCGGGGGCCTGACCCCCGGAAAGTAGACACGTCGGGGGTTAGCTATGCTGCTTGGGTCAGTGTAGCTGATGTGAGTGCTTCGAAGTCATCGGGGGCTAGAAGGTTGCACCAGGAGTGCCGTCTGCGCGTGTTGTAGCGCATGCACCATCGGAAGACTTCTTGGCGGCAGATGATGGGATTGTCAAAAACTTTCCTATCTCGCAGAACTTCACGCTTTAAAGTGGCGTTAAACGATTCTGCCAGGGCATTATCGGCACTCGTTCCCACTGCTCCCATGGATTGGCGAACACCAAGTTGGGTGCAGTGGTCTTGAAAAGCCTGTGAGGTGTACACACTGCCATGATCAGAATGGAAAATTACCCCTTTAAGGCTTCCGCGAACCTTGCTGGCATGGGACAAAGCTTCGATAACCAGCGATACCCGCATGTGATCGGCGAGCGCATGACCGACAAGTTTGCGCGAGTAGACGTCGATGACTGTGGCAAGGTACATGTTCTTGCCTCCCTTACACGGCAGGTAGGTGATATCGCCTACATACACCTGGTTCGGCTTATCAGCGGTGAATTTGCGGCCTACTAAATCTGGCATGACTCGATGACCAGGCTTGCGCCTGGTAGTGACACATCGACGTTGTTTAGTAAAGCCTTTTAGCCCCATGGATTTCATAATGCGTGCGACCTTCTTGTGATTGATCGGAGGAAAGTCCGTATCGGCTTTAAGGCTTGCAGCGATGCGTTTAGCACCATAAAGCCCGTGCTCATCATCGAAGATGCTCTTGATTCGTGCACCAATAAGAGCATCCGAACACATCTTTAACCTGCGTTTTTCGCGGGTGTTGACCCATTTGTAGAACGAGGAGCGATTGAGCTTTAACACGTGGCACATCCGCTTGACCGAGTACTCGGTTCGATGGTCATAGACAAACTGGAAGCGGATTACCAGCGTGTCTCTTCGGCAAAATAATTCGCGGCCTTACGCAGGATATCGCGTTCTTCACGAAGCTTAGAGACTTCTTTTTCTAGCTGACGGATTCGTTCAGAATCAGTCGTCGCCTGTGCCTTGTCGCGCATGCTTTTTGTGCGGACACGCTTGCCGGTGCCGTACTGCTTAAGCCAGGAATAAAGTGAGGAACGATTGATTCCTAGCTCTGCTGAAGCCGCGTGAAGTGAGAGGTCCTCATTGTTTTCGTAGAGGGCCACAGCATCACGTTTGAACTGTTCGGAGTACCTAGGCATGGTGGTAGATTACCTTTCTTCCCAACCCAACAGGGCTGGATATCAGGTGTCTACCTAACAGGGGTCAGGTCCCGGTATCCTCCTCTTGGTGTGGAATCTTTCCGCCATCGCAGTGGCGCTCATCATCGCCGGCCTTAGCTGGGCGTCGTTTAAGCGTTCCCGCCCGGCACGGGTGGACAGCATGTCCATGCTGGATAGCGGCGGTTTCGGCGTCTCCTTCTCCCCCGAGGTGCTGCACTACATTGCCCGCGGCGCCCTCGGTTTTGGCGTGGCGGCCCTTGCGCTCGGGTATTAGCCGGGGCTAGCCTTTCAGGCATGAAGATTTTTTCCTAATTCGACGTCACTCTTTTTGCGCGACTTACTCGAAGGTGGATTTCTTCATGCCTATTTCTTTTTCTCATCTCACCGTCGTTTGGCCCGACGGCACCCCCTGTTTCACGGACCTCACCGGCTCCTTTTCCTCCCACTTCACGGGCTTGGTCGGGGCGAATGGCTCCGGAAAATCAACGCTAGCCAAGGTACTTGCTGGCCTCATTGCCCCGACTTCGGGAACGGTATCCGCGGGCTCAGTCATCTATGTCGACCAGGATTTAGGCCTTCACACGTCTGACACCATCGCCGATGTCTTTGGCGCGACGGAGATCCTCAGCGCCATTGCCCGCATTGAGGCTGGCGAATACTCAGAAGAGCTCGCCACCACTGTTGGTGAGCAGTGGGATGTGGCAGAGCGCATCGAAGCGGCTCTCGACGCCGCAGGTATCCCCTTCCTCTTAGAGCGCACCATTGGTACTTTATCTGGCGGTGAAGCAGTGACCGTGGCGCTGACTGCAGCCTTCTTCCGCAAGCCGGATTTCCTGATCCTCGACGAGCCCACCAATAACCTGGACTCCGAATCACGCCAGCGCCTGCTCGAGCTCATTCGCACCGCGCCGATGCCGGTTCTCGTTGTCTCACATGACCGCGAACTCCTCGAGCACGCGGACAGCATCGCTGAGCTCTACCACGGAACGCTGCGCGAGTTCGAGGGAAACTACTCCTCTTACCGCGCAGCGATTGATGCCGAGCAGGATTCCGCGCAGGCCAAGGTCAGGGAAACCAAGGCCAACCACCGCAAACAGATCCGCGAGCGCGCCGCTATGCAGACCCGCATTGCCCGCGATGCCCGCCGCGGCAAGAACTTCTCCAACTCGAAGCGCAAACCCGGCATGGCCATGGGCAATGACAAGAACCGTTCCGAGCGCTCCGCCGCTGGGCGTTCTCAACAGGCCAACGATGCAGTGTCTGCCGCCCAGTCGGCGCACGACAAGGCACAGCGCGCGCTTCGCGACGACACCCATGTCCACATCGACCTCCCCGGCACAGAGCTGCCCGCGGGCACCCGAGTGCTCGTCAGCGATCTGCTCAGCATCACTGGCCCCGAGCGCGTTCGCCTCACCGGGCCCAACGGCAGCGGCAAGACCACCTTCCTCAACCGCATTGTCCGCGGCGACGTCGAATACGCGCTGCCCTGTGGATACATCCGCCAGCGCATCGTCTTGCCTGAAGAGAAATCGGTGTTCGACATCGTGCGGGCAGCCAACCCCAGCGCAGACCCGCAGTTCCTGCGCGACCAGCTGGCCCAGATGCTCTTTATCAACGACAAGATCCACCAGCCGGTGGGACAACTCTCTGGTGGCGAGCGCTTCCGCGTCGAAATCGCCCGCGTCCTGCTCAGCGATCCAGCCCCGCGCTTCCTGCTTCTCGACGAACCAACGAACAACATCGACATCCCCACCACCGACTGGCTAATTGAGGTGCTCACCAGCTACCGCGGAGCATTCATCTTGGTCAGCCACGATGAGCACGTGTGCGAGCGGCTCAACCTGACGCGCGCTGTTCACGTGGCCCCATAAACTGAAACTTCTCTAGCGCCCATCCTCTTTTCGTTGTACAGTTTCTTGTACAAGAAGGGAGATCGCTTATGAAGACCATGTCTTACTCGGAATCGAGAGCACGGTACGCCGAAGTATTGCAGTCGGTTGTTGATGACCGCGAGGAAGTCATCATCACTCGCAATGGTCATGAGTCTGCAGTCATCGTTTCCTTCGATGACTACAACTCTCTTCGCGAAACTGCTTACCTTCTGCGTTCCCCTCGCAATGCCCAGCGCCTACTTGACTCCATTGAGAGCCTCAATACGGGGAAAGCAACGGAACACGAGCTCATTGAGGAAGATTAAGCTCCATGATTCTTTCGTGGACAGAGGAAGCATGGGAGGACTACCTCTGGTGGCAGTCTCACGACAAGAAGTTCCTCAAGAGAATCAATAACCTCATTAAGGACATTGCGCGAAACGGCAACGAAGGAATAGGAAAACCCGAACCTCTCAAATTCGAGTTGTCCGGGTTCTGGTCTCGGCGAATTACCGAAGAGCACCGACTGATCTATCGCATTAAGGGCGCGACAATTGAGATTGCTGGGTGCAGATACCACTACTAGCTAACGAGTACTTGCGCGGCAGCGCGGGCGCCGGCGATGACAGCGGGCACGCCGACTCCATCGGCCCAGGCGCCGGCGGTGGCGATACCGGGGACGTCGGCAAGCGCGGCACGCACGGCGGCAACGGTGGCCAGGTGCTTTTCGTCATAGCGGGGGATGCCGCCGAACCAGCGCTGCGTGTAGATCTCTTCCACGCCACTAGCACGGCCGTCGAAACCGGTGATCTTCTGCAGGTCATCGAGGGCATAGTCCACGAGATCATCCTCCTCCGCGCGCACGAGGGCATCATCCCCGAAGCGGCCGAAGGAGGCGCGCACGAGGAAGCCCTCGCGCTCGTTCAGGTGCGGCCACTTGTTAGAAGAGAGCGTGAAGGCCTTGGCGCGCACGTCGGGCTCGTCGGAGGCGACGAGGATGCCGGTGGCGTCGGGAAGCGCATTGCCCTCCGGATCCGTGGCGGAGGCAAAGTTGAAACCGACGACCACAGAGGAGGCCAGCTGGACGGTGGACAGCTTCTGGGCGGCCTCGGGGGCCACGGCCTTGAGCAGGCGCGCCGTCGTGGGAGCCGGGGTGGCAAAGAGCACGCGGTCGAATGGACCGATATCCCCCGGCGCGCCCTTGACCTCAAAGGCATCGCCCTTGCGCGTCACACCAGAAACAAAGGCGTCCAGGTGAATCTGCGCGCCGGACTTCTCAGCCAGGGCCTCGTAAAGCTCTGCGTAGCCGCCCTTGAAGGTGCCGAAGACGGAACCTTCGGCCGGGCTGCGGCCAGACTCGATCTGCTTGATAGCTGCCGACAGCGTGACGGGTCCTTCCTTGGCCAGTGAGTCCAGCGTGGCCGCCAGGTGCGGAACCGTGGCGCGCAGGCCCAGGTCATCGGCCGAGCAGGAGTAAACGCCACCGAGCAGCGCGGAAACCACGTGGTCTACCACGTCATCGCCATATTGCTGGCGCACGAGCTGACCCACGGAGACATCCCCGCCAATTTCCCACTCGAAGGGCTGCTCGTTGGTGATGCGCTCGTTGGTCGCCTCGGAGAAGAAGTCCTGCGGCTCAGAAGGAATACCCATGACCCCGCCCTGCGGCAGGAAGTGCAGCGCGCCACCGGTATACACGCGCGGGCGCAGCTCCGGATTGGGCTCCACGAAGGAATCCTGCAGGCCCAGCTCCGTGAAGAAGTCCACGGCGTCTTGGCGGCGGCGGATAAAGGCCTCCGCGCCCATGTCCGTGGGGCCGCCGTTGAAGGCCACGGTGTGCAGCTTGCCGCCGATGCGGTCGGCTGCTTCGAAGACAAAGATGTCGTGGGGGCCCTTCGTGTTCTGCTTGAGTTCCCATGCCGCGGTGAGGCCCGCTAGGCCCGCACCGATGATCGCGATCTTCATTTAGCCCTCCTCGTGAATGATGGCGACGGCGCGGGTAATGGCCTCCGCCTCCGTGGTCGGCAGCACGCCGTGGCCAAGGTTCCAGATGTGTCCACGCAGGTTCCCTGCCGCGCGGGCGGCATCTACTTCTGCCTTGATGGCGTGTACTTCCTTGCGCACCGCATCCTCGCCGGCGAACAGCAGAGCCGGGTCGAGGTTGCCCTGGAGAATGTCCGCGTTGACGCGGGCCGCGGCGGCATCCATGCTCACGCGGTAGTCCACGCCCATGACCTCAGAACCAGCCTCCGACATCGCGCCGAGCAGCTCGCCGGTCCCCACACCAAAGTGGATGCGCGGCACGCGGCCTTCTGCAACCTTGAGGATCTGTTCCGAATAAGGCAGCACGAACTCGCGGTAATCGCGCTCGTTGAGGTAGCCCGCCCAGGAATCGAAGAGCTGCATGGCGTCAATGCCGGCATCCAGCTGGAGCTGAAGGAAGGAGATGATCGTCGGGGTGAGGCGTTGCATGAGGCGGTGCCAGGTATCCGGATCGGAATGCATCAGAGCCTTAGTGCGCTCGTGATTCTTCGAGGGGCCGCCCTCAATGAGGTAGCTGGCCAAGGTGAAGGGCGCGCCGACGAAGCCGATGAGGGCCTGCTTGTCGGTGAGCTCGCTCAGGATGATCTCAATGCCCTGGCGTACCTCTGGCACATCAACGTCGAGGATAGGCAGGTTGGCCACGTCCTCCTTGGTGCGCACGGGTGCATCCATGACGGGGCCGCGGCCGGGGACGATCTCCACGCCGACACCCGCTGCCTTGAGCGGGACAACGATATCGTTGAACAGGATGGCGCCATCAACATCGTGGCGACGCACCGGCTGCAGGGTGATCTCCGCCAGGAGCTCCGGCATGAAACAGGAATCCAGCATGCTGATTCCCTCGCGTACCTTGCGGTACTCCGGCAAAGAGCGCCCCGCCTGGCGCATGAACCAGACGGGCGGGCGGGAAGGCGTGTGGCCAGTAGCGGCAGCAATCAGCGGCGCATCAGACAGTCGAGACATACCGTCCATTATGAATCAAAAGTTGGAGTAGGCGCCAATCAGGAGTTTTGGGCTCGGCGGGCCTTAATGAAAGCCGTCGAATCCGGGTGAAAGAGGAAGTAGATGGCCACCATGAGCGCCATCGGGATAAGCAACAAGAGCAGCCCGCCCACGCCCGCGATCAGCGCCGCAATGCTGACGAACATGATGTAAGCAGACACCGCGGTAATGATGCGACGCGCCCATATCGAGCCACTCGCCAGCTGCGCGGAGCACGCCGCAATGACGACGGCACCCACCACGTTGGAGATGGCCGTGAAACGTGTGTTGAAGCGGATATAGTCCACCTGCTCTGGGCTGAGCTGGGTGTTCGTCACCGATGTATAGGAGCCGAAGAGGCCCACCATCCCGGCGGTGAGCATGACGATTGCGGCGATGACACAGACCCAGTAGGCAATGCGCAGCTGGGAAGGCCAAGTGGAAAAGTCCTGCTCGCCCTGCTTCTTAGGGCGGCGTGGGCGACGGTTATAGTCCGCGGGGCCGGGGCGCTCGCTCATCGCTTGCCGTCCTTGCGGTCTTCTTTCTCCCTGTCCTTTTCTTTATTGTCCTTGTCCTTCTTCTCGCGCTCCTCCAGGTTTTCCTGGCGGCGCTGCTCCTCCATCTCCTTGCGCATCTGGCGCAGCTGCTCCATTTCGCCGGTGTATTCAAGTACCTCTTCCTTGGTGGAGAACATCAAGCCCATCACGGCCGCCACGCCGACGAGGATCTGCACGGCACCATCAAGCAGGAAGAGCCAATCCGGCGCGCTCGCCCCGGCGGGGCTGCTGATGAAGACGATGAGCACGCGGAGGCCAAAGTAGAGGGAGAAGGCAAACCACAGGCGCCGGCCAGTACCGGCTGCCTTGGAGTTCTTGTGTATAAAGCCCAGCATGATGCCCAACAGCACCACGATGGCGAGTGAAATCAGCGAGCTGAAGGCCACCGAGCCATAGCCCACGAGCTGTACGAGGGCATCGCTGACGTCCTGCCCGGACTTCTCCGCTGCGGACTCCGCCGTAGTGCGGGCCTGGGCAAAGAGCTCTTCCCTATTCAGCAGGGTCAGCACGATACTCAAGACCAGGTGCACCACCTCGAGTACCAAGGCAACGGTCCACACCTTGAGCATGAGGGAGACGGCTTCGGTGCGCTTGGTCTGCTCCTTATCCGGCTCCGTATCCTGCTTCGCCGGCCTGTGGGCCGACGGCGTAGTGTTCGGGCTGAACGTCACGATTCTCCTTTTACTTGAGCAAGCGGGCGGCGTCCGTGGCGAAGTAGGTCAGGATCTGATCCGCGCCCGCACGCTTGAACGCGGTCAAGGACTCCAGCATAACGGCCTCGCCATCGATCCACCCGTTCTGGGAAGCGGCCTGAATCATCGCGTACTCGCCGGAGACCTGGTAGACAGCTACCGGCACGGAGGAGCGCTCGACAGCACCGGCCAGCACATCGAGGTACGGCAGGCCAGGCTTAACCATGACGATGTCCGCGCCTTCCTCGATGTCCAGGTCTACCTCCAGCATGGACTCGCGGAAATTGCGCGGGTCCTGCTGGTAGGTACGGCGGTCGCCCTCCAGGGAGGAACCCACGGCATCGCGGAAGGGGCCGAAGAAGGCCGAGGCGTACTTGGCCGAGTAGGCCATGATCGCAACATCCTCGTGGCCGGCTTCATCGAGAGCCTCACGGATGGCGGCAATCTGTCCATCCATCATGCCGGACGGGCTGACCATGTGTGCTCCAGCGCGGGCCTGGGAGCGGGCCATGTCCTGGTAGAGCTCCACGGTTTCATCGTTGAGCACGCGGCCTTGATCATCGACCACGCCGCAGTGGCCGTGGGAGGTGAATTCATCGAGGCAGGTATCCGCCATGACAATGAGGTCATCGCCGAATTCCTGGCGCAGCTCCGCAATCGCCACGTTGAGGATGCCCTGTGGGTCCCAGGCCACGGAGCCGGTCGCGTCCTTGTCTTCCTCACGCGGCACGCCGAAGAGGTCAACGCAGGTCACGCCCGCATCGAGAGCCTCGTGCGCGGCACGCTTGAGGGAATCCAGGCTGTGCTGCTGCACGCCCGGCATGGAGGGGATGTCACGGGGTTCGTTCAGACCGTCGACCACGAACATCGGGAGGATGAGGTCGGAGGGGCGCAGCGACGTTTCCGCAACCAAATCCCGAAAAGCCGGGTTCTGACGTAGGCGGCGGGGGCGGCGAGCAATGCTCATGAGTAAAAACTCTCCTTTGAGCTACGAGAAAATTGAACTACCTTCCCGACTCTAGTCGCCCCTTACCTGCCCGCCCAGAAGCGGTCTACGCCGTCTTCTTGCGCGAGCGGCGCTTCTTGCGCGGAGCTGGCAGGTTGCCGGCAGCACGCAGGGCGGCGACGTGGTCAGCGAGGGCGTCGACAAGCATCGGCACATCCGCGACCTCCGGGACCACGTCCACGCGCAGGCCCACCTCCTCAGCCGCCGCCTTGGTGGAGGGGCCAATGCAGGCGATGATGGTGCGGGCATGCGGCTTGCCCGCAATGCCGACGAGGTTGCGCACCGTCGACGGCGAGGTAAAGGCAACGGCGTCGAAGCCGCCAGTCTTGATCATGTCGCGGATCTCCGCGGCCGGCGGGGCCGCACGGACGGTGCGGTAGGCCACGACATCATCGACTTCCCAGCCCAAGTCCAGCAGGCCCGTCACCAGCGCCTCGCCGGCGATATCGGCGCGCGGCAGCAGTACACGCCCCACGGCGTCGATATCCTCAACGTAGTTGGGGAAGACCTCCACGAGGCCCTCGGCGTTCTGCTTCGTCGCCGGCGGCAAAAGCTCCGGGACCATGCCTTTGGCGCGAATAGCATCGGCGGTCTTCTGCCCCACCGCAGCGAGGTGCACGCCGGCGAAGTCGCGAGCATCGAGGCCGAGCTCCGCGATCTTCTTCCACACCGCGCTCACCGCATTGACGGAGGTGAACACGACCCACTTGTAGCGGCCCTCGACAATACCCTTGATGGCGCGATCCATCTGCGCCGGGTTGCGCGGCGGCTCCACGGAAATAGTGGGCACCGACTGCGGGATGGCGCCGTGGCCAGCCAGTCGGGCGCTCATCGCTGCGGCCTGCTCCTTCGTGCGCGGCACCAGCACGCGCCAACCATAGAGCGAACGGTTCTCCCACCAGGAATACTTCGAGCGATCATCAAAGCTGCGCCCCAGCGTGACCACGAGCTCGCCCGGCAGCTCAGCGTCAAGCTTGCCGAGTGTTCCCAGCGTGGTCTCGTGCGTGCGCTGCAGGCGCGTGGTGCCGTGGACGGTGACGTATGCTTCCGTCTCCGCGGGCATCCCGCGCTCCACCAGCTCGGCGGAAATAACCGGCAGGTCATCTGCCGTAGCCTGCAAAACCAGCGGCTGCGTCGCGGTGGCCAGCGCATCCCAGTCCGCGCCTTCCGTGATGTCGGCCTCAGTATAGGTCGCACCGAGAGCAATGCCTGCGAAGGAGGGAACCGTCGAAGGCAGAGACATACCCGGGACCACCTGGAATTCCATGCCCGCATTGGCCACGGCGGTGATCTCCGCCTTGATGGACTCACGGTTGAGCGGGTTACCGGTAACCAGACGGATCACGTCGTGCCCCTCGGCGCGCTCGAGCGCGTTACGCAGTTGCGTGACGACGTCCCCCTCGACCTCCTCAAAGACCGCTGCCGTCGGCGGTGCCGGGCGCGGCGGTTTGCGGCGTGCGCCCGCTTCCTTGGCGGCGGCGCAGATGCGCTCGTACTCTTCCTCGGCGGCGTCGAGAAGCTCCTGCGGAACCGGCACCTGCTGCGCCACCATGTCACGCACGCCCTGCGAGACCCCCGGGTCGGTAACGACGTTGGCGGTCGTCTCCAGAACCTCGCGGGCGCGAACGGTCAGCAGGTCGGGATTACCTGGTCCGGCACCGACGAAGACGACTTTGCCCAGATCAGACTTACCCAGCTCAGGCTGGGTATCCGGAACGGCATTGCTCATAAGGTTCTTTTCTAGTTTGTGGATTCCGAGTGCCCCGGCGCCACCGCTGTGGCAGGCACGGGAGTGGAGACAAGAAAGCCCCTCACTCGCGAGTTAAGGGGGCCTAAATCATTGCTCTCAATGATCGTGTGCTAGATACACACTAAAGGAAAAGGCCCCAAAGCAAAAATTACGTGCGGTTATTCCGCTGCCAGCACGTCCGCAGCGCCCTGAGCGAAGAGCTCCTTGGAGATTGCACGTCCCAATTCTTCTGCCTCGCTTGCCGAGCCCTGGGCCTGAGCGATGAGCTGACGGGAGCCGTCGAGGGCGAAGACACCGCCGCGAACGACCAGCTGCTCGCCTTCCCAGTGGGAAGTGGCAGCGACCGGCGCGGTGCAACCGGCCTCCAGCTGGGAGAGCACGGTGCGCTCGGCGCGGGTGGCGGCGGTGGCGGGGGCGTCGGCAAGCAAGGCGATGGCCTTCGCTGCCTCAGTTCCCTTGACGGCCTCGATAGCCAGCGCGCCCTGCGCAGGCGCGGGCATGAAGACCTCCGGATCGAAAACCTCGGTGGCGCGATCAGCATAGCCCGCGCGCACGAGGCCAGCGTAGGCCAGGAGGACGGCGTCGAGCTCGCCGCTGGTGACCTTGCCCATGCGGGTATCGATGTTGCCGCGCAGCGGACGGATGTCCAGGTCCGGGCGCATAGCGCGCAGCTGACTGATGCGCCGCGGCGCGGAGGTACCCACACGTGCGCCCTCCGGCAGCTCCTTGAGGGTCAGACCATCGCGGGCGATGAGCGCCTCACGGACGTCCTGGCGCTGCGGCACCACGAGGTCGAAACGCTCGTCGGCAGCCGTGGGAAGGTCCTTGAAGGAGTGCACTGCGATCTCACACTCGCCGCGGTCGACGGCCTCACGCAGGGCCTGCGTAAACACACCCACGCCGATGCGCTCCACAGGAGCCATGTTGACGTCACCCTGCGTGGTAACGATGTGCAGCTCGGCCTCATAGCCTTCCTGCTGCAACCACTCCTGCACGTGGCCCGACTGAGTAGTGGCTAAGAGGGATCCTCGGGTACCGATCTTCAACATCTATGCGTCCTTTTCTTCCTTAGTACTTTCCGCGGCTTCCATCTGCGCGGCATCCGGCAGATCTGCCATGTCTACTGCTACGCCGCTGCCCTCCAAGTGGAGTCCAAAGAGTTCCTGCAACGCGGTCTCATGGCTTACGGTGCCAGAGTTAGCTGCGAGCTGCTTCGCACGAACCGTGGGCTCGTGGAGCAGCTTATCCGCAACGCGCTTGAGCGCGCGATTGATATCTCCCATCTGGCGCTCGTCCAACTCGGGGTGCTTCTGCTCCATCCGCGCTAGCTCGCACTGGACCAGGTTTGCTGCGCGCTTGCGCAGGGCTGATACGGCCGGGACGACGTCGCGGACGCGCTGCTCGGAAGCATAGGCTTCCAGTTCTTCACTGACGATGCGCCGCGCCTGCGCGTGTGGGCTGCTACCCGCTGCCAGATCGGTATCGGCCGCCTGCAGCGAGTTGTTGAGACGTTCGATATTGACCAGGTCGACCCCCTCTGCCTCTGCCACGGCATCATCAATATCGCGCGGCAGGGACAGGTCCACGAGCATGAGTTCGCGGTCGGCCACGTGATAACGCTCGACGTCGGCAGCCGTAATTGTGAAACCCTGGGCTCCCGTAGCGGAAATCGCCACGTCCACATCGCGCAGGGCTTGGGCGCGCTCCGAGAATTCAATGACGTCTGCGTACACGCCCGCCTCATGGGCGTGCTGCGCCACGCGCTCCGCGCGGGCGATGGTGCGGTTCGCGATAATCAGGTGCGCACCCAGGCGCCCCGCGTGCGTTGCCGCCAGCGAAGCCATTGCACCTGCGCCCAAAATGAGCACTCGCTTGCCCGCGAGATCTTCCCTGCCCATGCGGCTTAGCGCCTGATCAAAAGCAAAGGAGACCATGGAGGAGCCCGCCTCATCGATCTCAGTTTCGGAATGCACCCGCTTGCCGGTACGCAGCGCGGACTGTGCCAGCGCGTGGATGCGCGGGCCGACGGTTCCTTGCTCCGAAGCAAACTGGTAGGCGGTGCGCACCTGGCCGATGATTTGCTGCTCACCCACCACCATCGAGTCCAAGCCGGAGGCCACCATCATGAGGTGCTCGGCGGCGGCGTCGGCATAGCGCACATAAAGATAGGAGCGCAGCTTCTCCTCTTCCACCCCGGAGACTTCAGCGAGGTTGCGCACGACATCCTGGACGCCCGTGTGGAAAGAGCTCGTGACGGTATAAACCTCGAGGCGGTTACAGGTGGAGATAATCATCGCCTCGGTCAACGAGCCTGCCGATACCATGGCCCGGCAGGTGTCATTCTGCACGGTCTCGTCCATGCTCAGCTTTTCCAGCAGCGCCACCGGCGCCGACTGATG
This sequence comes from Corynebacterium aurimucosum, assembly GCF_030408555.1. Classification (NCBI taxonomy): domain Bacteria; kingdom Bacillati; phylum Actinomycetota; class Actinomycetes; order Mycobacteriales; family Corynebacteriaceae; genus Corynebacterium; species Corynebacterium aurimucosum. The sequence continues at coordinate 331,829 of NZ_CP047048.1, read as the reverse complement.
CGACATGCCCACGACGAGCACACTCATGCACTACCCTCCAGTTTTGCATCATCCCTTTGGATGACATAGATCATCCAAAAGACTACTAGTTTTCAGCTCGTTTCCGAAACTCGCGGGAGTCCCCGAGGAAAGCTACTCCACCAACGCCTGCGCTAGCTCCTCATTGTCCACTTCCCAGCAGGAGAACTCCTCGCCATCAATCACCACAACGGGGACGCGATCACCATATTCCATGGCCAGCTCCGCATCCTCATCGACGTTGCGCACTTTAAGCTCTGCCCCAGCCTGCCGGACCACCGGGGTAATCTGCTCCAGAACGCGCGCGCAGGAGCCGCACGTGGTACGCACCATCAGCTCGACGACGTGAGACATTAAGAACTCCTCGATAGGACGTAGAACGGTTCGCGGTTTACTATGGACACGTTAGTCTTCCCGCCTTATGAAAGCTGAACGCGTGCCTCTCCCGCCCCCTCCTGGTATGCCCGATTCTCCCCGTGAGTTCCTTGCCAATTGGACCGCAAGCAGGGGAAACTTGCGTAATTTCCTGGAGCAGCAGGCTTTCGCCCCGCTGGGTGAAGAGCACCAGAGGGCGGCCGGTGAGGCGTCGGCAGCCGCGGCGGTAGAGCACCTCTTCGGCATCGACCTGGATGCTTTTTCCTCTGGTGTGGATTCCGTTCGGGGCTCCTTCGAATCCGCCGGCGCGCGCTCCATCACTGAGCCCGACCCAGACATCCCCCAGGACGCCGGCGCTGCCGCCTTCTTCGACGTGGATAACACCTTGGTCCAGGGGTCCTCGCTCGTGTCCTTCGCTCTGGGGCTGGCACGCCGCCGCTATTTCAAACTTTCTGAAATCCTTCCCATCGCATGGAAGCAGCTAAAATTCCGGATTTCCGGTTCGGAGAACGCCGCCGACGTGGCCGCAGGGCGCGTGCAAGCGCTCGAGTTTGTCAAGGGCCGCTCAGTGGAGGAAATGGTGGCTTTGTGCGAGAGCATCGTGGACCAATCCATGGCCCGCAAGGCCTACCCGGGCACGAAGCAGCTGGCGCAAATGCACCTCGACGCTGGCCAGCAGGTATGGCTGGTCACGGCCACCCCCGTGCAGCTGGCGCAGATTCTGGCGCAGCGTTTCGGTTTCACGGGCGCGCTCGGCACCGTGGCGGAGGTCAAAGATGGCCGCTTCACCGGCCGCCTCGTGGGCGATATCCTCCACGGGCCGGGTAAGAAGCACGCCGTGGCGGCGCTCGCCACACTAGAGAACCTCGATCTTGAGCGCTGTACCGCCTACTCCGACAGCGCCAACGATGTCCCGATGCTTTCCATGGTGGGAACCCCCGTGGCCATTAATCCGGATTCCAAGCTGCGCGATATTGCAGAGGAAAAAGGCTGGCTCATCCGCGACTACCGCTCCGTGCGCAAGGCCGTGCGCACTTATGGCCTCCCCGCGCTAGCCACCGCGCTCTTCTCCTATGGCAGCTGGCGCTTCGTGCGCCGCTAACTGCTGCTCTGCGCCTTGGTGCGCAGCATGTCCATGCACATGACCGCACCAATCAGCCCGGCATGCTGTTGCGGGTCAAGCCCCGGCGCAATGCTGAGGCGGTACGTATTCTTCCCAGCGAGGAACCGGCCCACGCCCGCCCACTCATTGCGAACTTCCGCTAGAGGCTGGCCTTGGCTAGTAATCGTGATATTCCAATCCCAGACATCGCCTTCAATCTCGATCTCCGGGAAGCCCTCCATTTCCAAGCTCAGGCGCGTCTTCAGGAGGGAGAATTTTTTAGTTACGACCGCCATGGGCTTCTCGACGCCCGGCAGGTACACCTCATAGGTATCCCGCACGAAGTTCGGCGGATCCTTAATCACCATGAGCGGCTGCTGCGGATTACCTTGCTCATCGGTAAAAGCAACCTCGAGGCTGCGGGAGGAGTTGAAGAACATGTCCTTCAGGCTCGTCGACTGCAGAATCGTCCCGACGGGCACGCCTTGTTCATCGGCGATCAGGAATTCATCCTGCATGAAGGACTTGGTCTGTGAGATAACCAGGCTGTCAAGAGTGAGGAGTCGAGGCAACATAGTTCGCCATTTTACGTACGTGATGGGCTCCTGTGGGGCCAGAAGGATGACACTCCCCCGCCTAGTTTATAGAGGCAAATATACACCCCATAACACCCACTCAACTATTAGCATAGACGCAGGTCAGAATAGATGTCCGAAGCGTGTTTTATAGTTCTGTTAGAACATAGAATCGAGATAGAAGCTTAGAGGACATCGTGAATACTGCTACCCAAACCGCCTACTTTTCCCATATGAACCCTGACTGCGCCCTCGCTGTGGAGCGCAGCGCCGCCCGCCGCGCAGACTACCGCTCGTGGGTAGCTGCCATGCCAGACCTCGATGAGGATTTTGATGTCGCGTGCCAGAGGCTCGTCGCCAAGCTTGGCGTCGGCGACTATACCGTGAGCGAATGCTGCCTGGCCGTGCACCGACTCACGGAGCTCCCGCAGGTCAAGGCGTTACAGGACAGCCAGTTCCTGCTGGATATGAAGGCCCTCATCACTATTGACCGCACCCTGACAAAGCTGGGCGCGTTGCCGCCAGAAACGCTCGCGCTTATCGACGATGCCCTGATCACCTTCTTCACCCCCACCTCCCCGAATCAGGTCTTTCCCACCCCAGCGCAGATTGGGCGCAAACTACGCGATATTTGCAAGAGTATTGACAAGACTTTTAGCTTTCGCAATTCCCCGCAGAAAGAGACGTATACCTTCACCGATACTGGCCAGCGCGGCATCCTTGAGCTCAATACCGATAGCGCCACGGGCATGATTCTGGATAGCTACATCAAACAAGCGGCAAAGGAGAACGGACTCTCACAGGCTGATGCCCTGAAAAAGCTCATCGCCGGTAGTATCTCGCCGCCGGCGACTGTCATTCTGCACACCTACCAAGCCAGCGATATCGACAACGCCCCCACCTTCGTCCAAGGCCATGGGTGGACGTCACAGGACATGCCTGTCACGCGCACGCGCGACCTCTCCTCGCAGCCACCGGAATCGCGCAGCTACATCGCCTCGGAGCTCATCCGCACATACGTGGAAGGCCGGGATGGCACCTGCCGCGCTCCGGGGTGCAACCGGCCGGCCTACCTGTGCCAGATGGACCACCGCGTCAACTACGCCGACGGCGGCGCCACGCACCCACGCAACCTGGCCAGTTTGTGCCAGCACCACCACAATATGAAGACTGATGGGCGCGCGCACTACATCATGGACCCGCACACCGGGGACATCGTGTGGCTCTACGAAGACGGGACCTGGGCTATGACGGAGCCGACTGGCCCGCTGGCACAGAAAACGAAGCGTTGGGCACAAACGGTGGCTCAAAAGATTTCGGCCACCCGCGAGCGCGCCCAGCAAGAAGCTAAGGAAGCACAGGCCACTGCCGAGGAACTCCGTACCCCGACCTCCCCGCAGGAGGACATTCCGTTCTAAGCGGCTCCCGTCGTCTGAAACGACGGCGCAGTCATCCGAAACGGCGGGAAGGAGAAAAGATAACAGAAACTCCCCGCCACGATCCTGAAAGGACCATGCGGGGAGTTACAGGCGAAGCTTTACTTGCCCAGCTTGCGACGCTGAACGCGGGTGCGACGCAGCATCTTGCGGTGCTTCTTCTTGGACATGCGCTTGCGGCGCTTCTTGATGACAGAACCCATAGTAGGTTTCCTCACTTTCGGTATCAGTACGTACGTAAACCGGCCGGCAACGCCTGGAATGAAACCACACACGGTGCACTCGTGGCGGCCCCTGCGAAACAGGGAGACACAGGCATACCAGTGCCGAAACGAATGTTCACTATCTTACCTAGCGGCCTGCCCAGCACCAAAACTAAGGGCAGCGCCCACCGCCGCGGACCGCGAGTGGTCCGCAGTGGTGGGCGCTGCCAGAAAGAGGTGAACGCTAGGCTCCGTATACGGAGGCCTCAAGGTATTCCTTGACGGCAGATTCGTGGACGCGGAAGGAGCGTCCCACGCGCACGGCCGGCATGTCACCTGCATGAACCAACCTGTACACCGTCATCTTGGAGACACGCATGATCTCCGCAACTTCGGCGATGGTCAGGAAAGTTCCCTTATCTTCATTCGTCATAGTTTATTTAACCCTTCAGCACGTGACGCGCTGTAGGCTTCCCCTCCCACAGGACTATCACGCACGCGCTCCTGCCAGCTTAGCGTGAAACGTGTGACTAATGCGACCCAAGAGCTAATTTTTTCCTCTTTCGCACCGCTGTTCCCCATCAAGCCCGTGTGACAACATATGCCACAGGGCTACCAGAACGGCGGGAAATTTTAAGCAAGTTCCTGCGCACGCTGGGTGCATGCTTCGGCGGCACGGAAGAACGCGCCCCGCAGGCCAGACTCCTCGAGTTCACGAAGGGCGGCAGCAGTGGTTCCCCCCGGGGAGGTTACCCCTGCGCGCAAAGCCACCGGATCCTTGCCGGATTCAGCCAGCATGGTGCCCGCGCCTTGGGCGGTGCGGGTGGCTAGCTTTTCGGCGACGTCACGGGTGAGGCCGAGCTGCACACCGGCGTCGATCAGCGCTTCGGTGACAAGGAAGTAATACGCGGGAGCAGAGCCTGCCAGTGCGGTGGCGGCGTCGATGTGCTTCTCCTCAATGACAGCAACCTCGCCGACGGCTTCCAGAAGCTTGACCACGCCAGCCTGTTGCTCTTCGGTGACGTGGGAACCACCCGCGCAGGTGCACATGCCCTTGCCCACCAACATGGGGGTGTTCGGCATGACGCGGACGACTGGCACGCCCTCGCCGGCGGCCTTCTCCAACGTCTCGAGGGTCAGGCCGGCAGCCATGGACACAACCACGGCCGTCTTGGGGATGTCGAGGCCTTCAAGGAGCTCCTCGATGGCATAGGGCTTCACGCACGCGAAGATGTATTCCGCGCCGTCGATAGCCGCAGCATTATCGCTCGTGACCGACACGCCATAGGCGCTCTTTAGCTCCTCGCTGCGCTCGGAACGACGGTTGGTCACCACGATGTCCGCGGCGTCATAGCCCGCATTCACCAGCCCGGAAACTAGGGCTTCGCCGATTTGTCCTCCACCAAGTACTGCAATTTTTGTCATGCTATCCAGGGTGCCAGAAAGGCTAGGATGCGGCCACCAGGTCAAGGCTGTGCACGCAGGCTGACCCCGCGCATGCAAAAGGCATCTGCCAGAAGGCGTTTTCAGGGCAAAGATACCTTTTAACAGATGCCTTGTGACAGATGCCTTATGAGAAGGTGTCCTATGGAGCTGGTTCTTACATCACCACGAGGAGCGGGCCGAAGGTCAGCACCAAGCCGGCCACGGCTGCGAGGAACATGGAAAGACCATCGCGGCTGGTACGCAGTGCGTGGACGATGCCAACGATGACACCGGTGACAACCACACCAAGCACCAGGACAACGAGGCGGTCGAAGCGATCCCAGAGGATCTCGAAGCCCTTGAACACGATGGCGCCGAGCACGATGCCCACGAGGGCGAGCAGGACGACGGCGAAGGGGTTGAGCTTGCCCTCGTCTTCCTCGTCGTAGTCCTCGTCATACTCGTCAACGTCCTCATCGACTGCCTCGAGCTCACCCGTGGTGAAGGTGTCCTCGGCGGCGTCCTGCGGCTTCTCATCGACCGGTGCGGCGGTCTTTACCTCAGGCTTCTCTGGCTCGTCGTTGACCTTTTGGATGACGCGGGTGTCATCATCAGAAGGCTGGGAAGGCTTGGACTCGGACTCCGCGGGCTTCTCCACAGGAACGGCAGCGGCCTGGGGCTTGTCCACCTTCTGGGCTGCTTCCTGCTTGGGGGCTTCCTTCTTCGGAGTCTCTTCCTTGGACTCCTTCTTGGTCTCCTTCTTCGGAGCAGGAATCACCGGGGCCGTCTCATCGATGGAGACGTTCGAGTGCTTTGCCTCAGCCGGGGTTGCCTTCACCTTTTCGAGATTGCCGGTCAGCTCCGCAACTGAGATGCCGCCTTCATCGAGGCTCCGGCGACGGCGGCGCGGGGTCTTCTCCTCGCCGGGTCGGTCCTTCGCGTTACGGGCCAGCAGCTCCGCAACTGTCAACTGTTTCTTGTCAGCCACGTTTCTTTCCTATTCCAGTCCCTTATCGGTACGGCGCAAAATAACACCTTCTCGGAGAGCCCAGGGGCAGATCTCCAGCTTTTCGATTCCCAGGGCACGCATGCTCGCCTCCGCCACTAAAGCACCGGCGACGATCTGATGCGATCGGGTAGAACTTACACCCTCAAGGTCCGCCCTGTCAGCTGCAGTCATACGGGAGATGAAGGAAATCAGCTGACGCAAACCCGGCGCCGTAAGGGTGCGTTTGACGTAGGGACCCGCAGACGAGGGCGCAGCACCGGTCAAACGGGCCAGCGTGCGGAATGTTTTCGAGGTTCCCACGGCCAATCCCGCAGGGCCCAGGGCGCGCATCTTATCGGCCACGCCGACCAGTTCCGCGTCAATGTAATCCCGCAGCAAATTTACCTTGGACTTCTGCGGAGGATCGGTATCAAACCAATTATGAGTCAGGCGGCCAGCTCCCAAGTCGAGGGAGAAAGCCATTTCCGGATGCTCATCGGTACCGGTGGACAGCTCCAGCGAACCGCCACCGATATCGAGGTTGGTGATGCGGCCAGCGGACCAGCCATACCACCGGCGGGCGGCGAGGAAGGTCAAACGCGCTTCCTCCTCGCCCGACAAGATTTCTAGGCGGACGCCGGTTTGCTTCTCAACTTCATCGAGAACCTTGGCCGAGTTCGTGGCCGAGCGCACGGCGGAGGTAGCAAAAGCGATGAATTCATCACAACCCAGCTTCTGGCCCAGCTCAGCGGCCTCACCCACGGCGGAGATGAGCTTCTTCATGCCCTTCTCGTGGATGTTGCCGTCCTTGTCTAGCTGTTCCACCAGACGCAGCGGGGTCTTCCAATCGCTCATCGGCGAAGGCCGCCCACCGGTTGCGGCGTCGACCGCAACGAGGTGGACGGTATTACTTCCGACGTCTAATACACCTAATCGCACGCCTCTAGAGTAGTAGGTCTACCGTGGGTAGGTGTGAATCGCCCGAAATCGAATGAAGTTTACCTGGGTTTTCCCGCCTCCTCCCCGGCGGCGGCGTCCATCTTGGCCGGCCGCGAAAAGGCCCCCGATTTTCCTAGAGAGTGGTTTGAATTTACGGATCCAAACGATCCACTCCACATCTTTTCCATCGACCTGACCTGGCTCGAATCGCACTATGCCTGCCAGTTTGGGACGGAGAGGTGCCACGGCATCGATAAGCAGCAGCCCGATGTCGGCTGCTGCGTGCACGGCGCCTACATGGCTGATGAGACGGATCGGGAGCAGCTTCGCGACGCCGTCGCGCGCATGCCCGCCCGCTTCTGGCAGCACCGCCCTGCGGGGGTAGATGAGTTCCTGGAACACGGAGAACCTGAGGAGTTGGAGCCCTGGCTGGAGTGGGATGAGCTCGACGGCGATGATGGCGAGCCGGAACCGGCCCTGAAGACGCCGCTTGTCGACGGCGCCTGCATCTTCGCCAACCGCGCCGGCTGGCCCACGGGCGCGGGCTGCGCTATCCACCAATGGGCGCTCGAGGCGGGTGAGGAACTCACCGTGGTCAAGCCCGAGGTGTGCTGGCAGCTGCCGATTCGCCGGCACGAGGACTATGAGGAGCGCCCCGACGGGAAGGAAATCCTGCGCACCACTATCGGCGAATATGACCGCCGCGGGTGGGGTAACGGCGGCGAGGACTTTGATTGGTATTGCTCGGCAGATCCCTCCTGCCACATCGCGGAAGAACCGCTGTGGAAGTCGCAGAAAACCGAGCTGATCGCGCTACTCGGAGAGGAATGCTACGACATCCTGGCCACACACTGCGAGGCCCGGGCGCGGTCCGGGGTCGAGTTCCCGCGGCACCCGGCTGACCCCCGCGCTTAAGCCTCGAACTTATAGCCCAGGCCGCGCACCGTCACGAGCTGCTGTGGGCGGGAAGGTTCGGCCTCAATCTTGGAGCGGAGGCGCTTGACGTGAACATCGAGGGTCTTGGTATCACCCACATAATCCGCTCCCCAGATGCGGTCAATGAGTTGGCCGCGAGTCAGTACACGTCCGGCGTTGCGCAGTAGGTATTCGAGGAGGTCAAACTCCTTGAGAGGCATGGATACCGGCTCGCCGGCCACGAGAACGGTGTGGCGCTCCACGTCCATGCGCACGCGGCCGCCTTCCAGGATTTGCTCGTCGGGCTCCTCCTCGGCGTGCTCGGAAGAGACATCTTGGCCACGGCGCAGCACAGCGCGGATGCGGGCGATGAGCTCGCGGGAGGAATAAGGCTTAGTCACATAGTCATCCGCGCCGAGCTCCAGGCCCACAACCTTGTCAATCTCCGAGTCGCGCGCGGTCACCATAATCACCGGCACAGAAGACGTCGTGCGCAATTGCTTGCAGACGTCCGTTCCAGACATTCCCGGCAGCATGAGGTCCAGCAGGACGATGTCTACGTTATGTGCCGCAAACTGTTCGAGCGCGCTGGGCCCGTCGGGGGCGAGGAGAACGTCGAATCCCTCCTTTCGGAGGAGGAAGGCGAGGGGATCGGCCAGCGACTCTTCATCTTCAACGATGAGGATGGTGGTCATTGCGCTTTATCCTTTCGACGAGCTGCTACACGCGCCACAGCGCGCTGCAAACCAGGGGCGGCAGAGCTGACGGCTCCGTCTTCTATATTATCCCGGTTAATAAGATTATCCGCTGGCTTCTCTTCGGCGTATATAGGGAGCTCGATAGTAAACGTCGAGCCAGTTCCGGGGCGTGACCACAGCTTGATATTGCCGCCGTGATTAGCCACGACGTGCTTCACAATGGCCAAGCCAAGGCCAGTCCCGCCGGTCTGTCGGGAGCGTGCCTTATCCACGCGGAAGAAGCGCTCAAATACCCGCTTCTGGTCTTCCGGAGCAATGCCGATGCCGCGGTCCGTGACTCGGATGTGCACGACCTTCCCGCCGACGACCTTCTGCGTCACCGATACCGGAAGCTCATCCGGCGAATAGTGGATGGCGTTGGAGATCAAGTTTGAGATCGCCGTAACCAGGAGGGATTTATCTCCCATCACGTGAACACCTGCGGATTCGCCGCGGGTGAGCTGGTTGTGGTGGGAATCGGCAGCGAGCTGGTTGCGGGTAATGGCCTCATCGATGACGTCATCGAGGTCAAGCGGCTCCATCTCTGGCAGCGCCTCCGCACCCTGCAGCTTGGACAGGGAAATCAGCTCGCTGACCATCTCGGCCATGCGAGCGGCTTCCTTTTGCACCCTGCTGCCGAAGTACTCGACGTGCTCGGGATCCCCCGTGTCTTCGAGGAGGGCCTCGGCTAACAGGGCGATGCCGCCGACCGGGGTCTTCAGTTCGTGCGACACGTTAGCCACGAAGTCACGGCGGGCAGATTCCATGCGCACCGATTCGGACTCGTCGGTGCCGTAGACGATGACGAAGCGATCGTCGTTCAGCGTCAGCGGCTGAACCACCGCGCGTACCTGGATTACGCGGTTACCGGTGCGCCGCTTGGGAATGGCAAGATCCAGCGTTCGGGTCTCCTTATCGTCGAAGACCTCCTCCGCGACCTTCCAAATATCGGGGTTCACGGCACGGTCGTGCACCATCGACATTTGATGGGACGCAGGGTTGGAAAAGATGACCTCTTTGTCGCGCGAGAGCACCGTCATACCGGCCGGCGAGCCCGCCACGGCGAGATGCAGGACCTGGCTCACGCTGGTGACCTGGTTGGCATCCGCATCGCGGACGCGGCGGCGCTCCATGCGTTCACGGAACCGAGTAACTACCGGAATGGCCAGGCCACAGGCCACCACGCCGGCAAGAAAAGCTAAAACCAGTTCCACAATCATTCACGCCCCTACAAAGAATCCCCAAGGAGTATATGCTCCCTGGGGATTGTGCGCAGCACGCAGCTTGCTCGGTGTTTAGTTCTTTCCACCCTGAGCGGCCACGGCGGCAGCGCCGGCAGCAGCAGCTTCCGGATCCAGGTAGGTACCGCCCGGGTTCACCACGGATCCGTCCTCGGTGATCTCGTAGACCAGCGGGATGCCAGTTGGAATATTAAGGCCGGCAATCTCCTCATCGGAGATCTGATCCAGGTGCTTGACCAGCGCGCGCAGGGAGTTGCCGTGTGCGGCGATGAGAACGGTCTCACCCTTCTTGGCGCGCGGGAGGATTTCCTCCTCGAAATAAGGAACGAAGCGCTCGACGACATCCTTCAGGCACTCGGTACGCGGAACCTGATCCAGGTTGGCGTAGCGCGGGTCACCGGCCTGGGAGTACTCGGCGCCATCCTCCAGCTCCGGCGGCGGGGTGCCGTAAGAACGGCGCCATGCCATGAACTGCTCCTCACCGTACTTATCCTTGGTCTCTGCCTTGTTGAGGCCCTGCAGGGCGCCGTAGTGGCGCTCGTTGAGACGCCAGTCGCGCACAACCGGGATCCAGTGGCGGTCCGCAGCGTTGAGCGCAATATTGGCGGTGCGGATGGCACGGCGCAGCAGGGAGGTGTAGACGATATTCGGCAAGATGCCCTGTTCCTTGAGCAGCTCGCCGCCACGCTTGGCCTCGCCCTCACCCTTGGCGGTGAGGTTGACATCAACCCAACCGGTGAACTGGTTGGACTCGTTCCATTCGGACTGTCCGTGTCGAAGTAGAATCAGCTTTCCGTTACTCATAAACACCAGCATGCCACGTTTTTCGGCGGCTCGCCTGTGAACCCGAGCACATCACCCCTAAGTGTGGGTTTACGCCCATTTATGTGGGATTAGTATCCGATTGCCCGGCGCGCATGACAGTCCGGAATCTCGATACTCATCGCATCGGCATAAATATTCTCCAGCTGGGTGGCGGCCGCTGCCCAACTGAACTGCTGGGCGTGATCGACGGCGGCTTCGCCCATGGCGATGCGGCGGGGGTCGTCGTCAAGCAACTGCTCTAGCGCGTCAGCCCAATCCTGCGCCGAATGGGAGTGGACGAGCAAGCCCGTGTCACCATCCGCGACGGCAATAGGCAAGCCGCCGACGGCCGCTGCCACCACGGGCGTTCCGGAGGCCTGCGCTTCCATGGCTACCAGCCCGAAAGACTCGTTATAGCTGGGCACCGCGACGATATCCGCGGCTTGATAGATGGCCACGAGCTCCTGCGGCGGGCGCGGGCTCAGGAAGCGCACGACGCGCTCCACCCCCAGCTCGCGAGCGAGGTTGTGGTAGGCATCCGGCGAGGAATTCGCTCCGGAGGCACCGCCACAGATGATCACGCGCAGGCGTCGATCCGGATCGCGCTCCATCAGCTCCGCGGCGGCGCGGATGAGCACGTCGGGGCCCTTAAACTTTTGCAGGCGGCCCACAAAGGCCACGACTTTGGTGTGTAGCGGGATGCCCAGCTGGCGGCGGGCGCGCTCCGTCATGCGGTCTGTACCTGGGGTATACAGCTCGGTATCGGCACCCGGGGAGACCACGACGATATTCTCCGGCGAGGCGTCGTAGTGCTCGATCAGATCGCGGGTTTCCTGGGCGGTGTTGACCACCAGGATGTCGGCGTTATCCACCAGTTGCTGCTCGCAAATGCGGCGGGCTTCGGTTTCCGGGGTGTCATCGAGCGTGCGGTGCACGTTCTTCACCGCGGCCAGCGTATGTGCGGTGTGGACGAGAGGGACATCCCAAAGGTCACGCAGCAGCCAGCCCACCTGGCCGGAGAGCCAGTAGTGGGAGTGGATGACGTCATACTCCACCTCAAAACAGCGCGCGAAGTTGAAGATGCCGCCCGTGAACGCGGCCAGCTGCGTGGACAGTTCCTCCTTGCTGAGGCCTTCATAGGGTCCCGCCACAATATTGATGACGCGCAGGCGCTCCTCGACGTCCACCACTTCCCCCTGACTGGGGCGCGTGGCGCGAGTGAAAATATCGACCTCTACGCCGAGGCGCGCGAGCTGGCGGGCAGTGTTAAGAACATAGACATTCATGCCGCCCGCGTCCCCGGAACCGGGCTGTTCAAGGGGCGAGGTGTGCATGGAAATCATCGCGATGCGCATAATTTTCCAGTGTATCCCGAAACGAGCCGCGTTATACTGGCCCGTACCTCAACCTACGCGACCGAAAGGTGAATCGATGTCGGCATACGAGTCCAAGGCGTGGCTCCAGTACTACCCGGAGTGGACCCCGCACAGCTTGGAGTACGGGGACACCACGCTTCTCGACGTTTACGACAACAACCTCGCGCTCCACCCCGACAAGCCGGCAACCTACTTCTTCGGCCGCACGCAGACCTATGCCGAGCTGGACAAGCAGGTCCGCCGCGCAGCCGCCGGCCTCCGCGCTTTCGGCGTGCGCCCGGGAGACCGCGTTGCCATCGTCGCCCCCAACTGCCCGCAGTTCATCTCCGCCTTTTGGGCCGTACTCAAGCTGGGCGCCATCGCGGTGCTACACAACCCGCTTTACACCGCCCACGAGCTGGAGGGCCTGTTTAAGAACCACGGCGCACGCATCGCCATTGCATGGGATAAGACGGCCTCCACGTTGGAGAAGCTGCGTCCGACGACCTCCCTGGAGACCGTCGTCTCCATCAACATGATCAACGCGATGCCGACTCCGCAGCGCCTAGCCCTGCGCCTGCCTATTCCGCCGCTGAAGTCCAAGCGCGATCAGCTCACCGCCCCGGCCCCGAATACGGTGCCGTGGGAATCCCTCGTGGGCAACGCGATCGGCGGCGATGGTTCTGACGTCATCACCCCGGAGGAAGTCACCAAGGACACCACCGCGCTGATCCTCTACACCTCCGGCACCACCGGCAACCCCAAGGGTGCGGAGCTGACCCACGGCAACCTCTTCTCCAATATCTTGATGGGCAAGCACTGGGTACCGGGCCTGGGCGATTCCCCTGAGCGCATGCTCGCCGCCCTCCCCTTCTTCCATGCCTATGGCCTGACCATGAACGCCACCTTGGCGCCGCTCATCGCCAGCGAGCTGGTGCTGCTTCCGAGCCCGCAGATGCCGCTCATCATGGATCTCATGAAGAAGCACACCCCAACCTGGGTGCCGGGTGTGCCGACCTTGTACGAGCGCATTGTGGCGAAGGCGGAAGAAAACGACGTCTCCCTCGATGGCGTGCGCGCGGCCTTCTCCGGTGCCTCGACCCTGCCGGTCAATACCGTGGAGAAGTGGGAAAAGTACACCGGTGGCCTGCTCGTGGAGGGCTATGGCTTGACGGAGTGTTCGCCCATCATCGTGGGCAACCCCATGAGCAACGACCGCCGCCCCGGCTACGTGGGCATCCCCTTCCCGGATACCGAAATTCGCATCGCCAACCCGGAGAACCTGGATGAGACCATGCCGGACGGCCAAGAAGGTGAGGTCCTGGCCCGCGGCCCGCAGATTTTCAAGGGCTACTTCGGCGATGAGGAAGCCACCGAGAAGGCCTTCCACAATGGCTGGTTCCGCACCGGTGATATGGGCGTGATGGAGGAAGATGGCTTCATCCGCTTGGTCAGCCGCATTAAGGAAATCATCATCACCGGCGGCTTCAATGTCTACCCCGGCGAGGTTGAGGAAACGCTGCTGGACCACCCAGACGTGGCGGAGGCCGCCGTGGTGGGCCGCCCGCGTTCGGACGGCTCGGAGGACGTCGTGGCCTGCATCGTGCTGAACGACGGCGCCGCGCTCGACCCCGAAGGCCTCAAGGACTACTGCCGCGAGCGCCTGACTCGCTACAAGGTGCCGCGCACCTTCTACCATTTTGAGAAGCTGGCCACGGACCAGCTGGGCAAGATTCGCCGCCGCGAGGTTCAGGCGGATCTACTCGAGCGCCTCAAGGCGGAGAAGTAGCACTCCATAGCCCCGGAGCGATCCCTGCGCGATAGACGCATATCACCGGGGTTATTGTATTTTCACTCCTCGAAGCAACTTTGCTAATTTTTGCGAGACTTCTGTCACAAGTTGGTTATACTGTTCCACACATAATAAGTTTGACCACCTAAGGAGTTCGCGAACATGACCGAATCCCCTGCCCAGGCCCCCTCCGCCTTTGAGACGAAAGCCTGGCTCCAGTATTACCCTGAGTGGACTAAACCCAATCTGGATTACGGCACCGAAACGCTCTTGGACTCCTACCGAGAAACCGTGGAGGAATTCGGCGAAAGGCCCGCCACGTGGTTCTTTGGTCACCAGATGACCTACCGCGAACTCGACACCCACGTGCGCGCCGCCGCAGCGGGGCTTAAGGCCTTCGGCATTCGCCCCGGTGACCGCGTCGCCGTAGCGCTCCCCAACTGCCCCCAGCACGTGGCGGTCTTCTATGCCATCTTGAAGCTTGGGGCGACCGTCGTGGAGCATAACCCGCTCTACACCGCTGCTGAGCTCGAGCCCCTGTTCCAGGACCACGCCGCCCGCGTGGCCGTGGTCTGGGATAAGGCGAGCCCGGTCTTTGAGGAGCTGCGTGATTCCACGCCGCTGGAGACGATCGTTACGGTCAACATGATTGAGGCCATGCCGCGCCCCAAGCAGCTGCTACTGCGCTTGCCCCTTCCTTTCATTAAGGACAAGCGGGCCGAGCTTTCAGTTCCCGCCCCCAACACCGTTCCGTGGAGCACGCTCACGGGCCGCGCCATCGGCGGGCAGGGCCAGAAGCTCGAAGACGCCAAGGTCAACCGCGACGATACCGCACTAATCCTTTACACCTCCGGAACCACCGGCAGACCCAAGGGAGCGGAGCTGACCCACTCCAACCTGTACTGCAACATGAAGATGGCGGAAGCGTGGGTGCCCGAATTGGGCAAGAAGCCCGAGCGCATGCTCGCCGCCCTCCCCCTCTTCCACGTCTATGGACTCACCCTCATCGCCGCCCTTGGCGTACACATTGGCGGCGAGCTGGTCCTCACCCCTGCACCGAAGGTTCCTCTGCTCCTCGACATCATGAAGAAGCGCCTCCCCACCTGGATGCCGGGCGTGCCCACGATCTACTCCAAGGTTATGGAGGCAGCCAAGGAACAGAACATCGATCTCCACGGCATCGGGAACAGCCTCTCGGGCGCAGCAGCGCTACCAGAGGAGATCGTTGAGGAATGGGAGATGCTGACCGGCGGCCTGCTCGTGGAGGGCTATGGGCTCACGGAAACCTCGCCGATCGTGGCCGCAAACCCGCTCAACAAGAACCGCCGCCCCGGCTATATCGGCATCCCCTTCCCGGATACCGAGGTGCGCATCGGCAACCCAGACAACCTCAGCGAGACCCAGCCGGATGGCACCGCGGGCGAACTCCTCGTGCGCGGGCCGCAGGTGTTCAAAGGCTACTTCAACATGCCGGAGGCCACCGAGCAGTCCTTCCACGAAGGGTGGTACCGCACGGGTGACATGGCAATCATGGAATCCGATGGCTTCATCAAGATCGTCTCCCGCATCAAGGAAATGATCATTACCGGCGGCTTCAATGTGTACCCGGCCGAAGTGGAAGACGTTATCCGCCAGCACCCGGACGTTACCAACGTGGCCATCGTCGGCCGTCCGCGCGCGGACGGCTCCGAGGATGTCGTGGCCTGCATCATCCTGGAGGATGGCGCGGTGCTCGATCCAGAGGGCCTCAAGGACTACTGCCGCGAGCGCCTGACCCGCTACAAGGTACCGCGCACCTTCTACCACTTCGAGCACCTGGCCTCCGACCAGCTTGGCAAGGTCCGCCGCCGCGAAGTGCAGCAGGACCTCCTCAAACTGCTCGGCAAAGAAGCTTCCGCCTAAGCCGCGCGGTCGATATAGCGCATCACGCGCGTGGGGTTGAAGGTTCGGTAGAACGCTTCACCAGCACCGACAAGCTGGCTCACCAACGTGCTGAGCTGCCAATCCAGCTGCTCATCGGTGTAGCCCCACTTCGTGGGAATGCGGGCCGTGGCCACCAAGACCAGGTCCTGCCCATCGCCGCCATCGAGGTTCACCACCTCGATGCGCGCGGAGTAGACATATTGATCATCATTCATAAACTCGGCCCAGCGCACGAGGGCATCAAGGTCGCACGCACAGCGGCCGGAGGGCGTGACGAGGCGGAGTTCAATATCCCCGGAGCCATCACGAGCGGATTCAATAGTGATCACGTGTTCATTGATGAGGATGCTCACGGCCCCGTTCCGGTGGTCCACCACGTGAACGGGCGTGCCGATCATTGCCAGGCGCGTGGCGCGCTCGTGCACCCGCCACATCCCCACCGCTGAAACCCCATAAGCCTCGCTGAAACAGTGGGGCGATACCGGTTTAAGCCCAGACCCCTTCCGTGGCTTGGAGGGCTCTTCCGGAAACTGCTCATCTAGGCGCGCGAAGACCGCCGACATTTCGGCCGCATAGCCCGCGATAATGCTCTTGAGCTGAGCATTCGTGGCCGTCGACGGCAGATAAGGCGGCGCAAGGACCAGCAGGTGGGTATGCATAGTAGAGCTTCCACAGGGCTCGGCAACGAGGTTGCCAGAGATTCCACCGCCGTTGAGATCATTGACCTCCATGCGCAAAGGCTGCCGGTCCGGGTTGAAGCGCACTGCACCGCCCCAATACCCAAGGACACAGAGGCCGCCCTTGTCCTCGTTGACGTCGATACTTAAGAGACCGCCGGCAATTTTGATGGTGGGCAAGCCGGTGGAGGAATCTTCCTCCAGCTTTCCGGCCAGCTTGGTCATGGTTTTGATGACTCGGCTTTTGCTGAGCCGAGCTGGTGTCTTGTTTGTTTTCTCGGTTGCTGATTGAGGCATAGTCCCCCCTTGTTTTCTTTTCTTTCATGCTGCGCGAACCGATGCTGAGCCACCCCTGCTCCTCCCCGAGCCGCTGCAGTGAGGCCAAGAATACAAAAGGTTGCGCAACTTCGCGCGGCGGCGACGCGGCGAGTACCCCCACAACCCAAACGTGAGAAAAACCTCACATTTTCCGCGCGGGAGGCCGCTTTGTGCGAAGGCTTCGACTACGGTGGCACATCATGATTGTTCTGTAGGGCTAACTAATCTTGCCCACAGCTCTTCATAAAACCGTTCCCCATCAGCTCAAAAGAGGAAAGATGCCTGTTACTATGCTGCATTCCATGCCCCGCCCGGCCGTACTTTTCGCCGGACAAGGCTCCGATTGGCAGGGTTTCATCGCCACCGCCGCGCAGTCTGCCGCCACTGCTGACACCCTGCGCGAGACCCTCGCCCAGGCACGCAGCCTCACCGGCCCCGCCGCACGCACCATCGCCTCCACGTGCCCCGGCGCGCTCGAGCGCCTCGAGCAGCTCATTGCGGGTTCCACCGAGTCCACGTCCCTCGATGCCCTGCCGGCGGTCTCCATCCCCGGCATCGTCCTCGGCCAGATTGCCGCTATCGAGCAGCTGCGTGACCTGGGCGTCGACATCGACGAGCGCGCTGGGCATTCGCAGGGCAGCTTGGGCGCGTTGGCCGTCGACAAGCCAGCGCAAGCCCTGGCCCTGGCCATCCTGATGGGCACCGCCGCCAGCGCGGTCAACGGCTCCGATCCGCGCTTCCAGATGCTGTCCATTCGCGGCCTGGAGCGCAGCTTCATCACCGAGTACCTGCACGGCACCGCCGCCATCGCCGTGGTCAACGGCCGCCGCCACTTTGCGCTGTCCGGCAGCCCGGAGGACCTGGCTGCCACCCGCACCGCCATCGACGAGGCCGTGAAGAGCTTCAACGCCGAGCTGGAGAAGCGTACCGTCGGCGGCGATGAGCTCAGCCCCCGCTTTGATGAGCTGCCCGTGGCCCTTCCTTTCCACAACCCGGTGCTCGCCCCAGCCGCCGAGCGCACCATAGACCTGGCTCAGAAGTGCGGCCTCGACGTGGATGAGGCCCGCACCCAGGCCGAAGCCATCCTGGTCACCGAACACGACTGGCCGGCCACGCTCGCCGCGCTCGACTCCGAGCACCTCATTGTTCTCGACCGCGCCTTGGCGAACATCACCCGCCGCGTGGTGGAAGGCACGGGAGTCACGGTGGTCTCGGCCGCCACCCCGCAGGAGCTTGATGCGCTGGCGACGCCGGGCGCTGAACTGCCCAAGGCCCTGAACTACGCTGACTTCGCCCCGCGCACCATCGAGCTTCCCAATGGCCGCACCTATACCCAGACCCGCTTCTCCGATCTCACGGGCCTGTCCCCGATCATGCTGGGCGGCATGACGCCGACCTCCGCTGATGGTGAGATCGTGGCCGCGGCAGCCAACGCTGGCCACTGGACGGAGATGGCCGGCGGCGGCATGTACTCCGATGAGGTCTTCCGCGCCCACCTGGCCACAATGGAGCAGCACCTGCGCCCTGGCCGCACGGCGCAGTTCAACACCATGTTCTTTGACCGCTTCCTGTGGAACCTGCACTTCGGCCAGGCGCGCATCGTGCCCAAGGCACGCGCGGCCGGTGCGGCTTTCAACGGCGTGTGCATCTCCGCCGGTATCCCGGAAGTAGAGGAAGCTGGCGAGCTGCTGGACCGCCTTCACGCCGATGGTTTCCCCTTCATCTCCTTCAAGCCCGGCACCGCGAAGCAGATCCGGGATGTGCTGGCCATCGCCACAGCCTACCCGGAGGACCGCATCATCATGCAGGTCGAGGACGGCCACGCCGGCGGCCACCACTCCTGGGTCAACCTGGATGACATGCTGCTGGATACCTACGCCGAAATCCGCCAGCACCCCAACGTCTACTTGGCAGTCGGCGGCGGCATCGCCTCCCCGGATCGCGCCACCTCCTACCTCACCGGTGAGTGGGCGAAGAAGCACGCTATGCCGGCCATGCCTGTCGACGCCGTCTTCCTCGGCACCGTCGCCATGGCCACCAAGGAAGCCAAGGCCACCGATTCGGTGAAGGACCTGCTGGTCAACACGGAAGGCATTTCGCCTTCCAAGAACGGCGGATGGGTCGGCCGCGGCACCGGCGCGCACGGCGTTGCATCCTCGCAGTCCCACCTGCTGGCGGACATCCACGACCTGGATAATTCCTTCGCCGCGGCCTCGCGCCTGATTACTTCCCTGAGCATCGAGGAATACCCGGCCCACCGCCAGGAGATCATCGACGCCCTGGCCAAGACCTGCAAGCCTTACTTCGGCGATGTGGAGTCCATGACCTACGCGGAGTGGCTCGAGCGCTTCGTGAAGCTGGCCCACCCGTTCGTGGATCCGAGCTGGGATGATCGCTTCTTCGATCTCCTGCACCGCGTTGAGGCCCGCCTGAACCCGGCCGACCACGGCCAGATTGAAACCCTCTTCCCCGCTGTGGAAGCTGTGCACGATGCCCCGCAGGCCGTGGCCAAGCTGCTGGATGCTTACCCTGCCGCACGCACCACCGAGGTCTCCGCGCGCGATGCCGCCTGGTGGATTTCCCTGCACTACAAGCACGTCAAGCCCATGCCGTGGGTACCGGCCCTGGACGGTGACCTGAAGTCCTGGTTTGGCAAGGACACCCTCTGGCAGGCACAGGATGAGCGCTACACCGCTGACCAGGTGCGCATCATCCCCGGCCCCGTGGCCGTGGCCGGCATTACCAAGAAGAACGAGCCCGTGGCGGACCTGCTTGCCCGCTTCGAGCAGGCCACCACGGATGCGCTGCTGGAGCAGGGAGTCAAGCCGCAGAAGGCTTTCTCCCGCCTGAACTCCGCCGCCGATGAGGCCGCATTCCTGCGCACTTCTCCTACCCTTCTGTGGCACGGCCACCTCATGGCCAACCCGGCTTATGAGATGGATGAGAACGCCTTCGACCTGCGCCAGGATGCTGAAGGCAACTGGGAGATTGTTATCACGGCGGACTCCTATTGGGATGACCTGCCGGAGGAGCAGCGCCCCTTCTACGTTCGCGAGGTCACCGTCCCTGTGGACCTGCCGGAGGATGTAGCCACGGGTGGCTCCCCGGTGGTCTCCGAGGAGCGCCTGCCTAACTCCGTCTTCACCCTCCTGGAGGGCTTGGCTGGTGTCGGCTCCACGGCGGAGCAGGGCAATGAGATCACTAAGATGCCCACCGTCGAGTCCGGCTACTCCTTCCACTTCCCTGCTTCGCTGCTCTCCGCACACAGCGCGGTGACCTGCGGTGAGTCCTCCACAGAGAAAGCCGGCACCCCGGATGTTCTGGTCGGCCCGTGCTGGCCGGCCATCTATGCCGCGCTCGGCTCCGGCCGCCTAGAGGATGGCTACCCGGTCATCGAAGGCCTGCTTAACGCGGTGCACTTGGACCACGTCATCGACCTGCGCGTGCCGCTGGAGCAGCTTGCCGACGGCCGCCAGATCGACGTCACCTCCTCCTGCACCGCCATCGAGGAATCCGTCTCCGGACGCATCGTCACGGTGGAGCTCGAGCTCAAGGATCACGCTTCCGGTGACATCGTAGCCACGCAGATGCACCGCTTTGCCATCCGCGGCCGCGCCACCGGCACCGCCGCACCGAGCCAAGCACCGGAGTGGGGAGGCGGCAAGTCCGCCACCAAGGTGGTGCCGACACCGCGCTCCTTTATCGACCGCGCCACCGTCACCGCCCCGCAGGACATGACGCCCTTTGCGCTGGTCTCCGGCGACTATAACCCGATTCACACCTCCTATAACGCGGCCCAGCTGGTTAACCTGCAGGCACCGCTGGTGCACGGTATGTGGCTCTCGGCCGCGGCACAGCAGGTGGCCGGACGCCACGGCCGCGTGGTGGGCTGGACCTACTCCATGTACGGCATGGTGCAGCTGGGCGATGACATCGAGGTCACCGTCGAGCGCGTCGGCCGCAAGGGCATCCACCAGGCCCTCGAAGTCACCTGCCGCATCGAGGGCGAAGTCGTCTCCCGCGGCCAGGCCCTGCTTGCCGCGCCGACCACGGCGTACGTCTACCCCGGCCAGGGCATCCAGGCCGAAGGCATGGGCAAGGGCGACCGTCAGGCCTCCCCGGCAGCGCGCGAAGCCTGGCGCCGCGCCGATGTGCATACCCGCGAGAACCTCGGCTTTAGCATCCAGAAAGTCATCGATGAGAACCCGACGGAGCTGACCGTTCGCGGCACCACCTTCCGCCACCCGCAGGGCGTGCTGCACCTGACCCAGTTCACGCAGGTGGCCCTGGCTGTGGTGGCCTATGCCCAGACCGAGCGCCTGCGCGCCGAGGACGCCCTGGCCCCGACCTCCTACTTCGCCGGTCACTCCCTGGGCGAGTACACCGCGCTGGCTTCGCTGGCGAATATCTTTGACCTTGAGGGGGTCATCGACATCGTCTACTCCCGCGGCTCCGCCATGGGCAGCCTCGTCCCGCGCGATGCGGAGGGCAACTCCGAGTACGCCATGGCGGCTCTGCGCCCGAACATGGCCGGCATTGATGCAGACAGCGTCGACGCCTGGGTGGCTGAGGTCTCCGAGGCCACCGGTGAGTTCCTGGAGATTGTTAACTACAACATCCGCGGCCAGCAGTACTCCGTCGCCGGCACCAAGAAAGGACTCAAAGCTCTGGTGGATAAGGCCAATGCCATCGCCCCGCGCGCGGCGGTCATGGTCCCGGGTATCGATGTTCCTTTCCACTCCCGCGTACTGCGCGAGGGCGTTCCGGCCTTCGCGGAGAAGCTCGATGAGCTGCTGCCGCAGGAGCTGGACCTGGATGCCCTGGTAGGCCGCTACATCCCGAACCTGGTGGCCCGCCCCTTCGAACTCACCCAGGACTTCGTCGACGCCGTGGCACCGCTGGCTCCCTCCGGCAAGCTGGACGGGCTGAAGGCGGAGGACCTGAACGAGCACGAGCTCGCCCGCCTGCTGCTCATCGAGCTGCTGTCCTGGCAGTTCGCTTCGCCGGTGCGCTGGATTGAGACCCAGGAGCTCCTCTTCGGCAAGGTCGAGCAGATCATCGAGGTCGGCTTGGCTTCTTCCCCGACGCTGACCAACCTGGCTACCCGCTCGCTGGCCGTCGCCGGCATCCCGGAGGGCACCATCCGCGTGCTCAATGTGGAGCGCGACCAGGAGCAGGTCATGCTTGCCGACGTCTCCGAAGCCCCCACCGCCGAACCGGCACCGGAATCCGCTGCGGAGGAAGCTCCGCAAGCCAGCGAGGCACCAGTCGAGGCTGCCGAGGCTCCGGCTGCGGCCGAGCCAGCTACACCGGCTCCTGCACCTACCGCGTCAGCTGCCTCCGGCGACGCCCCCGAGCTGCGCTTTGGTGCGGCAGAGGCCATCATGGTGCTCTTCGCCTTCCAGAACAAGATCCGCGTGGACCAGATCACGGACTCCGATACCGTAGAAGAGCTGACCAACGGCGTGTCCTCGCGCCGCAACCAGCTGCTCATGGACATGTCCGCGGAAATCGGCGTGCCGGCCATCGATGGCGCCGCCGATGCCGACGTGGCCACGCTGCGCGAGAAGGTCGCCACCGCCGCCCCGGGCTACTCCGCTTTCGGCCCGGTTCTGGGTGAGGCCGTCGGCGCGCGCCTGCGCCAGCTCTTCGGCGCTGCGGGTCTCAAGCCCACCGCCGTGGCGGACTACGTCACCGGAACCTGGGGCCTGCCCGAATCCTGGGTTGCCCACGTCGAGGCGGAGATCCTGCTCGGCTCCCGTGAAGAGGACTCCGTGCGCGGCGGCTCGCTGAGCACCGTGCCGGCGAGCGCTACCTCGAAGTCCGCAGCACACGAGCTGATCGACGCCGCCGTCCAAGCCGTCGCCGCTACCCACGGTGCCTCCGTGTCCAAGGGCGCGGCCGCCGGTGGTGCCGGTGGCGGTGCCGTGGTTGACTCTGCTGCTTTGGATGCTTTCGCCGAGACCGTCACCGGTGAGAGCGGTGTGCTGGCTACTGTTGCCCGCCAGGTTCTTTCCCAGCTGGGCTTGGACTCCGAACCGGAGCTCATCGAGGCACCGGATACCACCGTCATCGATGCCGTCGAGGCAGAGCTCGGCTCCGGCTGGCTCAAGTCCGTCACACCGTCCTTCGATGCGAACAAGGCCGTGCTTTTCGACGACTCCTGGGCCATCGCCCGCGAGCGCCTCGCCCGCCTGGCACTGGGCCAGGCCGAGTACCCGGTGGACAGCTTCCGCGGTGCCGGCGAGGATCTGGCGCGTCAGGCGCGCTGGTGGAAGCGCGAGGATATCGCCAAGGCCGCCGTGGACACCACCCCCGGCGCGTTTGCCGGTGAGGTTGCCCTGGTCACGGGTGCTGCCCCTGGTTCCATCGCCACCGCGCTGGTGGAGCGTCTGCTGGAGGGCGGCGCAACCGTCATCATGACTGCCTCTCGTGTCAGCCAGGCCCGCAAGGAATTCGCGCGCACGCTCTACGCCGAGCACGGGGCTGCTGGTTCCGCCCTGTGGCTGGTCCCGGCGAACCTGTCCAGCTTCCGCGATATTGACGCGCTCATCAACTGGATCGGCACCGAACAGCGCGAGTCCGTGGGCAACGAGGTCAAGATCCTCAAGCCGGCCCTTACCCCGACGCTGGCCTTCCCCTTCGCCGCGCCGAGCGTATCCGGCTCGCTGGCGGATGCCTCCGGCACCACCGAGGCCCAGGCCCGCTTGCTGCTGTGGTCCGTCGAACGCACCATTGCGGGGCTGGCGAGGTTGAGCCAGGAGGATATGGACAAGCGCTGCCACGTTGTCCTGCCGGGCTCGCCCAACCGCGGCACCTTCGGTGGCGACGGCGCCTACGGCGAGGTCAAGGCCGCACTCGATGCCATCCTCAACAAGTGGAAAGTCGAAGCCGGTTGGCCGCAGGGTGTCACGCTGGCGCAGGCCAAGATCGGCTGGGTCGCCGGCACGCACCTCATGGGCGGCAACGATGGGCTGGTGCCCGCTGCCGAGAAAGCCGGCATCAAGGTGTGGAGCCCGGAGGAGATTTCCGCCGAGCTCATGGACCTGGCCAGCGCCGATTCGCGCGAGCAGGCAGCTCACGCCCCGGTGGAGAAGGACCTCACCGGCGGCTTGGAGGGCTTCTCCCTCAAGGAGCTCGCCGCAGATGTGGAGCCGGCAGGAACCACTGGCGCAGCTGCACATGAGGAAAAGGACGCCCCCGCCACCATCACCGCGCTGCCCAACCAGGTCCAAGCGGTACAGCCCGGCCTGGAGGAAGAAGTTGGCCAAGTCACCACGGACCTGGAGGACATGGTGGTCATCGCCGGTATCGGCGAGGTCTCCTCGTGGGGCTCCGGCCGCACGCGCTTCGAGGCCGAGTATGGCCTGCAGCGCGAGGGTTCCGCGGAACTGACCGCCGCTGGCGTACTGGAGCTGGCCTGGATGACCGGGCTGGTGGAATGGCGCGAGGACCCACACCCGGGCTGGTTCGTCGTGGAGAGCGATGAGGAGATCGCCGAGGAGGACATCTTCGAGCGCTTCCGCGATGAGGTCGTCGCACGCTCCGGCGTGCGCACCCTGACGGATAAGTACCACCTCACCGACCGCGGCTCCATCGACCTGACCACCGTCTTCCTCGACCGCGACGTCACCTTCACCGTGGATTCGGAGGCCACCGCCCGCGATATCCAGGACGCGGACCCGGAGTTCGTCAGCATCGTCGAGGAGGACGGCGAATGGCAGGTCACCCGCCGCCAGGGTGCCACCGTCAAGGTCCCGCGCAAGGCCACGCTGACCCGCACCGTCGCCGCCCAGATGCCGGATGACTTCGACGCCGCCAAGTGGGGCATCCCAGAGCACATGCTCGATTCCCTGGACCGCATGGCGGTGTGGAACCTGGTCAGCGCGGTGGATGCCTTCACCCAGGCCGGCTTCTCCCCGGCGGAGCTGCTGCGCTCCATCCACCCGGGCCAAGTAGCCACCACGCAGGGCACCGGTATCGGTGGCATGGAATCCCTGCACAAGGTCTTCGTCACCCGCTTCCTCGGTGAGGAGCGCCCGTCCGACATCCTGCAGGAGGCCCTGCCGAACGTCATCGCGGCGCACACCATGCAGTCCCTGGTGGGCGGCTACGGTTCCATGATTCACCCCATCGGCGCCTGCGCTACCGCAGCGGTGTCGATTGAGGAGGCCGTGGACAAGATTGCCTTGGGCAAGGCCGATGTGGTCGTGGCCGGCGGTATCGACGATGTCCAGGTGGAGTCCCTCCAGGGCTTCGGCGATATGAACGCCACCGCGGAGACCGCCAAGATGACCGCCAAGGGAATCGATGATCGCTTCATCTCCCGCGCCAACGACCGCCGCCGCGGCGGCTTCCTCGAAGGCGAGGGCGGCGGCACGGTCCTGCTCGTTCGTGCCTCATTAGCAGCCGACTTAGGACTGCCGGTGCTCGCGGTGGTCGCGCACGCCGCCTCCTATGGCGACGGCGCCCACACCTCCATCCCGGCCCCTGGCCTGGGTGCACTGGGGGCTGGCCGCGGCCGGGAGAACTCCCGCTTGGCGCGCTCGCTGCGCGGACTGGGCCTCACCCCCAACGACGTCAGCGTCCTGTCTAAGCACGACACCTCCACCAACGCCAACGACCCCAACGAGTCGGAGCTGCACTCCCTGCTGTGGCCGGCGATTGGCCGCGATGAGGATCAGCCGATGTTCGTCATCTCCCAGAAGACACTCACCGGCCACTCCAAGGCGGGTGCCGCGCTCTTCCAGACAGGCGGCATCATCGACGTCTTCCGCACGCACCGCATCCCGGCGAACGTGTCCCTGGACTGCGTCGACCCGCTCATCGCCCCGAAGGCGCCGAACCTGGTGTGGCTGCGCTCCCCGCTGGACCTCGCAGCGGCGGGACGCAGCGTGAAGGCAGCGGCACTGACCTCGCTTGGCTTCGGCCACGTCAGCGCGCTCATCGTTTACGCCCACCCCGGCGTGTTTGAGCAGGCTGTGTCCCATCAGCGTGGGGCGGATGCCGCTTCCCAATGGCGTGAGCGCGCCGAGCAGCGCCTGCGTGCTGGCCGCGCCCACTTTGAGGCCGGCATGCTGGGCCGCGCCCCGCTCTTCGAGGTCATCGAAGGCCGCCGCCTCCCAGCACGCGACGCCAAGGCCGCCGAGATTGCCATGCTTCTCGACGACTCCGCGCGCCTCACCGATAACGGCACCTACCCCTCCGCCTAAGGCCACCCCTTCGCAGAGGAACCCCTAAAAGCAAGCCGACGACGTCCGCTAAGAAGCGGGCCTCCTCGGCTTCTTTTCTGCCTGCGCACATATCACTACGTGATAGTTTTCCTATAAAAGCACCGTTTACCTAATTGCGAGACTTCTACGAACCAGAGGAGGAAGCATGAATATTGAAAAATTCCTCATGACAGCAGTCGGCTCGCTCAGCGTTGTGTGCCTCATCGGTTGGCTCATGGCTGATTATGAGTGGGCAACCAAGACCGCAACGGTTATAGGGTTTGGATTCCTCATCTCGGCCCTCCTCAATAAACGCAGGCAAGACAAGGCCGCGGGCCACCGCCGGGTAGCTGAAGAATCTGCGCAGTGACAACTCACCGGCTGGGCACGCAGCGCGGAAGATACACCTTCCCTCGGCTGCACAACTGCCCTATCTGCCAAACTTAGCGCCGATCCATGCAACGCGGGGCCAAGGTTTTGGCAACTAGGCGCGTTCTTCCTCTGATTCTTCTGCCGGCTCGTCCTGCGCCCGCCGCGCATTATCTGAAATCTCACGCGCTCTCTGCTCCAAGCTCTCCTGGGCGCGGGCCTGGGCTTGGGAGGAGCTATCGGCACGCGGCGGGGCTTGGATGAAGCGCTCGGAGTGCATTCCCAGTTGCAGCTCCTTGGCGCACAACACCTCCGCATCAATCTTGATGCCGACGATTAGCACAGTGTTCATCAACCACGTGGCCACGAAGACCGCCATGACCGTGCTCAACGCACCATAAGCGCTGGCCGCAGCGAGGTACTTCAGGTAGAGGCCTACCAAACCCCAGGACACGACCGTGCCTACAAGCGCCACCACGGAACCGGAGGTTATCCACCTAAAGCGCCCGGGACGCACGTTGGGACCGAAGTGATAGAGCACCGCGATGAGCGTGAGCACCACTACCACCGTGACGGGAAAGCGCAGCCAGTTCCACACCGGAAGGAAGATTCGCACCAAGTATGTGGCGGCATCCTCTAGTCCTACGTTGCGTGCAAGCGGAATCAATCCTTCATTAAGAACTGCATCACGCAGCAAGTTGGCAAAGAGCACGATGACCGCGCCGACCACGATGACTGCTGTCAGCCCCCACATCAGCGCCCACGTGTGGATGATGCCGCGGCCTTCCACCCGGCCGTACACGGTATTGGCTGTCCGCGAGAAGGCCCGCACATACGCCGACGCCGAAAACAGCGAGATGGCCAGGGAGATGATCAGAGCCAACGTACCCTGCGCGCTGGAGCCGATAATCGTGCCGACGACCGTATGGGCTTGTTCTGATAGCGACCCGGGGACGTATTGCTCAATGAACTCAGAAGTCAGCTGCTCCACTTCCGCTTGGCGGGAGGAGAAGATAAGCGTAGCGATGGAATAGGCGGCCAGCACCGTAGGTGCAAAAGCCATGAGCGTGAAGTAGGTCATCCCGGCGGCGCGGTCCATGAAGGCATCGTGGAAGAAGTCATTCCACGTGCGGCGGATGACCAGTCCCCAGCTCTCCTTGCGGAGCCGGTTGTCTCTGGAGAAAGGGTCGCGCTCCTCATCGTGGCCCTGGACCTCCAGGATGGTCGAGCTTTTAAACGGCACGATGGTCTCTGGCTCTTCGGCCGGAATAGCGTTGCCTCGGGTCTCCTCTTCGCTCATATCTGACCAGCGTATGCGGCACAGCCCGCATTCAGGGGAAGGACACTCGGGCCACAGGCTAGGCCGTGGTTACACTGGGGAGGCATGACTGAGAAGAACTCCGAGAACAAGATCAACGTAAAGTCCTTCGAGCTTGACCACCGGCTTGTCGACGCCCCCTATATTCGCGTCGCCGACCGCACTGACCTGGGCGGCGGGGTCGAGATTATCAAGTATGACCTGCGTTTCTGCCAGCCCAACAAAGAGCACCTCGGCACCGAAGCACTGCATTCGGTCGAGCACATGATGGCCAACTTCATGCGCAACTACACCGACAAGCTCATTGGCTTTGCTCCGATGGGTTGCCGCACCGGCTTCTACGCCATCACCAACGGCATGGAACAGGACGAGCTGCTCCGCGCTGTCGAGGGCTCGCTCAATGACATCCTCAACGCCACCGAGGTCCCCGCCGCCAACGAGGTGCAATGTGGCTGGGGCGCCCACCACTCACTCGAGGGCGCACAGGAGGCCGCACGCAATTTCCTCGCGGCCAAGGATGAGTGGCTCAACGTCATGGCCTAGCCACCCAAGTCCTCCTTAAATGCTCACACCCAGCCAGATGGGCTCCGGCTCCAGCGTCACGCCGAAGGCCTTCTGAACCCCGGCGCGGATGTCGCGGGCCAGCGCAACGATGTCGTCTGCGGTGGCCTCACCACGGTTGGTCAGCGCCAGGGTGTGCTTGGTAGACAGCGTTGCCCGGGCGCCGGCCCCTTCGCCCGGGTAGCCCTTGGCAAAGCCAGCGCGCTCGATGAGCCAGGCAGCGGACAGCTTTTCCTTTCCTTCTCCAGATGCGGTGCCGCTTGCCGGCACCGCATGGCGGGGCATGCGGTCCGCATCCTCGTCACCGCGGGCGGCGCGGACGGTGGCTTGGATAGAATCGGCAAGCTCGGGCTCGACGATGGGGTTGGTAAAGAAGGAACCGGCTGACCAAGTGTCGTGGTCGTCTGGGTCGAGCACCATGCCCTTGCCGCGACGCAGCTTCAGTACTTCCTCGCGGACGTCCGCGACCGGACGGCGCTCACCGGGGTTCTGAGTGAGCTGGCCAAAGCGCAGCGGCTTGGATAATCCATCAGTGGTCAGCTGCAGCTCAATAGCCAACACCACGCCGCGGCCAGTGAACTTCAGGTTGGAGTAACGGTAGGCCAGCTCCAGTTCTTCGGCCGGTACCCACTTGGCCGTCCGCGTAGCGCGCTCATAGAGGTAGACCTGCGTGAGGACGTCGGAGGTCTCCGCACCATAGGCGCCGACGTTCTGTACTGGTACGGCACCCGCATTGCCCGGGATGCCAGAGAGGCACTCGATGCCGCCCAGACCGCACTCCACGGTCAGGGCCACGACGTCATCCCACGCCGCGCCCGCATCAGCGCGCACGAGTCCGTTGGCCACGGTGACGTCGATGTCCTCGAAGTCGAGGGTGACCACCACGACATCCAACTGGCCTTCCGCCACCACGAGGTTGGAGCCGCCGCCGACGACGAGGTAGTCCTGGGAGGACTCGTCAAGCGCTGCCAACGCAGCGATGGCGGCCTCAGCGCTGGCGCAGCGCACCGTCACCAGCGGTGCACCACCGATGCGCAGCGTCGTGAGATCGGCGAAGGTGGTCTCGGAATCCAGAGTGACTCCGTCAATGTCAGCGAGGGTCAGGAATTTATCTAGCACGTCTACCAAGGTAGTCTGTAACTCATGTCAACCCGTAGCGAAAACACCGTTATCATCAACCAGCCCATCGATAAGGTGCACAAGGCACTGACCACTCGGGAGTACTGGGACTTCATCGTGGCCAAGCTGTCCCCGGAACCGGGTACCGTGCACGAGTTCACCGGCAACACCGCTGTGCTCTACGAAATTCTTCCGACCTCCCTCCTCCCGGAGGCTGTTCGCGCCATGGTCTCCCAGGACCTGAAGGAAAAGCGCACCGTGACCATCGG